>CALKWU010000139.1 GCA_938004015.1 uncultured Oceanobacillus sp.
AACTGGATTTGGTGGATGCGACGGTTGATTTCTTCAGTGCATTCGCATTCCGTCCCTTCAATCCTTTGCACCGCCTCTGCAAGAAATCCGGCTTCCAAACGGAAATCGGCTTCAAATGGACCTTTCAACCGCAATACGACAGAATCGGATAATAGATGGAAAATTTTTTCTTTTTTCTTTTCTTTCACCAACTCCAACTTGCCGATTCCCAATTGATCAAAAATATAAATGATGTCATCTATTGATTGGATATCGAATTTCCTAGCGAGGTTTTTACCCATGAAATACAGAAGAGTCGGGGCTTCTTCACCTAATAAATCCGGAAGTGCCAAGTATCGGAGCACGTCAAATCCAGCGCCTTCTGTATGCAAATCCTCCAACTTGGAGATGGGGATATCGGCTGAGTGCTTGCCCATATTATTCATCCTTTCCAATGCAGTTATGCGACCAGATTTCGCAAACAATTCATTTTCATCTTCAATTATACATAAAATATAGTGTGGGAAATAGCAAAACAAGAAAGCGGTCGGCAGATGATGAGGAAGAACTACAATTAATATTATTGGAATCATTTGAAAAAGTCCATCAAAAACATGGTTTTCTTGACGGTTCAGCAACTTAGAAGTACAATTAAGGTGTTGTAATTTTGTATCATTTTAGGGATTATTGTAAAAATCTCTGAATGATACCTTCTTATGAAACTATCAATCTATAAGGGGGGAAAAAGACATGGCAGCCAACCGTGATTTTTACTGGAGAAGATTACATTCATTACTTGGTGTTGTACCCATCGGAATTTTCCTGGTCCAACATTTAGTGGTGAACCATTTTGCCGTGTATGGAGAAGAAAGTTTCAATAAAGCAGCGAATTTTATGGCAGGGCTTCCATTTGTCATTCTTTTGGAGATTTTCATCATCTACCTGCCGATTTTGTATCATGCAGTACTAGGGGTATACATAGCGTTCACTGCAAAAAACAATGTCAGTCGATTTGGATATTTCCGTAACTGGATGTTTAAGCTGCAACGTTGGACTGGTATCATCACTCTTATCTTTATCGCATGGCATGTTTGGGAAACACGGGTTCAGGTAGGACTTGGGAATGCGGATTTGGATTACAGCTTGATGGAAGGCATCCTCACAAATCCGTTCATGTTCTGGTTCTACATCATCGGGGTTGTTTCCGCAGTATTCCACTTTGCTAACGGTTTGTGGAGTTTCTGTGTAACTTGGGGTATTACACAAACACCAAAATCACAACGCGCCATGACTTATGTAGCACTCTTGGTCTTCCTTGCAGTCAGCTACATTGGGGTAAGAACTTTAATCCAGTTCGCTTATGGAGTATAAAAAGAAACTAGGGGAGTGAGCCAATCAATGAGTAATAAAAAGATAGCCGTCGTCGGTGGTGGCTTGGCAGGTTTAATGGCTACGATCAAAGCGGCGGAAGCAGGTGTAAAAGTAGACTTATTTTCAGTTGTTCCTGTAAAACGTTCTCACTCTGTATGCGCTCAAGGAGGAATCAACGGAGCGGTGAACACGAAAGGGGAAGGTGACTCACCATGGCTCCATTTTGACGATACGATTTATGGTGGCGATTTCTTGGCTAACCAACCGCAAGTTTTGAAAATGTGTGAAGCGGCTCCGGGGATCATACATATGTTTGACCGGATGGGGGTTATGTTCAACCGCACACCTGAAGGGCTCCTTGACTTTAGGCGTTTCGGTGGTACGCAAATGCACCGTACTGCTTATGCAGGAGCGACTACAGGACAACAGCTTTTATACGCATTGGACGAACAAGTGCGCCGCTATGAAGTGGAAGGACTTGTCACAAAATATGAAGGTTGGGAATTCTTATCGGCAGTGATTGATGATTCCGGACGTGGACGGGGAATCGTTGCACAGGATATCAAGACACATGAAATACGTGCGTTCCGTTCTGATGCAACGATTTTTGCGACAGGTGGGCCTGGAATCATTTTCGGTAAGTCGACCAACTCGATGATTAATACAGGATCTGCTGCGAGTAAGCTTTATCAACAAGGAGTCAAGTACGCTAACGGGGAATTCATCCAAATCCACCCGACAGCGATTCCTGGGGACGACAAACTCCGTCTCATGAGTGAATCTGCACGTGGAGAAGGTGGACGAGTTTGGACATATAAGGATGGGGAACCATGGTATTTCCTCGAAGAAAAATATCCTGCATACGGAAACCTTGTACCACGTGACATTGCGACACGTGAAATTTTTGATGTTTGTGTAAACCAGAAGCTCGGTATCAATGGGGAGAACATGGTATATCTTGATCTTTCCCATAAAGATCCGGAAGAGCTCGATGTTAAACTCGGTGGAATTTTGGAGATTTACGAGAAGTTTGTGGGAGAAGACCCTCGTAAAGTTCCGATGAAAATATTCCCGGCCGTCCACTATTCTATGGGTGGCTTGTGGATTGATGAAGATCAAATGACTAATATTCCAGGCATCTTTGCTGCTGGAGAAGTCGACTACTCCATGCACGGAGCAAACCGCCTCGGTGCAAACTCTTTATTGTCTGCGATTTATGGCGGTTCAGTCGCTGGTCCGAAAGCGATCGAATACATCGAAGGGCTTGAAACATACGCAGAAGACTTGAACGATCAATTGTTTGATCAGAAAGTCCGTGAAGAACAAGAGAAATTCGATGAGATGCTGAAAATGGACGGCAATGAAAATGCTTACGCTCTCCATAAAGAACTCGGACAATGGATGACGGACAATGTCACGGTCGTACGTGAAAATGATAAGTTGCTCAAGACGGATGAAAAAATCCAAGAATTGCAAGAGCGCTGGGAAAACATCAATATCAACGACACTTCCCGCTGGAGCAACCAAGGTGTCATGTTTACGCGTCAGTTAAAAAACATGTTACATCTTGCGCGTGTCATCACGATCGGTGCATATAAACGTGATGAGAGCCGTGGAGCCCACTATAAACCGGAATTCCCTGAACGGAATGACGAGGAATTCTTGAAAACGACGATTGCGGAGTTCAATCCGGAAAACAATGGTCCGGTCATCAGTTACGAAGATGTCGATGTTTCATTGATCAAGCCGCGTAAACGTGACTACACGACAGTAAACTAAGGGGGAGAAATACCAATGGCTGAGAAAACAGTTGAATTTATCATAACTCGTCAAGACAGTCCGGATTCTGAACCTTATGACGAGAGGTTTCTAGTTCCCTATCGAAAAAATATGAACGTCATTTCCGCATTGATGGAAATCCAGCAAAATCCGGTGAATGCGGATGGTGAAAAGACGACACCGGTAGCGTGGGAAATGAGCTGTCTGGAAGAGGTTTGTGGTGCTTGTTCCATGGTCATCAACGGCGTACCTAGACAATCTTGTGCAGCGCTCGTTGATGAATTGGAACAACCGATTCGCTTGGAACCAATGGCCACGTTCCCGGTAGTCCGTGACCTCATCGTTGACCGTGAACGGATGTTTGACGCATTGAAACAAGTGAAGGCGTGGATTCCAATCGATGGCACGCATGACCTCGGTCCTGGTCCGAGAATGCCGGAAAATAAACGTCAATGGGCTTATGAGCTGTCCAAATGCATGACATGCGGGGTTTGTTTGGAAGCTTGTCCGAATTTCAATGATAAATCCGACTTTATCGGTCCTGCTGCAATTTCACAAGTGCGCCTGTTCAACTCTCATCCAACTGGCGCCATGCATGCAGCTGAACGTTTAGAAGGATTGATGGAAGACGGTGGAATCAGCGGATGTGGAAACTCTCAAAACTGTGTGCAAGTTTGTCCAAAAGGAATCCCACTCACCACTTCCATTGCGGCAATGAACCGGGCAACAACACTGCACGCTTTCAAGAGCTTCTTTGGCAGTGATGAAGTCGTATAATAACATATAAATATCAAATGGTCCTTCCCTATCATGGTGAGGACCATTTGATTTAATCAGGGGGAAAGTTTTCTTGAAACGAATCAGTTATATCGATGATTTTGAAAGATGGCGGGCAAGTTTTTCATTTTCGATTCCAATAAAAGTGCGATTTTCAGAAACTGATTTGTACGGTCATGTCAATAATACGTCTGTCTTTGTTTATTTTGAAGAAGCGCGTATTGAGTATTTGAAGTCGCTTGGATTATTTTCCGAGATGGAAAAGAAGAAGTACGGTTTTATCGTAGCGGATTTGCAATGCGATTATTTACGGGAAATGTACTTCAATGAAATATTGACATTTTTTGTAAAAGTGGATAGCATCGGCACTTCTTCTTTTGACATCCACTATATGGCTCAAAATGAAAAGGGGGATGTCACCGTAACCGGAAGAGGACGGCTCGTCATGGTGGATATCGCTGAAAAGAGATCCCAGCCCCTTCCGGAACACGTCCGTACCGTTCTGGAGCGAGAAATGGACAAACAAAACGTGTCGTAAAACCAGCGCTTGGACTAGTGAAAAATATTCAAAATAAAAAACCGACTCCCGTAAAGGAAAGTCGGTTTTTTTCATAGTTTAAGCTCTCCCATTCTGAGAAGCTCGACAACTGCCTGTGATCGCCCCTTGACTCCCAGTTTTTGGATCGTGTTGGAAATATGGTTTCTTACCGTCTTTTCTGAAATGAACAATTTCTCGGCAATTTCTTTTGTTGTCATGTCTTGTACAAGCAGTTCAAACACTTCTTTTTCTCGCTTCGTCAATAATTGCTTCGGTTTATAGTTGCTGTCCTTCAAATGATGACCCCTCCTTGCTCTCCGTGGAAAGAGCTGCGTTTTGAAGGGAATTATTTAGTCATTATAGCTTATGAAAAGAACGTGAATGAGTGCGTATCACAACTACCCATTTTCAAGCGTTGCTTCTGTTTTTGAAGGCAGAAGTTTTTTCGGTAATCTTCGTCGTTATTGCTATGTATTCTGTTGAAATTTGTTATACTAAGCTAAAGCATTCAATTTTCGAGGATATTTGAATTCGTTAATACGACATATCAATTCTAAAGTTCCTGAGTAGGAGGATGGCATATGGAAAACAAAACGGAAATACCAAAACCAATCGTAAAAATCGAAAAAAAATTACGCTACATTTCCGGAATGATCAAACAAAACGGCAGAAAAATCTTGCATAATTATCCGATAACTCCTCCCCAGTTTGTAGCATTGCAGTGGCTGTTGGAGGAAGGGGACTTGACCATTGGTGAATTATCGAATAAAATCAGTCTTGCGTTCAGCACGACAACAGATCTCGTCGACCGCATGGAAAAAAATGAACTTGTTGAACGGATCCGTGATGATAAAGATCGTCGAGTCGTGAGAATCCGCTTATTGGATAAAGGTAAAGTGATTATCCATGAAGTGATTGAAAAACGGCAGCAGTATTTGCAAGAAGTACTCGAGGGTTTTGGACAAGACGAGGCTGAGGCCTTGTATGACACTCTAGAATCATTGTATAAACGAATGAAGGAAGTTAATGAAAAATCCAAATTAAAGGAGAAGTAACGTGAAAAGACCAATCGGTGTGATCGATTCAGGTGTAGGCGGATTGACCGTCATGCACGAATTGATGCGGCAGTTGCCTCGGGAAAAATTGATCTATCTCGGTGATACAAAACGCTGCCCATACGGTCCTAGATCCAAAGAAGAAGTTCGGAAGTTCACCTGGGAAATGGTGGATTTTCTATTGGAAAAAAACATCAAGTTGCTCGTCATTGCATGCAATACAGCTACAGCTTTTGCTTTGGACGATTTGACGGAAAAACTGGATATACCGGTCATCGGAGTAATTAATCCCGGATCGAGGGCGGCGATCAAAGCTACGAAAAACTCCCATATTGGGGTTATCGGAACAGAAGGGACGATAAACAGCGGAGCCTATCCGGAAGCGTTGAAACGGATCAACCCCAATTTACATATCACTGCGTTAGCATGCCCCTTATTCGTACCGCTGGTGGAAAAGGGAATTTTTTCTGGTCATGAAGTAGAAAAAGTTGTGGAGCAATCATTGCAACCGTTAAAAGAAAATAATCAGATGGATACGTTGATTCTAGGATGTACCCACTATCCATTATTGCGCCCGGTCATCCAGAAAGTCGTCGGTGGCAGTGTGACGGTCATTTCATCAAGTGAAGAGACAGCTAGGGAAACGAGTGCCATCTTGGAAATCAAGCAGATGCAAAATAAAACGGACGAAAAACCCGTCCATGAAATTTATTCGACGGGTGAGATTGGACGTTTCAACCAAATCGCAAACAATATTTTCGAGAAAACAATCGAGCATGAATTCGTCATCCGACCTGCAGTGATCGATAATGGTCAGTTCGCCAATAACTGAAATGATTAACATCGTATGCGAGGTGCATCATACTGCTACGTTATAGAACGATATAAAATGATTGGTACTCGGCT
>CALKWU010000140.1 GCA_938004015.1 uncultured Oceanobacillus sp.
AATGAATTGGTGGAAAATACAAATGCGTACAAAAATGACAAAATCTTTTATTTGAACCCGGAATACTGGTACTTGTCCGGTGGCGGTCTCATATCCGTCGCTGAGATGGTGAAAGAAATCGATGCATCGATTGATTGAAAATAAATAGTAAGAACATGTCATTAGGCAACCTTCCCTTTCTTAGGTGTAGGTTGCCTTTTATAGTCGACCATCCAATTTTTTCAACTTTTATTGGATGACATCATTTCCGAAGACGAATGTCATTAATGCACTGACTGAAAACCCAATGATGACTGCCAATAATAGGCGCTTTTTCAATAAGTGCTGTTCTTCTTTTTTTCCATCGATTTTCGTCAATACGAGTGCCATCCCAATCGTAGCAGAAATGCCGCCACTTAGAAAATAATTCACGGATGGCGGCAGTCGTAAATATTCGAAAGGAACCGTAAGGATCATCATGCCACCAAAGAGAATGATGAGAAAGATGAAGACGCCCTTGAAACTGATGCGGGGAATTAACTTAAATTGATCCATAGCAATACCTCCCGTATGATTCGGCGTTGGTTGGATTGAAGCGTCAAAGTGTCGGTACGATCGGAGAAGGAGACAATTTAGGGAAACGGCGTAAAGGAATGGTGAGCAATCATACTCATTCGACCGTTTCCCATCGATTCGTCCCTTTTACTACCCGGTTATGTTACGTTCTCATGTTTTCTGACTTCCCTCTTCATACTCTCCTTTTTCCATGGCGACCATCTTATTATCGTAAACTTTGAAAAACGGCAAGTAGATGAGGATCGAGATGACAATATTTACGAGAACCAATATGATGGCTCGCCAATCACCTCCAGTTGCCAGATACGCTCCAATGGGCGCTGGCAAAGTCCATGGAGCCCGTATGAAAGTCGGTGACACGAGTCCGATGGATGTAACGGTAAATGCAATCGTTGCGGTGACAATTGGCACGATGATGAATGGAATGATTAAAATTGGATTCAGGACGATCGGTGCACCAAATACGACAGGTTCATTGATGTTGAATATACCAGGTGCAATAACTGTTCTCCCGAGATTTTTCAAATATTTTGACCGAGCGAAGAAAAGCATGACAAGTACAAGACCTAACGTTGCACCAGAACCTCCAATCCAGATGAACCATTGATAGAGCGGTTCAGGAGCAATGTGCGGCAACAGGCTTGCACCCTCAGCAGCAGCTTCACTATTGTTCAACAAATAAACTTCCCAGACCGGACGCGCTACCGAACCGACGACAGATACCCCATGGATTCCAAAGGACCAGAAAAGTGTGATTAAAAATACTGGAATCAATACCCCAATGAGACTATCGCCAACAGTGACGATCGGTGCAAAAATATTTTGGACAAGCAAGTGCAAGTTGACGCCCATTAAGACGGTGATAGCGGAAATTAAAAGAATGACGATCGTGGCTGGAATAAGTGCTTCAAATGAACGACCGACAGAATCCGGAACCGATTCCGGCAATTTGATCGTAATTTCCTTCTGCTTACATATCCTGAAAATTTCAACCGCAATGATGGAGACGATAATCGTCACGAATAGCCCATTCCCACCTAAATATTGCATCGGCAAAACGAAGCCCAATTCCTCGATCGCAGTTGGCGTAATCGTCAAGAGTAAAGCGACGACAGCAATTTGTCCACCTGATAACGGATCGACTTTATAAGAATTCGCCAAGTTATAGCCAATTCCAAAGGCAACATATAAAGACATAATGAACATCGTCATTCGGTAAGGTATTAGAATCTCAGCCGCATTCTCCGCTGCCCATGCGGTGATTGCCCAAGTTTCAGGAAACGGTGGAAAAGCGACAAGCAAAAAGAAAGAACCTACAATGATGAAAGGAAGGGAAGAAACAACCCCGTCACGAATTGCCAATAGATGCCTTTGTTCTGCCACTTTTGCCATAGGACCAGCAACTGTACGTTCCAAGAAATTTATCATTCGATTCATCATTTTAAACACCTCTTCATCTTTACTATTCAATCAATTCCTTGAGGGTTTTATACAATGCCGGTCCCCCCATCGGTGTGTAAGCATTTGGCGGAATCGCTCCGACAGGGACTCCCGCTTCATCTGCCTGTCTTTTGATTCCGTCAAAACGATGGCGTATTTGCGGGGCGACCATAATAACGTCCCATTCGTCTTTTAATTCCATTTCCACTTCACTCGAACCGATCGCTTTCACTTCCAGTTCTTCTCCGTGTTTTTTAGCTTCTTCTTTCAAAGCTTTCACTACGATGGCACTGGACATGCCACCTGAACAGACAAATAAAACTTTTTTCATGTTTTCACCTCCTTTGTTTTCATGAGATCGACCATCGATAAAATGGATGGCAGGTGTTTGCTTGTGTTGGCTAGTCTTCTATTGAATAGTTTATGATACGCTATGACTTGTCTAGAACTTAATCAGCTGCAGGATATTCAATTTTTGCTGAAGTCTGGTGTTGTTTTTCTATCCGTACCGAATAAATATCTATTAATATGCAAATCTTTCATTGTCACCAACCTTTTCCAAAAAACAAATGTAAAGGCTTTCATTTACCCGTATTATAGGACAAACGAAATTAATAATCAATATATTTTGAATAAACCATAAAAATTAATTTCAAAATGTGGTATGATGACTTTAACGATATGTTGGGGGGATTTTTATGGATGTGGAATCGGTCGTGTTCAAGATCATTTATCATGGTGGCGATGCGAAGGCACTTGCTTATGAGGCATTGCAACTAGCACATGATGGGAACTTTACGGAAGCGGATGAAAAGATGAAGGAAGCAAATAAAACGTTGAACAAAGCGCATCTAACACAAACGGAGCTCATCCAAGCGGAAATTAATGGTGAAGATGTAGACATATCGCTCCTCGTCGTCCATGCCCAAGATCATTTAATGACGGCAATCAGCGAAATGTCGTTGATTGAACAAATGATGAAACTATTGAAGCGCGTCCATCATTTAGAAGAAAAAATGAACTGAGGAGGAGAGAAAATGGGGAAACTTGGAATCTCGATTTATCCGAATCATTCCACTGTGGAAGCGGATAAGCGGTATATTCAAATGGCGCATAAATATGGATTCACTCGAATTTTCACTTGTCTTTTGTCCGTTGATGGCGATAAAGAAAAAATTTTGATCGACTTCAAAGAAACGATCCAGTTTGCAAAACAGCTCGGATATGAAGTGATCTGTGACATCCATCCCCGAATTTTCGATGAATTAGGTGCTTCTTATGATGACCTGTCGTTTTTCCACGATTTAGGTGTTGACGGTATTCGCCTTGATCTCGGATTCACCGGCAATGAAGAATCGCAAATGACATTCAATCCTTATGGGCTTTCCATTGAAATCAATATGAGCAATGCGACCAAATATCTCGACAATATATTGAGCTATCAGCCGAATCGAAGCAAATTGATCGGCTGCCATAACTTTTATCCCCATCGTTATTCAGGTCTGTCCTATGATTTTTTTAGAACATGTAGTGAAAAATTCAAGAAAAATGGATTGCGGACTGCTGCTTTCGTATCATCCCATGACGCGACCTTTGGACCATGGCCCATTATGGAAGGGCTTCCAACGTTGGAGATGCATCGCAATTTGCCGATTGATGTGCAAGCAAAACATTTATTTGCGACGGGTTTGATCGATGACGTCATCGTCGGCAATGCTTATGCTTCAGAAACAGAATTGAAACAGTTGCGTGAAATCAACCGGGAAAAGCTCACCTTCAACGTGAAAGTGTATGAAGAAACGACGGAATTAGAGTGGACGATCATCTTTGATGAGCCTCACTTTTTTCGCGGTGATGTATCGGATTACATGATCCGTTCGACACAAAGTCGGGTGAAATATCGTGGTGAATCATTCCCACCGCACCATACCCGGGATATTAAGCGAGGCGATATCATCATCGAGAGCGATTTATATAAGCAATATGCCGGTGAGTTGCAAATTGCTTTAAAGGACATGGAGAATTCAGGGAAATCCAATGTCGTCGGTCGCATCCGGGAGGAAGAAATATTTCTGATTGATTACTTGGAACCTTGGAGTAAATTCGCTTTTTCGGAATGGAGATAGGTGAGGGACATGTTTCATATCGGAGTGGATGCAGGAGCAACGAAGACCCATGCTGCTATCATGAATCGCAATCGTACAATTTTATACGAAGTGAGTACAGGACCAGGGAATATGGCCGTTGATTTTTTTGAGGCGGAGAAACATATTGAAAAAGCTATCGCAAAATGCCTTGAATTCAATGGAGAATACGAATATGAATATATTGTCCTCGGAATTGCCGGGATTGAAAAAGGAAATTTAAAAAGTGAAGTGGCCCATACATTAAAGCGGAAGTTTGCTTTACCGGTGCTCGTTTTGAACGATGCGGAGTTGGCATTTTATTCATTGTTTCAAGAAAAAAGCGGTATCTTGGCAGTTGCTGGGACAGGATCGATAGTCATTGGAAAGCATCATGAGGACTTTCTTGTTGTCGGTGGTTGGGGACATCTCGTCGGTGATGAAGGGAGTGCCTATGATGTAGGAATTCAGGCGCTTAAAACATTAATACGGGAAATCGATCGAGGCGGTGTCAAGTCTTCGCTCGCCAAGGAATTGGTGAAAACGTACCAGCTTCATGGAACAGCACACATAAAATCATTCATTTACAGTTCTTCCAAAGCTGAAATCGCTGCACTTGCCAATTTTGTTGCACAATTGGCTGATGCCGGTAATGGAAACGCCTTGGACATACTAAGGCAAGCTGGAAAACGGTTGGCCGAACAAACCTCTATCTTGGCACGACGTTTGGCACTGCAACCACCGATTTTTGTCGGATGCAGAGGAAGTTTATTGGAAAAAAATGACGTTGTCCAGAACGTTTTTCAAAAAACATTAGAGGGATCCTTTGGGGAATGTTCTCTATTATTTAGTGAAAAACCGGTCATTACGGGTGCTCAATCTGCTTGGTTTGCGGAAAAGGGGGAAAAATGAATGGGATTGCTTACCGTCGGTTTGATGTCTGGAACATCCTTGGATGGAATTGATGCATCGCTTGTTCGCATCAACGGTTCGGGGCGAGCGACACGAGTAGAAGTATTGGAAAGTCTTTCTTTAACTTATGATGATAGGTTGAAAGAGGAATTGTTGCGGGTGATGGATGTGGAGGCCTCCAACGTGGCCCAAATTTGCAGTCTCAATTTCAAGCTTTCGTATTTATTTGCTGATGCGGTGAAGCAAGTGTGTACGAAGGCAGGCATTCCTTTGAAAGAACTAGATCTAATCGGTTCCCATGGTCAAACCGTCTATCATATGCCTAAAGCGCCACCTCCATATGTCGATTCGACGTTACAGATTGGTGATCCCTCAGTCATCGCTTACGAGACCGGAACAATCGTCGTTTCAAATTTCCGTACGATGGATATGGCAGCCGGGGGAGAGGGTGCTCCGCTGATTCCGTACATCGATTGGCTATTGTTCACAGATACGGAAAAGGGCAGGATTTTACAAAATATCGGTGGGATCGGGAACTGTACCGTTCTCGAGAAAAACGCGCCTTTAGATCGTGTATATGCATTTGATACGGGACCGGGCAATATGATCATCGATGAGTTATGTCGCAGTCTGTTCAACTTGCCGTACGATAAAGATGGAAAAATTGCTGCAACGGGAAAAGTTCACGAGGAACTTGTTATCGAATGGATGAATGAAGGCTATTTTCAACAAGAGCCGCCGAAATCGACAGGTCGAGAACTGTTCGGTAAAGAATATGGTGAGAAAATCATCACGTCTAATCCTCATTTGCCGAAAGAGGATTTAGTCGCTACAGCTACCTATTTCACTGCTTATTCGATTGTCGATGCTTATAAGACGTTCGTTTTTCCAAAAGTTGATATTGGAGAAATCATTGTGAGTGGTGGGGGCGGTAACAATTCGACGATGGTACAGATGATGCAGGAATTGCTTCCGGATAAGGATGTATTCACCATTGACCGGATTGGAATGACGACCGATGAAAAGGAGGCAGTCGGTTTTGCTATTCTTGCCAATGAAACAATCCACCAGCAATCGGCGAATGTACCGCATGCTACTGGCGCAAAAGAATCGGTCGTTCTTGGACAAATCACCCTTCCGCCTGAAGGGGATCAACGGCAAATTTTAAAGCAAGCGGGTTTAATGTAAAAGTCAATTGTTAGGGTAAAATGGGTGGACTAGCAAAATAGTCTGCCCTTTTTCATGTCAAGATGAGTGGATGAAAAATCATAATCCATCTTGAAAATACATCATTGCCGACATTTGAAAGAAACTTGTAACAGGTTCGATGTTGCATTTGAAACCTTACTTATGATTTACTAGAGGAAGACAATTTAGGAGGGA
>CALKWU010000141.1 GCA_938004015.1 uncultured Oceanobacillus sp.
TGCAGAGGAATCATCTGTCAAAAAAACAGGATAAAACACAATTGACAGGACCCCGCCATTTTCTTTCAAAGCGAACATCTCTTCATCCGTCAAATTCCGCTGATGCTCTTTTAAAGCAAACACACCGGAGTGGGTTGCAAGGACCGGGGCTTCTGAAATTTCCAATACATCCCGAAACGTATTGCGTGCCATATGGGAAACATCGATGACCATGCCAAGCCGGTTCATTTCCTTCACGACTTGACTGCCGAGTTTGGTTAAGCCACCTTCAGAAGGAGTTTTTGCCGAATCGCCATATACTCGGTCGGCTCCTTCACCAAGTGCATTCGAATAGTTCCAAGTGAAGCCGATGACTTTCACTCCCAAGTCATGGTACTGGTGGAGCAACTCGATTGCATTATGTTCTTTCAAAGAATACGCACCTTCAATAGTCGGCACTACAGCAAGTTTACCGTCATCAACGATATTGTTGATTTCGGCGACGTTTTTTGCAATCTGCATCTCATCTCTGTTTTTCTCTTCCGTCCAATAGAGAGCGTTCAATAAAGCGAGTGTCCTGCTGATGGAGCGGGGATTGTCATCATAAAACCCCGAGGTGAAAGCAGCGAGGAATGCCACATCAATGCCGCCTGTTTTTGCTTTAGGGATATCAAATTCAAGCGAGGTGTTTTCGCCGATGTCGATGCTTGGCAACCAAGTATCTTCATCTACGACAAGCATCATCGTGTCAATGTGGCTATCGACGGTTACCGTATCAAATGGGAGGGGATCCGTAGATATGGTATGGACCATCTCAGCATTTGAGTGAGATGGAAAAATAAAAAACATGATAAAAGCAAAAAAGAAAAACATTTCCCTTCCCAATAGAAAAACCTCCTTTGATGCATCCTTTCATTAATAGTTTAACATGCTGGGACGATCAGGGACAGACCCCGTTTGTCCCAAATCCCCTTTTGGTCCACGGTGAAAAGCTTCAGCTGGCCCAGTGAGACAAAATGGGACTGTCCCTTCTTGTCCCACTTTTCCAGAAAATGTTTTATAATAGACTGAAAAGAAATAAAATTTACATAGGGAGGGGTTTTTATGTTGGAGGTTTTATATTCACGGTTGGATGAACTATATGATGAAATCGTGAAAATCCGCCGTCATCTCCATGAATATCCTGAGCTGTCATTCCAGGAGACAAAAACGGCAAAATTCATTGCCGAATATCAGGAAAAACTTGGCCATGAGGTAAGGAGAAATGTCGGCGGGAATGGTGTCGTCGCTTATTTGAAAGGTGGTAAACCAGGGCCGACCGTTGCGTTGCGTGCGGACTTCGACGCTTTGCCGATTCAAGAGGAAACAGATTTACCGTTCCGCTCCAAGGTGGATGGAATCATGCATGCTTGCGGTCATGATGGGCATACCGCCACATTACTTGCTCTAGCGAAGGCACTCAATGGGATGAAAAAAGATTTGTGTGGAACCGTCGTGTTCATTCATCAGCATGCGGAAGAAAAAGTTCCCGGCGGAGCGAAATCGATGATTGAGGATGGCTGTCTCGATGGGGTTGATGTAATCTTCGGTGTCCATTTGCAAGCACAAACCCCGCTTGGTGAAATCAATTACCGTGAAGGTGCGCTGCAAGCCGCCGCTGATTTTTTTGAAATTAAGATCCAGGG
>CALKWU010000142.1 GCA_938004015.1 uncultured Oceanobacillus sp.
TTCGGCTGGACTTCTGGCGTTATAGCATACTCTCATCATAAAAAACATAGTATAATGCGTTTATACAACTTTAAATAAAAGACGAAAACAAAGCGTGGTGTTTCTATGTTCAACATCCTTTTCATTGAAGATGATGCATCTTTGTTCAGGGAAGTGAAAGAGCGGTTGGCCCAATGGAACTTTGCAGTGCACGGCGTTGATGATTTCGGACAGGTCATGGAGGAATTCACAGCGCTCGACCCTCATCTCGTCATCATCGATATCCAGTTGCCAAAGTTCGATGGTTTCCATTGGTGCCGGATGATTCGTTCCCATTCCAATATCCCGATCATTTTCCTATCATCCCGGGATCATCCGACTGACATGGTCATGTCGATGCAGCTTGGAGCTGACGACTATATCCAGAAACCGTTCCATTTTGACGTTCTCATCGCGAAAATCCAAGCCTTGCTGAGACGGACGTATGACTACAACATAAAACAAGAAGTCAGCATCCAAACATGGAATGGAGCAACGGTCGACTTTTTAAAAAACACCATCGAAAAAGATGGACAAAAGATTGAATTGACTAAGAATGAAATCCTCATCCTCAAACATCTCATCGAACAGAAAAATCAAGTCGTCAGTCGGGAAAAATTGATACAACATCTGTGGGACGATGAACGATTTGTGAGCGATAATACTTTAACTGTGAATGTAAACCGGCTCCGGAAGCGACTCGATGAACTTGGACTCGGAACTTTCATCGAGACGAAAGTGGGGATGGGGTATATCGCAAAGGAGGTTCCAGATGCTTAAACGTTTTCTGAAAGAGCGGGCAGCATGGCTATTTTTCTTTCTCTTTGCGGAACTGATGCTGCTCTTTATCGGCTATCTCGATCCTTCACTCCCATTCTCATCAATGGCTTATATTGCTCTGTTGCTTTTCATCGCTTTTCTTGTTTTTCTCGCCATCCGCTATCAGCGGGAGACGGCTTTTTTTCAAGACGTGGATAAATGGCATCCGACAACAGAAATCCATTCCTTGAAAAAAGCGGGTGCCCCTTTTGAAAAAATCGTCCAAGAAGCGCTGGAAAAACAACGGGAACATTTCATCGTCACGACTGAGGAAAAACGACAATTATTGGAAGAAGAAAAAGATGACATGTTGTCTTGGATCCACGAAATCAAAACCCCGCTGACGGCGATGAAACTGATGATTGAAAAAATTCCCGACGACAAGTGGAAAGGAGACATGATGTTCGAATGGCTACGGATTGACCATTTGTTGGACCAGAAACTGCATCAAAAGCGGATGACTGTCATTGAAAACGACTTGTATATCGAAAAACTGACCCTCGAACCGGTTATTTTTGAAGAAATTAAAAATTTGCGTTCTTGGTGCATCCAAAAAGGCATTGGGTTTGACGTGGATTTGGAAGTGACTGAAGTGTTGTCGGATGCGAAGTGGCTCCGTTTCATCATACGGCAGATTTTGACGAATGCGGTGAAATACACCGATAACGGTGAGATCTCCATCCGCAGTCATCGGTACGATTCCCTCGTCCATCTGGAAATCAGCGATCACGGACCGGGGATTGAAGCAAGGGATTTGAAACGGATTTTTGAAAAAGGCTTTACGTCGACCGAAGAGCATGATCGGGCGATGGCAACGGGCATGGGGCTTTATTTGGCGAAAAAAGCAGCCGATGCCTTAAAAATGCAGATCCTCGTTTCTTCTGTCCCAGGGGAAGGCAGCACGTTCACCCTCCGCTTCGCAAAAGAGAATGATCTGTTGCGCATGACAGGCGTGTGACAAAAATGTCACATGCTTTCTTCATTTGTTCGTTGAATCGAAGGAAAAGGGATAGGCTATTCCGTAAGATGGAGGTGAAGAAGGAGGAATTGACATGAGTTTATTGATCGCAAACAATATCAAAAAAACATATGGGAATAAATTCAACCGCCAAGAAGTTTTGAAAGGCATTGACCTGACAGTGGAAAAAGGGGAATTCGTCGGCATCATGGGCCCATCCGGTTCCGGAAAAACGACGCTTTTGAACGTCCTCTCGTCCATCGATAGGGTCAGTCAAGGAACGATTCAAATTGACGGACAAGATTTTACAAAGATGAAAGATAAGGAGCTTGCGGAGTTCCGAAAAAACCATCTCGGTTTTATTTTCCAGGAATATCATCTGCTCGATACATTGACCGTGAAAGAAAATATCATGCTGCCGCTCACTGTCAAGAAAATGCCTAAAAAGGAAGCACAAAAACGATTCCAGTTGGCAGCAGAAGAGTTGGAAATTTTGGATGTAGAACATAAATACCCGATTGAAATTTCCGGGGGACAAAAACAACGGACAGCTGCAGCGCGGGCATTCATCCATGATCCGAGCATCATTTTTGCCGATGAGCCGACGGGAGCACTCGATTCCAAGTCCGCTTCCGACTTGCTGAATAAATTGAGCGACTTGAATAAAAAGCTCGGCAGCACGATTGTGATGGTCACCCACGACCCGTTGGCCGCAAGCTTCTGCAATCGGGTGATTTTCATTAAAGACGGACAAAACTTCACCCAATTGAATAAAGGCGATGAAACGAGACAATCGTTTTTCCAAGATATCATCAAGACCCAGGGTGTGTTAGGCGGGGTGCAGCATGAGCTTTAAACAATTAATGTGGCGCAACCTGAAGAAAAACTTGAAAAATTACTCCTTGTACTTGTTTGCCCTTGTTTTCAACGTCACTCTGTATTTTTCTTTCGTCACCTTACAGCATGACCCGACAATGGATGAAGTCGAAGGGTCGATCAAAGGAGAAGCCGCGTTACAAGCAGGATCGGTTATTCTCATTGTGATTGTCATTGCTTTTTTGTTGTATGCCAATAACCTTTTCATCAAACGCCGGGGAAAGGAAATCGGCTTGTATCAGCTCGTCGGAATGAAAAAGGGCAAAATTTTCACCTTGATCAGTGCGGAAAATATGCTGTTATATTTTGGTTCGCTCGTGATCGGGATTGTTCTCGGCTTTGTTTCATCCAAATTGCTCATGATGATTTTGATCCGCACAATTGGGATTGATGAAGTCGCACAACTGAATTTTTCAATGCAAGCATTGATCCAAACGGTCATCGTCTTTGCCGGTGTCTATGTGCTCATCATGTTGCGTAATGCGGTTTATATCAAGAGGCAACGGATTTTGACGTTATTCCATGCGACGGCGGCATCGGAAGGGAAGAAATTGAAAGTTTCCATTTGGGAAATGATTGTCGGCATCCTCGGGATCTTATGCATTGCCGGGGGGTATTTTCTCTCATCCAAGCTGTTTGACAGCGATTTTTACAACTGGGTTTATATGTTTTATTTCATGCTGACCATTCTTGTGCTCGTCATCATTGGAACTTATCTCTTTTATAAAGGTTCCATCAGTTTCATTTTCAATCTCGTCCGTAAACGGGATGCGGGTTACCTGTCGTTGAATAAAGTTCTGTCTTTGTCCTCGATCATGTTCCGGATGAAGTCGAACTCCTTATTGCTGACGGTGATCACCACCGTGTCCGCATTGGCGATCGGGCTCTTGTCTTTAGCGTATATTTCATACTATAACGTTGAAAAATCGGTGGAAGAATCGGTCATTTATGATTTTTCCATTCCGGACGAAGCACATGCAGAAGAATTCAAAGCGAGTCTCGATCGACTAAGTATTGAGTATGAAGAAACGATGATTGATTTAATCATGGTCCAAGCCAATCTCGAACAAATCATCGCATTTAACGAAAATCTCATACCTGACGATGAAGCACTGATTGCACCAATGATTGTCATTCCAGACTCACTCTTGGATGGTGTCGATGTCGCACCAGGTGACGCAGTATTCGTGAATGAAAACGAAGCTACGGCC
>CALKWU010000143.1 GCA_938004015.1 uncultured Oceanobacillus sp.
ATTATGACTGCTCTATTAGGGATGGCATTAATTGGTGGAGGGACTTTCGCCTATTTCAGTGATACAGAAACGACAGAAAACACGTTTGCGGCAGGAACGCTTGACTTATCGGCAGATCCAACTGTCATCATTGATGTCGACAATTTGAAACCAGGCGATGTCATGGTTCGTGAATTTGTACTGGAGAATAATGGTTCTTTAGATATTTCTTCTATCGACTTGGAGACATCCTATCATGTCATGGATGTGAATGGTGATAATGGGGACGATGATTTCGGTCAACATATTAAAGTGTTGTTTTTAGAAAATGCGGATAAAACAGGTGATGGTTGGGCCATTGGGGATTACAATGACGTCATTGCAGAGACAACGTTGTATGATTTGCAAAACATGACTCCGGATGCGGTTGAAAATGTTCAAGAATGGGTCACTTGGTTGCTCGGTTTGAATGGAGAAGACAGTGGACTTCCTGCCGGGGATAGCGATCTTATGTACGTTGCCTTCGAATTTGTCGATAACGGAGAAGATCAAAATCATTTCCAAGGGGATGCTTTGGAACTTGAGTGGACATTCACTGCCCATCAAACTGAAGGCGAATTGAAATGATATGTTCATCATTTAGGAGAAGAGGCGTTGTCCTCTTCTCTTCTGCATAATGGAAAAAGTGATACATATTTCGGATGAGGAGGGAGTGCATTGGGGATCAAAAAAGATATGATGATGGCTGTCGTAACGGGCTTCATCGGTATTGCACTCGTCAGCGGGGGAACTGTCGCTTATTTCACTGCAGAATTGACGACGGAAAATCAATTCCAATCGGGTATCTTGGAACTGGATATCAGTGATGTCGATGACGGTGTATTATTTGAATTTGACCATATCAAACCAGGGGACGTTTTGGAGCATCGTTTTTCCATCACAAATGCCGGAACATTGGATATGGAGAAAATCACGTTGTTTTCAGAACATACGACTTACAACCGGGATGGGAAAGAAGATGATAACGGTTTTGCCAAGCAAATTTTGGTGAATACGATCAAAGTTGGTGAAGAAGCTGTATTGGAACACCCACTGTCCTTGGAAGAAATGAAGGAAGAAGATATCGTTTTGGCTGAATTACTGAGAGCGGATTCCGAACCGTTGGACGTTTATGCCGAGTTTGAATTCATCATGACGGAAGAAAATCAAAATGAATACCAGGGGAATACATTGGAGTTGTATTGGACTTTTGAAGCGGTTCAAACAGTAAACGAATAGAATGATCAAAAGGTGGAGGAGGAAGTGAGAATTTTCCGTGTGCAAAAATCCCATCGGCATCATTTCTTTTTCATCAAGCTCACGATGATATGGTATTTGTCGCTGTTCCTTGTGAATTATATCCAAACTCCTACCGTTGCGGTTTTCATTGAGTCGTATGAGGTGACGAGTTTCATCCATGCAGAAGATGAAGCCAGTGAAGGATGGCACCGGACAGAAGATTTTTTCCGAGACACTGTCCCGCCGCAAAATTCAATAGAAGATGGGGAAGCCCAGGCCGTAGAAACTGAAACGGTAAAGGAAGTGGCAGATGAAAAGGAACAGGAAAATAGCGGACAACATCCAGAAGATATGGATGAACAGGAAAAGAATGGAACGCCACAGGAACCGACATCGGAAGAAACAATGTCAAATAAGGATTCGGAGGGGGATCGAACAGATGAAGAAAGCTTTTAAATGGTTGAATCGATTGATTTCCACCGTTCTCATCATCTTGCTCATAACGGTTGCCGGCCTTGTCGTCACGGCAAAGATGCAAGGGGGAGAACCGAATGTATTCGGGTATCAAATTAAAACGGTCCTCTCTGGTTCGATGGAGCCGGAGATCCAAACCGGGTCAATCATCGCCGTTAAGACCTTGACAGATGAAGAAAAAAACAGCCTTGCTGTCGGTGATGTGATCACTTTCAAGGAATCCGAAAACAGGCTCGTTACCCACCGGATTATTGAAGTGAAGGAAACCGCTGAGGGCACTATCTATACGACGAAGGGGGACAATAATGATGGTCCGGATCGTGAACCAGTGCTCGCATCCAATGTCATTGCAAGTTATCATGGATTCACCATTCCTTATGCAGGTTATATTGTGACGTTTGCCCAATCACCGAATGGCGCTTTGGTGTTTCTTGTATTTCCGGGAATGGTCATGGTCGGGTATTCTTTGATTACGATATTTATGGCTATACGGAACCTTGATGGAAAGAGCAAACAAAACGAATCTACCGAAACAAATGGATAGGGTTTTGATGGAAAAAGGGGTAAATGGCGATGGACGGGAAATGGAAAGATAGTTTAACTTTTTATTTTCGTTTTCGCTGTTACAGTTTCTCCAGCCGTAAAAGCCGAATCGATGAAAGATGCGGAGCACATAGTGGTTCTGGTTTATTCTATCGCATATTTAGTCGAACTTTTACTTATAAAAAGTTTTTCAACATGATCCATTGCAGGGGTCAGCCTGGAATCCACCTGAAACGATTGCTCGGAACCCGCTAATTTCAAAACTATCAGTTTTTTTCCGTTTTGCAGATCATTGTTGACTTTTGAAGGATCATAAACAACAAATCGACAAAATAAGTCAAATTATTCGGTCTATTATATAGTATAATAGAAACGGCGGACAGGTCCGCATTCACCTTAGAGGCTAGGACGGCTTAGCTTATCCATAACAATGAAAATAAACGGGGGGCTGAGTAGTGGAAAAAACGAAGGAAGCATTAACAATGGATTTGGAATGGTTATTGTTGATTGTAAAAGCAAAAGAACTTGGAATCAAAAAAGAAGAGGTGCGTTTTTTCCTTGAAGAAGAACAACAGAAACTGAAACAAACGATAGAAGACTCACCTGTATTATGATATAATTCGGTTGAAAGTAGGTGAGTTGGTTTGCTTGGCGACCGAATTAAAAAGATACGTAAAGAAAAAGACATGTCCATTTCCGAACTTGCAGAAAAAGCGGGTGTCGCGAAATCCTATTTAAGTTCAATTGAACGAAACAAGCAAACGAACCCATCCATTCAGTTCATGGAAAAAGTCAGTGTAGCATTAGGGGTTTCGGTGAACGATCTTCTATATGATGCGAGTGAAGTCAAAATAGAAGATTTAGATGAAGAATGGCTTGAAATTGTGATGGAAGCGATGGGATCCGGCGTGTCGAAAGAACAATTCAAAGAATTTTTGGAATTTTATAAATGGAGAAAAGACCAAGAAATGGAGTGACCCTCCATTTTTCTTTTTCCGTTTTTTCCCTCATTGCATATACTGTTCTATATGAAGCTATAACAACATAAATTGCTAATCATCGATAAAATTTGATAGAAAAAATGGACATCTGTGAGAAAAGTTGTATAATGTCTTTAATAATAAGAATTTGCGGAATTCATCATACGATGCAAAGTGATTGGAACGATATCTATTTTCTTTCTGCGTAAGGGTGGGAAACGGGAAATGAGTGAACAAGAAAAGTACAAACTCATGCTTGAAAAAATCATCAATGAAACGGAAAAAGAAAGGATTCAGACATCCGAAGAGTTGATTCGGACATTGGTGGATGAGCTTACCAACAATATCGGCGTGGAACGTCGGGATCAAATTATGAAATGAAAAAAGGATAGGATATAACCTTGCCATTTGAGCTTCAATATACGTCATTCCGTCCGGTGAAAACTTATATTCGGGACGCTTGTTGAACATGCTCTTACATTTGGTTATATCCTGTTTTTTTAGAGGAAAGCCACTTCGGTTTATTCTGACGTGCTGTCGACATCGATTTCGATATATTTTTGCTCGAGGATGCCAATCTTCGCTTTGTCGTTTGTCAAGTCGATGATCCAATCTTGGAAAACATCTTTTTCTCCAACTTCAACGTATACGATGAATTCGACGTTGTCCGTGTAATTGATCGTTTCCAAGATATGATCGGAATCCCGTAAGACGTTTTCCAACTTTCCGTGCAGACCGTAGTCGACGGTTACTGAAAAACCTTGGACAAGTATGCGTTTGACGATACCTGTCGTTTTAATCGCTCGACTTGTCGTGTTGCCGTACGCACGGATCAAACCACCAGCACCGAGTTTGATTCCGCCGAAGTAACGGGTAACGACGACAGCTGTATCTTTCAAATTTTGTTTTTTCAATACTTCAAGCATCGGAATTCCTGCAGTGCCGCTCGGTTCACCATCATCATTCGCTTTTTGGATTTCGTCATTTTCGCCGATGATGTAGCATGAGCAATTATGGGTAGCATCATGATGCTTTTTTTTAATTTCTTGGATGAAGGCTTGAGCCTCTTCTTCCGTTTCGACACGACGCACGTAACCGATGAAACGGGATTTCTGGATGATGATTTCATCCTGCCCTTCTTGTTTTACGGTATAATAATATGGTAGCATTAAATCACTCCTTAACATTGGGGACTTTGGGGTGGTAATCGGATAGGACATCAACTTTTTTCGGGTAAAAGATGAAAAAATGGCAATAAACGACAAAAACAGGTCATAAATCCCATGAAAAATAAATATAGTCACGTATATTATAACATAGGGTGGTGTTATCCATGGCTATGGAAACCGGAGAAAAAGCAATTGATTCGATCATCGACGAAATGGTCCGTGTAGTGAAGAGCAGTAAAACGGAAATCTTCAACATAAGTGAAGAGGCACGCCATGAATATGAAACCCTGAAAATCGAGTTGGAACAAACGAAAGAACTTGTTCTGGACTACATAAATCAAGGGGACGAATTGGAAAAACAAGTTCGTGCATCAAGAAAACGACTTGCTAAAGTGAGCAAGGAGTTCGATCTCTATTCCGAACAAGATATCCATCAAGTTTATGAAGATACCCATCGTTTGCAAACCGAACTTGTGAGGATCAGAGAAAAGGAAGAACATCTCCGCAATAAACGTGATTTTCTGCAGCGTAGGCTCGTCCGGTTGTATGGTACAATAGAGAGAGCAGAACGTGTGACGAGCAAAATTTCCGTTATTGAGAACTATTTGGAAGATGATTTCTACCATGTCAACGAATTAATTGAGTCAGCTAAGGAAAAACAAGCTTTCGGTCTGAAAATCATCGAAGCGCAAGAAGAAGAACGCAGAAGACTATCACGGGAAATTCATGACGGACCTGCACAAATGTTGGCCAATATCCTGCTCCGTTCGGAAATCATCGAACGGACATTGAACGAACAATCCGTCGATGATGCCATATCGGAAATTTACAACGTACGGAAGATGGTCCGTTCCTCATTGTATGAAGTGAGGAAAATCATCTATGATTTGCGCCCGATGGCCTTGGATGATTTAGGCCTGATTCCGACAATCCGTAAATATATTGCGAATTTATCCGATTTCCATGACTTGGAGATTGACTTTACCGTCATCGGGGAAGAAAGGAGATTGGATCCGAAATACGAAGTCGCTTTGTTCCGATTGATGCAAGAATCCGTCCAAAATGCAATCAAACATGCCGATCCGATGTTGATTCAAGTGAAATTGCAGATCCAAAAGGAATATATCGTCATGGTCATCAAGGATGACGGATCTGGCTTTGAAGTCGGGGCCGAAAAGGAAAACTCCTTCGGAATTGTGGGCATGAAAGAAAGAGTGGACATGCTGGGTGGTGAAATTGAAATAAAGTCAACACTGAATGTCGGGACAACGGTGATGATCCGCGTACCTATTGTAACCGAATAAATAGCTAATGAGACCCACTACAAAAAAGAAAAAATGATTTTGGGAGGCAGGAAAATGACGAACGAAAAAATTAAAATTGTTTTGATTGATGATCATAAGTTGTTTCGTGAAGGTGTCAAACGGATTTTGGAGTTCGAACCATCCTTTGAAGTCGTGGCGGAAGGAAATGATGGCACGGAAGCGGCTAAACTGGTGAAGGAAAATGAACCGGATGTCGTTTTGATGGACATCAACATGCCGAATGCTAATGGAATCGAAGCGACGGCAGATCTCGTCCGCTATTTTCCTGAAACGAAAGTGATCATCCTCTCCATCCATGATGATGAAAATTATGTCACCCATGCATTGAAAACAGGTGCCCAAGGCTATTTGCTGAAAGAAATGGATTCCGATTCGTTGATTGAAGCGATTCGGGTCGTCAGTGAAGGCGGCTCCTATTTGCATCCGAAAGTGACCCACAACTTGGTCAAAGAATATCGCCGTCTTGCTTCAGACAATGCTTCTGGTTCCAACCAGAGGGTAGAATATCAAAAACCATTGCATTTGTTGACAAAACGGGAATGCCAAGTACTTCAATTGCTTGCTGATGGGAAGAGCAACCGTGCAGTCGCAGAAACACTATACATCAGTGAAAAAACCGTGAAAAACCATGTCAGCAACATTTTGCAGAAGATGAATGTGAACGACCGTACCCAAGCAGTTGTCACAGCGATTAAAAATGGTTGGGTCGAAGTACGGTAAATCATTTTGAATAAAAATACAAGTTACTTATGAAAATCCGAATTGTTCCACAAGCGTATTGGAAATATCCTCTGTTTTTGGTACATGCTCATGCATGCGTTTGCATCAGGCCTGTATTACTCCGGAGCGGTACAAATGGAACGTTCGGATTTTTGAGTGTTCTGGTGTCGGTTGAAATGGCAGGATCCGCCACTTTTTATGGAAGTGTTTCTTTTTTTTGGATGAATTGTTTCCGGTTTTCGTGTAGAATATGAGGCATACATACGAAGAGACTTGAGAAACAGAAAAACAAAAAGGAGAAGGTGCCAGATGAAAGTTGCTGTAATGACCGATAGTACGGCATATATTTCTGAAGATGTCCGAAAAGAAATGGGCATCCATATGATTCCTTTAAGTGTCGTATTTGGCAATACATCTTACCGGGAAGAAATCGATATTTCCACAGAAGAATTCTATGAAAAAATGAGAAAAGCAAAAGAATTGCCGACGACATCCCAACCGTCGATCGGCCACATTGTGGATAAGTTGGAAGAGTTGAAAAAAGATTACGACGCAGTCATTTCCGTCCATTTGTCCAGTGAAATCAGCGGTACATATCAAGCGGTCGTCAGCGCTGGCGAAATGGTGGAAGGGATTGACGTATACCCTTATGATTCTGAGGCAAGTTGTTTTGTGCAAGCGTTTTACTGCTTTGAAGCGGTGAAATTAAGCAAGGAAAACAAGACGCCGGAAGAAATCATCGCAAGACTCGATGAAATGAAACAAACGATGCGCGCGTACTTCATGGTCGATGATTTGACGAATCTGGTGCGAGGCGGAAGGCTTTCCAATGCCCAAGGACTTGTCGGAAGCTTATTGAAAATCAAACCGATCCTCCACTTCGTCGACAAAAAAATCGTCCCTTTTGAAAAAATCCGTACACGGAAAAAAGCTCTCAATCGCATCATGGGGATGCTGGAAGAAGAAGCGGCAAAAGGGAAAAATTTGAAAGTCGGTTTCATCCATGGGAATGATGAAACTTCCGCAATTGAACTGGAAAAAGAATTCAAGGAAAAATATCCGCACATCGACACATCGATTTTTTATTTTGGGCCGGTCATCGGCACCCATTTAGGTGAAGGGGCGCTCGGTGTCGGTTGGTACGAGAAATGATTATATGATATTGAAGATTAAGCCCGGAACGATACCGGGCTTTTTCATATGGAAAGCTTTACAAAAACTCTCATCTTCATTATAATAGGTGGAAAAATCGGAATATTCAATTTTCGGGAGGTGCCGATCATGCTACAAGTCGGCGATATTATTGCATTTGAGCGGAAATTCTTGAATAAAGATGTCGTGCGATTTACGGAATTATCGAAAGATGAGGGAAATCACCATGTAAACGAAGATGAGCAAGGACGACTAATGGTTCAAGGGTTGTTGACGGCAACGTTACCGACAAAAGTAGGTGGTGACAATGATGTGCTCGCCCGTAAGATGGTTTTTGAATTTTTGCGGCCGGTTTTCACCGGAGATACGATCTGTTGCCGTGTGGAAATAATAAAATATGAACGTGAGAAAAAGGATCGAATGGCGATTCTTGCTCGTTTTACAAGCGACAACGAGGACGGGAAGACGGTCCTCATCGGTGAATTTTACGGCGTCATTCTCAATGGTGAGAGGGGAAAAGCATGAAAGAACAGACGCGAGAAAATGTCATGTTGACTCCGGATCACATCGCTGCGTTAGATGGTAGATTGCTTCGCCGGGATGAAATTTCTTTAGATGAAGACCTTCTTCAACATCTTCTATCTGAAAATCTAATGAAGGCGATTCCTGCGTTGAAAAAAGACTTCCTATCAGTAAAATGCATGCGTTGTGGCAACACTGATGCTCGTTTTTTTGCCCGCCTTTCATGTGCACGTTGCAGAAAAAACCACCTTTATTGCCGGAATTGCATTGAAATGGGGAGGATGATGGAGTGTGAGTTGCTCTATTACTGGGAAGGCTCTCCTTATGTATGGCCAAGGCATGAAAATCCTTGCTCATGGGAAGGGGAATTGACGTCTGCCCAAGAGAAAGCTGCCCAGCGGATTGTGGAAGCAATCGAAAACCGGGAAAAGGAAATCTTAATCTGGGCCGTATGTGGGGCAGGGAAAACGGAGATGCTTTTTCCGGCAATGACGAAAGCGCTGGAAGAGGGAATGAGGGTTTGTCTAGCGACGCCTCGGGCTGATGTCGTCAGAGAATTGAAACCGAGGTTGGAAGATGCCTTTCAAGATGTTCCGATTCAAGCGTTATACGGAGGAAGCGACGAAAAAGAATATCATGCGCAGCTCGTCATTGCCACTACCCACCAATTGCTCCGCTACCGAAAAGCATTCGACGTGATGATCATCGATGAGGTCGATGCATTTCCATTCCACGCGGATCCTTCCTTACCTTTTGCCCAAAACCGAGCGGAAAAACCTCAATGCACGACCATTTTTCTTACGGCCACCCCAAGAAAAAATTTAAAACGTAGAGTCCATAATGGACGATTGCCTCATGTTTTCGTTCCTGTGCGCTACCACGGACATCCACTGCCAGTCCCTACACTTCATATGTGCACATCCCTTGCTAAGGATTTGCAAGCTTTAAAACTTCCATCTATTTTTATCCATTGGTTGAAAAAACGGAAAAGACAGGAGAGACAGTTGCTTATTTTCGTGCCCACCATCAAACTGGCCGAACGATTGAAAACTCCTTTACGGAAAATCCTGAAAGACAACGACGTCATCAAAAACTCTGAAGCATTGGATGCAGTCCATGCTAGTGATCCGGGTAGAGAAGCTAAAGTAACGGCTTTCCGTGAAAAAAAGTTGCAAGTCCTCATCACGACGACGATTCTCGAGCGGGGAGTGACGTTCCCTTCCGTTGATGTCGTCGTATTGGATGCAGGTCATGATGTGTTTGATGAAGCGGCACTTGTCCAAATTGCCGGGCGAGCTGGAAGGAATGCCAATGATCCGACAGGTGAGGTCGTATTTTTCCATGACGGAAAGACGGAAGCGATGCTCGAAGCGATTTATTCCATTAAACAAATGAATAAACGAGGAGGATTTTGAAGTTGCATTGTCTTTGGTGTTTTTCTGAAATGGACAACCAGTTCAGTTGGAGTGATGTTTTTCTTTTAAAAAAACTGACGGGATTATGTGACGATTGCATAAACGGATTGGAATTCCTTCGCGGAAATCGATGTGAAAAATGCAGCAGGGAATCGGAAACAACAGTTTGTAAAGATTGTAAGTGGTGGAAAGAAGCGTTATCGAATGATCCACTTGTTTTCAATCATTCTGTTTTCCGTTATAATCCTTTTCTCCAAGAAGTGATCAGCAAATGGAAATATCGTGGGGATTTTGTGCTCGGGGAAATTTTCCGTCCCTACATGCAACAAGCTTATCAAGATATTCTATTCAAAATGAAAAAAGACGTCATCGCCGTTCCGATTCCTCTTAGTGAAAAGCGTCTGATGGAAAGAGCATTCAACCAAGCGGAAATGCTTGCTCGTTTTTTACCGGTGAAAACAGAATGCTTACTTGAGAGAACGGAAGGAGAAAAACAAGCAAAAAAGACCCGTGAAGACCGGATCAACACAAAGAATCCTTTCCTTGCGGTAAAGATAATCAAAAAACCAGTGCTTTTGGTCGATGATATCTATACGACCGGTACAACTCTAAGACATGCTGCATCATCATTAGCAGCGAGTGGTTGTCCGGAAGTGTACGCATTGACCCTCATCCGTGGATGAAATTTTGGTATAATTGAAGTAGAAACATAAGTAAAGGGGAAATCGTGATGGCTGAATTAGCGAATTGCTCCCGTTGCGGAGCGGTATACGTAAAGACAGTCCGTGACATATGCCAAGATTGTTATCGGGAAGAGGAAGAGGCTTTCCAAAAAGTTTATGAATTTTTGAGGGAACGAAAAAATAGAGAAGCGACGGTCATGGAAATTGTAGAAGCCACTGGTGTCGATGAAGAATTGATTATGAAGTTCGTGAAAGAAAGACGTTTGACTCCGAAAGAATTTCCGAATTTGTCGTACCCTTGTGAAAGATGCGGCAGAGGCATCACGACGGGGAAAATTTGCAAAAACTGTCAGCAGGAACTGAAACAGGATTTGGAAATCCTGGAAAGGGAAGAGCAAATTAAAAAAGAACGGGAAGAAAGAGAGAGGGAAAGCGTCTATTTCACGATCGACAAACATAAAAAATGAAATTCCCTTTAAAATGACATGGATGATGCCGATAAAAGAATTAACCAGATGATGATCAATTCGCTTCTATAGATCATTATCCAATGAGATTGGAGGGAAGTCTCATGAAAATCAATGGGCCGAATCATGTCAATGTGAATCCATACAAGCAACAATTTGCCAAGCAGGCTGATATTAAAAAAGCGGGAAAACGCTCGGATGAAATCGAAATTTCCAAGGAAGCTTTTAAATTGCAAGAAAAAGGGAAACCGAGTGATGCCCGTATGGAAAAATTGATGAAAATCCAACAGCAATTGGCTGATGGACAATACAAAATTGATTATGAAAAAACAGCGGAAAAAATGATCGAATTTTGGAAACGGTGATCGATGCCGTCTTTTCCAAATATAAAGGAGGACCTTCGTTGTCCATACAAGAATTGATTCAAACGTTGAAAGAAATGATGGGTTACCATAAAGAACTTTTGCATGCATCCAAGGAAAAAACCGAAAGCCTAAAAGATGGCGATATGAATGAGTTGCAACGGATTTTAGCGAAGGAACGGAAACTCGTACGGAAAATCGAAGAAGTGGAAAAGACGCGGCAAGCAATTGTGGAGAAGTGGGTCGAGCTACATGGGCATGATGATTTGGAAGCGACCATCACCCAGATTTTGGAGAAAATCGAGGATGACGGTGAAAGAGCGGAATTGGAACAAACCGTCATCGAATTGACGACCACACTCACCGAATTGAAGGCGCAGGAAAAGTTGAACTTGGATTTGTTGAACCAATCGATGCAGTTTGTCCAACTGTCCCTTGATTTGCTCAATCCTTCGCTGAAATCTATGAATTATACGGAGAAAAACAGACAGGTTAGCGATGCGCCGAATCATTCGATTTTTGATTCGAAGGCATAAATTCATACAAAAGGAGTACGGACGATGAGTAACTTTCACGGCTTGGAATTGGCAAAACGTGCGTTGTTTGCCCAACAACATGCATTATATACGACCGGACATAATATCGCCAATGCAAATACAAAAGGATATACAAGGCAACGGGTGAATTTCGAAGCCGATACTGCTTTACCGACCGCTGCAAAAAACCGGTTCGGCACCCCGTACCAAATCGGAACTGGAGTGAAAGGCGGTTCCATTGAAAGAATCCGCAACCGGTTCCTCGATCTGCAATTCCGTGGGGAAAACAGTTTGGCGGGCTATTGGGAAAAGCGTGCGGATGCCCTCGGACGCATGGAGAACGTATTGAATGATTTGAACGAAACGGGACTATCAAAAGTGATGGATGACTTTTGGAGTTCCTTGCAAGATTTGGCGGTGAATCCAACAAACTCCGGAGCACGGTCAGTTGTCGTCCAACGAGGAATCGCCCTCGGTGAAACGTTCGACTATTTAAATGGCCAACTCAGCCAAATACGGAGTGATTTGAAAGAAGAAATCACTACGACGACACGGGACATCAATTTAATCCTTGAAAACATCAATGAATTGAACAAGCAAATCAAATCCCTCGAAATCAACGGCTACACTCCGAACGATTTGTACGATGCCCGGGATAATTTAATTGATGAATTATCGGCGATCGTGCCGATTGAGGTGGATTACCAGAATTCACGGAAAAATCATATCGATGATCCGGAACCGGAATACGGCGGAAAAGGAATGGATGGGGTCGCCATGGTTTACTTGAAAACGACAAACCCAGACGGTGCGACAGAGAACATCCTTCTCGTCGACGGGATCGGTTTGGATTATGCCGAATTGGAGCTCATCGGTGGAGAAGCGAACGGCAGAGATTATTTCAGTGGTTTAGTCGTTGAAATGGGTGGAGAACAGCGACAAATCGGCTTTTTGGAAGGCGACGGCCTGATTGTCGAAGAAGAGAAGGGTACATTGCAATCCCTTGTTGAAGCATACGGTTATTTGGAAGAAGGAGAAGTGACAGGGGATATCATCAAAATGCAGCAAGCGTTGAAAGACATGGCGTATCATTTTTCCAATGCTTTCAATGAGCTTCACCGTTCCGGAAATCCTTTGGAAGAAAGTCCGGTGGAACCGAATGATTTCTTCGTTTTTGAAGAAGATGAAACGAATCCCGACAGCTGGAGTTTGAATGTTGCATCCCATATCGCCAACAACCCTTCGTACATCGCTGCGAGTCTGCCCGACGAGGAGTTGGGTGACGGTTCGCTCGCTTTTGAACTTGCGAAATTATTCGATGAAGACCTCGAAGGTTTGGATGGTAAATCGATTCGGGATTTTTATGCAGAACGGATCAGTGGATTGGCAGTAGATCTGTCGAATGCGGAACGAATGGAACAGAATACGTCGGTGCTCATCACCCAGTTGGAAAACAACCGGCAATCGGTGAGTTCTGTTTCTTTGGATGAAGAAATGACGAATTTGATCAAGTTCCAGCATGCCTACAACGCGGCTGCCCGGACCATGACGGCAACCGATGAATTGATCGACCGGATCATCAATCATATGGGACTTGCAGGAAGGTAGGTTTGAACAATGCGCGTGACACAGAGTATGTTATCCAATAATTTGTTGAGGAATTTAAACCGTAGTTATGCCGAGTTGGACAAGTATTTCAATCAATTAAACACGGGAAAAAAATTCAACCGCCCGTCGGATGATCCTGTAGCTGCAATGCGGGGAATCGGTTTCCGGACAGAACTTCACCGGATTGAACAATATCAACGGAATACGAGTGAGGTCCATAACTGGTACGATAATACGGATGCCGCATTGGATCAGATCAACAGTGGTTTGCAACGTCTACGTTATTTGGCGGTTCAAGCAAGCAACGGCACGTATGGGGAAACGGAACTGGAAAGCATTGCCAAAGAAGTCGATCAAATTTTAGAGGATTTATTGGACTTGGCTAATACGAACGTGAATGATAAATATATTTTCAATGGTACGGCGACGGATACGAGACCGTATGATCCGGAAAATATCGAAGAAGGAAATTGGGATATTTTCGAAGACGGAATCATCGAGCTGGAAGTAGGCCCAGCATCCAGCTTGAGAGTGAATATCAATGGAAATGACGTGTTTGGAACCGGTGAAGATTCGCTTTTTGCAATCGTCCAGCGTTTTTCCGATAAATTAAAAGGCGACTTGGATGAACCGTTGGATGCCAGCATTGATGAATTGGACGGAGCAATCAACCGGGTGCTCAATTCACGGGCGGAACTCGGTGCCAGAATGAACCGGTTGGAATTGATCGAGAACCGGTTGAGCCAACATGAAATTGTGGCGACATCGACGCTATCGAAAAATGAGGATATCGATTATGCCGAAACGATCACGAAACTCATCACACAAGAAAGCATCCATCGTGCGGCACTTTCCAGTGGTGCGCGGATCATCCAGCCGACATTGCTCGATTTTCTGAGATAAATGTTCAAACGGAAAAGCCCTTAGCCCTTAAGAAAGGGTTAAAGGCTTTTTTTGTAAGGGGGGGTTACGGATGAGAATTCCTCAATTGCACATGCAGTCCCAGTTTGCGAGAATCGGCATCGAACAGACGAATGCCAGATTGGAAATAAAACAGGAATTACCGAAAATGCATATCGAACAACCAAAAGCTGAAATCTCCATCACGACGACTCCGGGACGATTGACAATCGATCAGACAGAAGCTTTTGCCGATATGGATCTCAAATCGATATTACGACGTAACGATGAGTTTGCCGATGAAGCGCTGCGAAAATTGCAGGAAGGGATCGGACGAATCGCCCGGGAAGGCAGGGAACTGATGGAAATTGAACATGGTGGAAACGCAATTGTCGCACAAGCGAAAAGAAAAGGAAATCCACCGATGAAGCGATTAGGGATCACATTCATCCCATCCGCTTTTTCAGTAAAAACCGATTACACACCGGCTGAGGTTGAAATCAATGTCAACGCACAGAAGCCGAGAATCGCAGCGGAAATTCACAAACCGGAATTCACATATGTTCCGGGACATGTCGAAACTTATCTTGCCGTGAAAAATGAGTTGAACATAACTGTTGTTGAGCCTTCATCATGACGAAAGGAAGATGGCCATGAAATTGATGACGAAATATTTAGGCGCAGTAGAGGTGGATCCAGCAAAAATCCTCCAATTTCCAGGTGCTTTACCAGGTTTTCCGGATGAAAAAGAATTCATCATATTGGATTTGCCGAACAACTCCGTATTCCAATTGCTCCAGTCGACAAAAACTGAGGAGCTTGCATTTGTCATAACAAACCCTTATTTCTTTTACAAAGACTATGAAATCAAATTGGAAGATGATCTTCTCAATAATTTGCAAATCAAAGAACAAGAAGATGTCGCCGTTTACGCCATCGTGACGTTGAATGAACCTTTCAAAAATAGCACGATGAACTTGCAGGCACCTCTCATCATCAATGCGAACAAATTCATCGGAAAGCAATACATTTTGAACGATCATCGTTATTCGTCGAAAACTCCTCTTCAACCGGTTGAAAAGGAGGCGGAGTGATGCTTGTTTTGACGCGGAAGAAAAACGAAGCGATCCAGATCGGTGACGAGATTGAAATTAAAATCCTTGGCATCGAAGGCGATCAAATCAAGATCGGAATCGATGCCCCGAAGTCAGTCGATATTTATCGGAAAGAACTTTATGCTGAAGTGAAAGAACAAAACAGCGCCGCAGCCAACATCCCTCTTGATCTGTTGGATTTGGTGAAAGACGCCGATGACACGGATAAATTGTAAATTTTCCTTCAAAATTTACAAAACCATCCGATATTAGAAGTAAGGTATGAAGAAGGGAATGATGGGGATGACAGTAGACAGAATCGGATCCCAAACAACGATTCCAACTGATTTTCGTACGCAACAGACAACAGCGACCGAAAACTCCACTTTCACCTTGAAGACGGCAGAACGGCATCAACAGATGGTAGAGCATGGTCAATTGAATAAGGAGGAACTGTTGGAAGCGGTTGATGAACTGAATACATTTCTTGAACCTGTCCGACGCAATCTGAAATTCGAACTTCACGAAAAGCTGGAAAGGTATTATGTGATGGTCATCGACTCGAATACAAGTGAAGTGATCAAAGAAATCCCTCCGAAGAAGATATTGGATATGCATGCGGCTATGATGGAATTTATGGGATTACTCGTGGACAGAAAAATTTAAGGAAGTGAGATTATGCGTGTAGGTGGTTTGGCAAGTGGAATCGATACAGATCAAATCATCAGGGAATTGATGAATGCTGAACGGATTCCACTGACAAAACTGGAACAACAGAAGACGAGACTGGAATGGCAACGGGATGCATATCGCGAAATCAACCGGCAGATCGCCGAACTCGAACGGTTGATCACTGATATGCGATTGACGAGCAATACGATCAATCCGAAAACGGTCAGCTCTTCCATGGAAAGTGCAGTGACAGCAACGGCTTCATCATCTGCTCCAAACGGTGTTTATAGAATCGCAGTGACACAACTTGCTACGAATGCAATTAATGTCGGACAAAATGTAAAGAGTAGAGATGAGATCAATGATTACATTTCGCAATTTGTGGAAAACAACCCATCGGAAGAAAGTCGGACGATGATTTTTTATACGTATGGTGAAGCAGACCCGGAAAATAACGTGGAAGCGGGTATGCAAGCCCGTAAGTTTGTCATTGAAGAAGGCGATACGATTGATTCGATCGTCAGAAAAATCAATGAAGCGGACGAAAATATCCGTGCATATTATGATGAGGTATCCGGTAGACTTATCATGGAAATGAAAAGGACCGGTAAATATAACCATGATGAGAATTCGTATGGTGGCAAGGAAATCGGTTTTGATGAAAATGCTAATGCGATATTTGAATTTTTCGGAATGGATTCAGATGAAGAAGTCGGAGGAACGGATGCAAAATTCATCTATAATGGAGTGGAATTCACCTCCAAGGAAAACCGCTATACTCTAAATGGCGTTACATTCACATTCAATGATGTCACTGGTCCGGATCCGTCTAATCCGGTCAATGCTACGCTCACTGTGACAAATGATGTGGATGCAGCGGTCGAAAATATCAAAGAGTTCGTCAATAAATACAATGAATTGGTGGAAACGATAAACAGTGCACTGAATGAACCGGTTTACCGGGATTATCCGCCACTTACGGACGAACAAATGGAGGAAATGACAGAAAGGCAAATCGAACTTTGGGAAGAAAGGGCAAAAAGCGGATTGTTGAGGAGAGATCCTATTCTGTCATCCGCTTTGACGAGTTTCCGCTCCACGTGGTCGACTGTTGTCGATAATGACAGTGCTTTCCGTATGCTGGCCGAGATCGGCATTACGACGACGAAAGACTACATGGACGGCGGTAAACTGGAAATTGATGAAGAATTGCTTCGCCAAAAACTCGAAGAAGATGCCGCCAGTGTCCAAAACTTGCTCTTCAACAATTCGGAAGGCGCAAGTCGAGGATTGCTCAATCGTCTGGAGGATTCCCTCGAAAATACGATTTCCCGAATTGAAGAACGGGCAGGAAAAGGTTCTTTCACAAGCCAAATGTATACGATGGGACGCCAATTGGAGGCAATGGAAGAACGGATTGAGGCTTTTGAAGAGCGCTTGAAGCAAGTTGAAGACCGGTATTGGCGCCAATTCACAGCCATGGAGCGAGCGATTTCCATGATGAACACCCAGTCGGCCATGTTAATGAGCTTCAGTGCGAATCTGTATCAATAAAGGAGCGAGGCAACTTTGAATAAGGCTTATCAAGCGTATCAGAACAATGCTGTCAATACTGCTTCCGGCGGCGAATTGACATTGATGTTATATAATGGTTGCATCAAATTCATCAAACAAGCGATGAAAGATGTAGAAGCGAATAACTATGAAGGAAAAAACACGAACATCCAAAAGGCGCAAAACATTATCCGCGAATTGTTGATTACCTTGGATCCGAAAGTGGAAATATCGAAACAGTTCCAACCTCTTTATGAATTCATGCTTGAACAATTGACACAAGCAAATATCGAGAACAATAAAGAAAAACTTGAACAAGTTTTGGAACTGGTCACGGAATTTCGGGACACATGGAAACAGGCGCTCATCAAGTACAGGAAACAACAATTTTCAAAAGGCGTTAATGAATGATGGAAAAGTTGGAAAAGGTTTATCAGTTGACAGTGGAGTTGGAGAAATTGTTGGCGGATCCCATCTCCGCAAAAGAACGGGAAGAGGTCATTCAAAAACTGAATGACTTGATTGAAGAACGGGGAAAATGGATGGAAGAAATCAGCCCACCGTATACGGAGGAAGAAAGACGTCTCGGTGAAAAAATTTATAAAATGAATATCGGTATCGAAGAAAAGATGCAACAATTGTTCAGCGAAATCAAAATGGAAATGGCCCAAATGAAGAAGCAGAAGAAGTCACAACAATCGTACACGAACCCATATAAAGATTTATCCGTTTCCGACGGTACGTTTCTCGACCGGAAAAAATAATAAAACGGCGTGTCTGGGACATGCTGTTTTTTTATTGCCGGAAAGGCTTTTAAGCATATTACATCGACAAAATCCGTCATTTTATGGTAAAGGACTACTTAATTATTAAAAAAATGTGAACTTCGAAAGCGGTGTCAAATCAAGCCTTATCAAGACAAACCAATGAAAGCCTTTACGTTTTCTTTACGTTTAGGGAGGTAAAGCATCGGGAAAAGTAGTATAATATATATATAAAGAATAAAGGGAGGGCACTTTTATGAGATTCAACATTCGCGGTGAAAATATTGAAGTTACTGGAGCAATCAAAGAGTATGTGGAAAAGAAAATCAGCAAACTTGAGCGGTACTTTGATTCTCCACTAGCTACCGATGTTCATGTAAATTTAAGTGTCTATAATGATGAGCAACGCATTGAAGTCACGATTCCGATGACGAACCTTCTGCTTCGGGGAGAAGAAAGACATGAAGATTTATATGCAGCAATCGATTTAGTAGTGGATAAGCTGGAAAGGCAAATCCGTAAATATAAAACAAAAATCAATCGCAAAGCACGTCAACAAGGTTCCACACGGCATGTATTCGCCGAAATGGAACAAAATGCTGTGAAAGAAGAGGAAGAAGAATCCGAGGAGTTTGAAATCGTGCGTACGAAACGCTTCGATTTGAAACCGATGGATTCTCAGGAAGCGATACTTCAAATGGATATGCTTGGTCACTCCTTCTTTGTCTTTACAAATGATGATACCGGTGAAACGAACGTCGTTTACCGCCGGAAAGACGGTAAATACGGTTTGATTGAACCGAATGCTTGATGGAATGGAAAATGCCAACATCGTGGAATAAAAATAGAAAAAGTATAAAAATGGTTCTAAGCGAATGATTTGCTCCCCCTAAAGTAGACACTTAAAAAAGTAAAACTACTTTAGGGGGATTTTTATGCGTTTAAATAGCAAACATACAGTTGAAGAGTTGGAACGTTATATTCACATGTGTCTGAAAGACGGAATAAGTATTAAAGAGTTACGTGAAACATTTGGTTTATTAAGTGCAATGAAGGATGCCCCCGATTCTTTTGTGATTATCCTTTTTTCACTTCGATGGAAATGCCAAAAAGATCGTCCTTTTAGTCATTGAGATAAGGTTGCTTTATTCTGCTTTTACTCTTCTTGCAAAGTAGACAAAGCGGAATTTATCGGTCCGGTGTCTGGATTCGGTATATTGAAACAAGGTAGTATCCTCTAAATAGACTTTACTTCGGATGACAACCACATTTGAAAAACCTTCCAAGTCCAATAGTTCATGGTCTTCTTCTGTAGGGCATTCCACAACGATTTCTTTTCTCGCAAAACCGATGACAAGCCCTAATTTGTTTTCAATATAATCATAGATCGATTCGGCACAGATGTCCTTTGATAACATCGGTACATATTTTTCATTAAAATAATCTTTATCCAAGATGATGCGTTCTCCATCGATCTCACGGATTCGAACGACATTCCAAATCGAATCGGTCGGGTCGGTTTTCAAAAATCGGGCAGTTTGGTCATCCCGATACAAACGTCCAAGTGTATGAACAACCGTTCTGCTGTTTAATTGAGGTTCTCTCGTCAATTCGGAAAAACTTTGAATCCCGGACACTGGAAAGGAAAACTTGTTCTGGTCAATGATGACCGACCCTTTTCCTTGGATTTTTGAACGAAACCATTTTGGGATAAAAGATTCAATGCTTTCCGAATCGTTTCCCGAGATGTTTTGTATATGACAGACAACTCATTCTCGGATGGGAGAAGTTCACCAATCTCCCACTTGTTTGCTTGAACTTTTTTCTCTAAATCATTGTAAATTCTTAACGACATCGAGACGGAAACCATCAATTCCTTTTTCCGCCCAAAAACGCATCATATCAAAAATCTTTTCACGTAATTGTTCATTTTCCCAATTTAAATCTGCTTGGGTCACATCAAACAGATGCAAATAATACTGCCCGGATTTTTCATCCCACTCCCAAGCAGAACCGACGAATTTGGATTGCCAATTATTCGGTGGCTCACCGTTCTTACCGTCCTTCCAAATATAGAAGTCACGGTACGGATTATCTTTGGATGAAGTCGCCTGTTTAAACCATTCGTGTTCTGTTGAGGTGTGATTCACGACGAGATCCATGATTAGCTTCATGCCACGCTTATGGATTTCCGCCAGCAATTCCTTAAAGTCCTCCATGGTGCCATAACTCGGGTCAATTAATTGCATAATAATCGCTAATATCATAACCGTTGTCGTTTTGCGGAGACTTATAAATCGGTGTGAGTCAGATGACGTCCACACCTAGTTTTTCAATATAATCTAGTTATTTGATGATGCCTTGGATATCACCTGAATATAAAGGAAAACTGATGAAAGCAGTATGGTCATCCAATCAACGATGCACCATATCCTTTATATTGTTGTCATCTCTACTTGGATAGTGTTATTATTGTAGTTGTATAGGTATGAAATTATTGAGGAGCGTATAATATATGGCAGGATTGTTGACGAAAATATTTGGTGATGGAACGAAAAGAGAATTGAAGCGTATCGAGAAAATAGTTGATGAGATCGAAGCTTTGGAAGCGGAAATGGAAAAGCTTTCCGATGACGAACTGAAAAATAAAACAGATGAATTCAAAGAACGTTTGGCTAATGGTGAAACGTTGGATGATTTGCTCATAGAAGCTTATGCGGTTGTCCGTGAAGCGTCGAAACGCGTACTGAAGATGCGGCCTTTCCGTACACAATTAATGGGTGCGGTGGCGTTGCACAACGGAAACATCGCAGAGATGAAAACGGGGGAAGGGAAGACGCTGGCTTCCACCTTGCCGGCGTATTTGAACGCATTGCCGGGAAAAGGGGTACACATCGTTACGGTGAACGAATACTTGGCGGACCGGGATGCGAGGGAAATGGGGGAACTCTTCAATTTCCTCGGTTTGAGCGTCGGCTTGAATGTGAACAGTTTGACGAAAGAACAGAAACGGGAAGCATATCAATGTGACATCACGTATGGAACGAACAACGAGTTCGGTTTCGATTATTTGCGGGACAACATGGTTCTTTATAAAGAGCAAATGGTGCAAAGGGAATTGAACTTTGCGATCATTGACGAGGTCGACTCGATTTTGATCGACGAGGCCCGGACACCGCTCATCATTTCCGGAGCGGCGAAAAAATCCACCTCCCTTTATCTGCAAGCGAACAGCTTCGTCACTACGTTGAACAAAGATACCGATTATACGTATGATGAAAAAACAAAAACGGTCCAATTGACTGAAGAAGGGATCAATAAAGCGGAAGCATATTTCAATATCGACAACTTGTTTGACCTGGAGCACGTTTCTTTGACCCATCACATCAACCAAGCATTGAAAGCCCATGTTGCGATGCATCGGGATACGGACTATTTGGTGGAAGACGGTGAAGTGGTCATCATCGACCAATTCACCGGTCGGAAAATGAAAGGCCGCCGATACAGTGACGGTCTCCATCAAGCAATCGAAGCGAAAGAAGGGTTGCAAATCCAGAATGAGAGCATGACCCTTGCTTCCATCACGTTCCAAAACTATTTCCGGATGTACAAAAAGCTGGCCGGGATGACCGGTACGGCAAAAACGGAAGAAGAAGAATTCCGTAATATCTATAATATGAATGTCATTGTCATTCCGACGAATAAACCGATCATCCGGGAAGACCGTCCGGACCTCGTGTACAAAACGATGGATGCAAAATTCCGTGCGGTTGTTGAAGACATTAAAGAACGGCATAAAAAAGGTCAGCCCGTGCTTGTTGGTACGGTCGCCGTGGAAACTTCCGAACATTTATCAAAATTGCTGAAAAAAGCAGGCATCCGCCATGAAGTTTTGAACGCGAAAAACCATTTCCGTGAAGCGGAAATCATTGAAAAAGCCGGAGAAAAAGGCGCTGTCACGATTGCGACGAACATGGCTGGACGTGGTACCGACATCAAACTCGGGGAAGGTGTAAAAGATCTCGGTGGTCTTGCGGTAATCGGTACAGAACGTCATGAATCCCGGCGGATCGATAACCAGTTGCGTGGACGTTCCGGACGTCAAGGGGATCCTGGGGTTTCCCAGTTTTATTTGTCGATGGAAGACGACTTGATGCGCCGGTTCGGTTCCGATAATTTGCGCAATATGATGGATCGTCTCGGAATGGAAGAGGATCAACCGATTGAAAGTAAAATGGTGTCCCGTGCTGTAGAATCCGCACAGAAACGGGTGGAAGGGAACAACTTCGACGCCCGGAAAACGATCCTTGCTTATGACGATGTGTTGAGAGAACAACGGGAAATCATTTACAAGCAACGGTTTGAAGTGATTGATGCGGAAGACGGGTTGACGGATATCATCATGAATATGATTAAATCTTCCGTCGAAAGGGTCATTGCAAGCCATACACAAGATGACGATGAGGAAAATTGGAATTTAAAAGCGATCGTCGAACATGTTGACGCCAACTTGCTTAAGCCAGGAACCCTTACCGTCGACCAGTTGAAAAACAAAGAGCCTGAAGAAATGCAACAATTGATCATGGACTTGATAGAAAAGGCTTATGAGGAAAAACGCAAAGAACTTGAACCGGAGCAATTCCAAGAATTTGAAAAGGTCGTTCTCTTGCGTGCCGTCGACTCGAAATGGATGGACCACATCGATCAGATGGATCAACTCCGTCAAGGAATCCATTTGCGGGCTTACGGACAAACGGATCCGCTTCGTGAGTATCAGATGGAAGGATTCCAGATGTTTGAGACGATGGTTCAAGCAATCGAAGATGAAGTTGCTAAATTCATCATGAAAGCGGAAATCCGGGAAAACTTGCAACGTCAAGAAATCGTGAAAAATACGACAGCAGCCCATGGTGGGCAGGATGGAAAGAAAAAAGTGCGTAAACCGATTGTGAAACAGAATCGTATCGGTCGTAACGATCCATGCCCATGCGGAAGCGGCAAAAAATATAAAAACTGTCATGGAAGAAATTAAGTTCCAAATAATAATTAAAAACATTAATTGAGGTGATTGAACATGGAATTGGCAGATATTAGAAACGAATTAGATAAATTATCATCACGAGTTGAAGACTTTAGGGGGTCTCTTTGACTTAGCTGGAAAACGTGCCAAAATCAAGGAATTGGAACAACAAATGGCAGCACCCGGTTTTTGGGATGACCAAAAAAATGCGCAAAAAATCATCGATGAATCCAATGGTCTGAAACATCAAGTCGAAATGTTTGAAGAGATAGAGGAAACGTTGGGGGACTTGGAAGTCGCCTATGAATTGGTGAAAGAAGAAAATGATGAAGAATTGCTCCAAGATTTATTGGAGCAATTGGAGATGTTCACGACAAAAGTAGGCGACTTTGAATTGGAAATGCTTTTGAGTGAACCGTATGACGCAAAAAATGCGATTCTCGAACTCCACCCGGGAGCGGGCGGCACCGAGTCCCAAGATTTTGCGAGCATGTTGTTGCGACTGTACCAACGCTGGGCGGAAAATAAGGGGTATAAAGTCGAAATATTGGACTATCAGCCAGGGGATGAAGCAGGTATCAAAAGTGTCACTTTACTCATTAAAGGACATAATGCCTATGGCTATTTGAAGACGGAAAAAGGCGTCCATCGTCTTGTGCGCATTTCTCCGTTCGATTCTTCTGGCAGAAGACATACATCTTTCGTTTCATGTGACGTGACACCGGAAATGGATGATGATGTGGAAATCGAGATTCGTGACGAAGATTTGAAAATCGACACGTACCGGGCAAGTGGTGCCGGTGGACAGCATGTGAACATGACCGACTCTGCCGTCCGTATCACGCATTTGCCGACGAATATCGTTGTGACGTGTCAAAATGAACGCTCGCAAATCAAAAACCGGGAAGCGGCTATGAAGATGCTGAAATCGAAATTATACCAATTGGAGATTGAAAAACAACAACAAGAGCTGGCTGAAATCCGGGGTGAGCAAAAAGAGATCGCATGGGGGAGCCAAATCCGCTCCTATGTTTTCCATCCATACACGATGGTGAAAGACCACCGCACCGATGTTGAAGTCGGAAATGCCCAGGCTGTGATGGATGGGGAAATCGATGTATTCATCGATGCCTATTTACGTTCCCAAATGGATTGAAAACAATAGACTTTACCTCCTATAACTATGAAATTTTTCATGGAAATGTTGTTATTTGTTCACAGATTACGTCGTTAACTGGGTTTTAAAAGCCCAAAAATAGGATATAATAATATTGACGCTGTAATTACTATTGGAATGGGGGATATTTTGCAATGAAAAAATGGTTATTGGCAATTCTTTTCGGTACAGTACTGGTATTAGGAGGTTGCGGCGGCGGAGATGATTCTTCCGACGATGCTTCTGAACCAGCCGATTCAGCCGAAAATGGTGAAGCAGTGGAAACAGCAGCTGGCGAAGATGTCTACCAAAACAATTGTGCAATGTGTCATGGTGCTGACCTTTCCGGTGGTGGAGGTCCTGAATTGACAGGCGTCGGAAGCAAATTCAGCGCAGAAGAACTTGAAGACATCATCGTGAACGGAACTGGTTCCATGCCAGCACAAAACGTTTCCGGTGACGATTTGGATGCATTAGTATCTTGGTTATTGGAACAGTAAATTGCAAGAAAATAAATCCGGCCTACATCCACGTAGGTCGGATTTTTAATTGCAATGATTCGTTTCTTCATTCGACAGTCCCATTCTTTCAACCCTTCCTAAATCGGTTTTCCTAATTTGATAGGTTTCCTTTTTATGTAAATCGGTCATTATTATTACAACCGTTTTACAAAATGAAACTCCATTATCAAGCCATTTCTCCCTCCTCGTTTCAGATGGATTTTTCAAACATTACACGAAAGTTATGATTGAAATATAAATGTAATATTTTTATGTCTAAAAAACTCGTATAATGATGGTATAATGACTTAGTGAAATCAATAGTTTTTGCTTCAGTCGGCAAAAAACTTTCAAATACTACAAAAGGTGATACTTATATGATTTTAATGGAAGATGTACATAAAGTTTATCCGAATGGGGTTACAGCCCTTAATGGGATTAATGTTGAAATAAAGCAAGGAGAATTCGTGTTCATCGTCGGGCAAAGCGGGGCAGGGAAATCCACTTTCATCAAACTGATGTATCGGGAAGAGAAACCGACGAAAGGAAAAATCATCATCAATGACATCGATCTTAATCAAATGAAAGAAAGTCGTGTGCCATACTTAAGAAGGCAGATCGGTGTTATTTTCCAAGATTTTAAACTGTTGCCGAAACTGACGGTTTATGAAAATGTCGCTTATGCCTTGGAAGTGATTGAAGAATCTCCGCGGATGATCCGTAGTCGCGTCATGGAAGTATTGGAGGAAGTCGGATTGAAAAACAAAGCCCGCATGCTTCCGGCGGAATTATCCGGTGGAGAACAGCAACGGGTTTCAATTGCGCGTGCCATCGTCAATCGACCGAAAATCGTCATTGCCGATGAACCGACGGGAAACTTGGATCCGGAAACGTCTTGGGGAATCATGAGGACATTTGAAGAAATCAATGATAAAGGAACTACAATCATCATGGCTACACATAGCAAAGAAATCGTGGACAGTTTCAAAAAACGTGTGATTGCTATTGAAGATGGTGTTATTGTAAGAGACGAACAACGAGGTGAATACGGCTATGAAATTTAGGACTTTTACAAGACACCTGAGGGAAGGATCGAAGAATATTTTCCGGAATGGCTGGATGACGGTTGCATCCATTGGAGCGGTCACGACAACGCTGATCCTCGTCGGCGTGTTTTTGGCGATTGTGTTTAATTTAAATGAGTTTGCGAAAAACATCGAATCCGACGTGGAAATCAAAGTTTTGGTCGATTTGACGACGGAAGAGGAAGATGTGCTCGCATTGGGCGAACAAGTGAAACAAGTCGAAGGTGTGGAAAACGTCTACTTTTCTTCCAATGATGAAGAATTGCAAAACTTGATTGAAAGTTTCGGTGAAGAAGGAAGAGCATGGCAATTGTTCGAACAGGACAACCCCTTGAACCATGCTTACATCATCCAAGCCGAAGATCCCCAGGAAACGGAACGAATCGCTTTGGAAATCGCAGAATTCGATCATGTCTATGATGTGAATTATGGACAAGAGGTCGTTGACAAATTGTTCCGTTTCAACAACTATGCGCGGATTGTCGGGCTCGTCTTGATTGCCGCACTTGTACTGACCGCTGTATTTCTCATCTCTAATACGATTAAAATCACCATCATTGCTAGAAGTACCGAAATTGGCATCCAAAAACTTGTTGGAGCGACGAATTGGTTCATACGCTGGCCATTTTTCGTAGAAGGCCTGCTTTTGGGTGTATTGGGTTCCATCATTCCGATTGCGGTCGTTTTGATCGGTTACAATTATGTGTATGAGAATGTCGCGAATCAAATCAATATCGGCTTTGTTGAACTGTTGCCTTTTAATCCCTTTGCTTGGTACTTGGCATTAGTTATTTTACTAATCGGTGCCACGATCGGGGTTTGGGGAAGTGTGATGAGTGTGCGTAAGTTCTTACATGTCTAATCGAAAACAAAACCGTATCATCCATTGAAGGGAGAATACAACTTGAAGAAATCCATCCTGTCTATCATCGCGGCAATACTTATGTTCAGTTCTTTGTTTATTGGCGGGATTTCAGTTTCTGCCGAATCGATAGATGAATTGCAAAAACAAATTAAGCAGAATGAAAGTGAAAAATCTAGAATCGCTGAAGAAAAAAGCAATCTCGATGCGGATAAGGAAGATACAGAAAATAAAATAAATGAAAACTTGCAAGAACAAGAATCCGTTGAACAAGAGATTGCTGAAATTGAAAGCGAGTTGGCAAAAACGCATCAAGATATAGAAGCAAAAGAAGCAGCAATTGATGAAACAAATGAAGAAATCGACGAACTGACTGAACGCATTACGGTCTTGGAAGAAGAAATCGAAATGTTGGAAGATCGGATTGCCAAACGTGAAGTGTTGTTGAAAGAACGCTTGCGGGTGATTCAACAAAACGGCGGTCAAATTAAATGGCTTGAAGTCATATTCGACTCCAAAAGTTTCATTGATTTCATTAGCCGTGCATCTGCCGTCAACACCATTATGGATCAAGATAAACAAATCATGGAAGAACAAGCCGCAGATAAACGATTATTAGCTGAAAATAAAGCGGAAGTGGAAGAAAATAAAAACCAAGTCGTCCAGAAAAAAGAAGACTTGGAAGGACAGAAAAAAGAACTTGTCGCTTTGAAAGAACAGTTGGATGAACAAAAAAGCGAAAGAGAAACGTTGATGGCTCAGTTGGAAGAAGAGCAGCAAGAACTTGAAGAAATTAAACTGACCTTGGAAGAAGAGCAAGCGATTCTCGAAGCGGAAGAAAAAGCTAAAGCGAAAGCAATCGCTCTTGCCAAAGAAAAAATAAACGAATTGGAACAACTTGCGCGTGAAGAAGAGGAACGAAGAAAGAGAGAACTGGCAGCGAAGGAAAAAAACAGCCAAGTCGCAGCTGCACCGCAAACAAGTATTTCTTCAGGTGGTAACGGAATGTTCTTAGATCCGGTCAATGGCCGGTTGACATCTCGTTTTGGCATGCGGACACATCCAATTTTCGGCGATCGTAGATTACACGCAGGTGTAGACTTTGCGGTCGACACCGGAACACCTTTAAGAGCTCCAGCTGACGGTGTGGTCAGTACGGCAGGTTGGAGAGGTGGCTTCGGTAATGTTATCATGATTTCTCATTACATAGATGGACAACATTATACAACGGTCATGGCCCATTTGAGTCGAATTGACGTTTCTGAAGGACAAGAAGTAAGTCGGGGTCAAGTAATCGGAGCCACCGGAAATACGGGAAACTCAACAGGACCGCATCTCCACTTTGAAGTGCACCGCGGCGGTTACGGCAATCCGGTAGACCCTTTGCCATATTTGCGTTAATATAAGTATTAAAAAGAAGGTATCGTCTCATCAAGAACGATACCTTTTTTCACTATCTCTATAGGAGTCATGAAGGATAAGACAAATGCATAGTCATGTTTCCAATATCATGATATGCTTTTAATAATCGAAGGATATTGGGGTGGAAAGATGAAAAGAAGTAAGTTACAGATTGTCGCGATATTGGCCGCTGCCTTGGTTTTCGGCTTTCTCGGAGCTTATGCGGGAATGACGTTGGCAGGGGACAACGGTGCTCCATTGGAAATGGCGGATTCATCGGATACGAATGGAGTAAGAACGGGTGAAACAAAAGGATTATCCGGTGAAATGCAAAAAATTGAACGGGCTTTTCATTTGATCAAACAAAACTATATTGAAGATGTGGAGGATGGCCAATTGATTGAAGGGGCCATTGAAGGGATGCTGGCGACGCTGGAAGATCCGCACACTTCTTATTTGAACTTGGAATCGATGGAGGAATTCAACCAACAAATCGAGTCTTCTTTTGAGGGGATCGGTGCAGAAGTCAGTATGGTGAATGGTGTGGTCACCATCGTGTCGCCCATCAAAGATTCTCCTGCCGAAAAGGCAGGATTGCGTCCGAACGACCAGGTGCTATCTGTCGATGGGGAAAGTTTGGAAGGGTTGAACCTGAATGAAGCAGTGGCAAAAATCCGTGGAGAAAAAGGTACGGAAGTCACGTTGGAAATTCGTCGTCCTTCCGTCAGTGAACCGTTTGAAGTCGTCATTGTCCGGGATACGATTCCGGTAGAAACGGTATATAGTGAAACGGAAACGATTGACGGCAAGTTGACGGGTATCATTCAAATTACGAACTTCTCGGAAAATACGGCGAATGAATTTGAAGAACAGCTGACCGAATTGGAAAATGAAGGAATTGAAGGTTTGGTCATCGATGTGCGCGGAAATCCGGGCGGGCTGCTGAATGTAGTGGAAGACATTCTAGCGTTATTTGTCCCACGGGATCTTCCTTATATTCAAATTGAAGATGCCGATGGAAATGTCGATGCTTTCCACTCAACGTTGGACGAAAAGAAAGATTATCCGATCGGTGTGCTCATCAATGAAGGAAGTGCTTCTGCTTCGGAAATCCTCGCTGTTGCAATGAAAGAAATGGGATATGATGTCGTCGGTGAGACGAGTTACGGAAAAGGAACAGTACAGACAGCTGTTCCCCTAGGAGACGGCAGTTCAATAAAGATGACGACATACAAGTGGCTATCACCAAGTGGAGAATGGATCGATGAGGTTGGTGTCGAACCGACGATCCCGGTTGAGCAACCAGACTATTACTATGCAATGCCAATTACAATTGAAGAGCCATTTGAATTGGACGATTCTGATCCGATGATTGCAAATATCCAGCTGATGTTACATGGACTCGGTCTTGAACCGGGACGAATGGACGGCTATTTCAATGAACAAACGGAAGAAGCGGTGAAACGATTCCAAGCGGAAAATGATTTGCCGGTCACTGGAGTCGTCGATGAGGAAACCGCCGGCATGATCGATGCGAAATTGATCGATAAAATCCGCTCCGGGGAAGATGATCGACAATTGGAGCGAGCCTTAGAAGAACTTTACAAATAATACGTAATAAGGAGGCGGGATCAAACATGTGATGATTCGAGCCAGGCCCCGAACTTCACCATGTTTGTCCCGTCTCTTTTATATTGTGTATTCCTTTAGCAGATCGTTTCCATTACTCTTTTCGGAATGGAAGTTGACGCGATTTCAATAGGGAAAGACGCCTTTCCTCGATAATCGATTCGTTCAGACGAAAATAAGGTTTGCAGCTATACTCCGACAGCAAACGGCTCAATTGGACTCACGCTGTCCATCGTTTTCATGGTATACTATGGTATACGGGCTGAAACAAGATTTTCCGATTTCATGCAAAAAATCGGGTGTATAAGATGATAATCTATACATAGAGGGTGGTTGGCTTGATTTTCACATGGCTGGAGGAATTGGGGAATGGCGTGCTGAGACTATTTCTCAATCCGTTATTTTACTGGACGTTTATTTTTCTTTTCTTTGTCGGCTATCGACGGATAAAAAGGGAACGGAAGCAATTCGGGGTAAAAATTTTCGACCTGTTCAGCGAAGCGAAACGGACATGGATTGATGCATTTATTATCGGAATATTCGTATCGTTCCTGTTCATTGGTGCAGGTGTCGTATTTTCCTATGGTGATATGCTCGTTCTTTCGGTTATGATGATTTTGCTTTCCATCGGTTTTCGTTCAACGCTGCTATCGCCTGGCTATACGATTGGAATAAGTTATATCATTTTGCTCTTCATGCCGCTGCTTTTAGAGGAACAAACGTTTTTTTCAGGTGAATTCATTGCCGAATCGAATTTTGTCGGTCTGACTGCGCTTCTTGGCATCATGCTTATTGCAGAAGCATTTTTCATCCGACGTGTGGAGCGTCAGGAAACTTTTCCAAGTTTACGGAAGAGTCCCCGGGGAATTTGGATTGGCGAGCATCACCTGCATAAAACGACGAGTATCCCATTAATATTGCTTGTGCCCGGAGGAGCGATTGAAAGTTTCGCCCCTTATTGGCCGCTCCTCCCGATAGGTGAAAATGAATATGGACTCATCCTGTTTCCGTTTTTGCTCGGTTTTTCCTATCATATCCGCTCGGATCTTGCGATAAATGCAGCCAAACGTTTAAGCAAACAGGTTCTGCTCTTGGGTATTGTCGTCTTCCTTATTTCCACAGCCGGCTATTTTTTGAACGGGATGTCTCTCCTTGCCCTTATCATCGGAATGCTAGGCAGGGAATTCATTTCTTATCGTCTCCATACGCGGGATAAAAAAGAGACTCCGTTTTTCAAACCGGAAGAAGAAGGCTTGCGGGTATTGGGTGTGATTCCCGGTACACCGGCGGAACGGTTGGAGATCCGTGTCGGAGAACTTGTGACGAAAGTGAATGGTGTCCGGATCAATCACCCGGATGATTTTTATGAAGTATTGCAATCGACCGGCGCCTATTTCAGATTGGAAATTGTCGATGACAACGGAGAAGCTCGCTTTGTCCAAAGCGCATTTTATGAAGACGATCATTACCGACTAGGCTTCTTGTTTGTTGAAGAGCCTTTTCGATTGGAAAACAAAAAATAATTTTACCAACGGAGCATTCGTTTATTTCCACGAATGCTCTTCCATTGAAAAGAACAGGGGGAAGCGGAATTGAAGTTTTTCCATACGGCGGACTGGCATTTGGGGAAGCTCGTCCAAGGTGTCTATATGACGGAAGACCAAGCATATATCCTCAATGAATTTATTCGAATGGTGGAAGAGGAAAAACCGGATGTCGTCCTCATCAGCGGTGATTTGTACGATCGTGGAGTACCACCGACAGAAGCGGTGCAATTATTGGACGACACGTTGCAACGGATCGTTTTGGATTTGCAAACGCCGGTCATCGCTATTACGGGTAACCATGACAGTCCGAGTCGACTTGATTTCGGCAGCCATCTGATGAAGAAAAACGGTTTCCACATGATCGGGAGAATGCCGGAACACCACGAGCCGATCGTTTTGGAAGATGAATTCGGTGAAGTGCATTTCCATGCGATTCCATATGTAGAGCCGAGTACCGTGCGTCATCTGTATGAAGATGAAGATATCCGCAACCATAACGATGCCCACCGGAAAATAGTGGAAAAATTGGAAGCGAACATCGTATCCGGGAAGCGTCATGTGTTGCTTGCCCATGCGTTCGTCACACCTTATGGGGAAGAAGCGGAAAATACGAGCGAGTCGGAACGCCCTTTATCAATCGGTGGGTCCGAGTATGTGGATGCAAGAATCTATGAAACTTTCGATTATGTGGCTCTTGGACATTTGCACCGAGCACATAACGTACATAAAGAAAATATCCGATATGCCGGTTCACCATTGAAATATTCCATATCGGAAGAACATCATGAAAAAGGCTTTTATATCGTCACGATGGATGGAGAAGGAAATACGGAAATTGAGAAACGTGTGTTGCAGCCACTTCGGGATTTACGCACAGTGGAAGGTTATATGGAAGATATTTTGAAATTGCCGCCAAGTGACGATTACGTATTTGTCCATCTGCTCGATGAAACTCCGGTACTTTCGCCTATGGAAAAAGTCCGTTCGGTTTTCCCGAATGCAATGCATGTGGAACGGAAGAACTTCTCTATTCAACATTCATCTGGAAATAGTGGACAAGCGCAAGCGCGCAGGAAAATGTCTGATTTGGAATTGTTCCGGACGTTTTATGAAGAAGTGAAAGGGGAAGTGCCGAGCGACGATGCGGAAGCCATTTTCAAAGAAGCATTGGAAAATGTGATGAGCGAAAATAAATAGACGGATGGAAGGGGGAAGAGAAGATGCGTCCGTTGAAACTGACAATGACCGCATTTGGTCCGTATAAAGATACTGAAGTGGTGGATTTCCGGGAATTGGGCGATCACGATTTATTCGTCATTTCCGGAAAAACTGGTTCCGGCAAAACGACGATTTTTGACGGGATTTGTTTTGCCCTATACGGTAATGCCAGTGGGGAGGATCGCGGAGACACGAAGATGCTCCGCAGTGATTTTGCGGATGATGATGTCCATACGGCGGTTGAGCTCGAATTCTTTTTGAAAGGGAGACATTACCGGTTAAGAAGGCAAATGGGGCATGTGAAAAAAGGGAATAAATCGAAAACCGGTGACGATATTTCCTTTGTTGAAGTGAGAGGGGAAGAGGAAATCCCTTTAGTTGACCGGCCGACCGTCACAGAAGTGAATAAAAAAGTGGAGGAACTGGTTGGTCTGACATATGATCAGTTCAAACAGATTGTGATGTTGCCTCAAGGGGAATTCCGCAAATTGTTGACCTCGGATACAGAAAATAAGGAAGCGATTTTACGCCGCCTTTTTCAGACCGAAAATTATAAAGCATTGAATGACGTCTTAAAAAGAAAACGGGATGAAGCGAAACTAGCCTATGAAAAAATGTTGCAAATGAAACAAGACGAAGTGAAAGGCATCCGTTCCCACCTGCCACCTCGAAAAGATTCGCTTTTGGAACAGTTGCTTGAAATCGATTATCCGAACGTCAATCAAATTGCTGCCGCTTTGGAAGACGAAGCTGAATATTATGATGGAAAAATAAAAGAAGCGGAAACGACGTATCGAAAAATCGGAGAAGCGATCCAGAGAAAACAAAAAGAATACCATGCGGCAGAACATTTGAATAAACAATTCCAGGAACTTGAAAAGAAAAAGCGTAATTTGGATGAACTGACAGAGAGAAAAGAAGATTTCCAGAAAAAAGAGATCCGTCTATCTGCTGCGGAACGGGCGGACAAACTCGCTTTTTATGAACAGCAACGCCGCCAATTGGCGGAAGAAAAAGAACTGGCAACCCAGCGGGACAAAGAAGCGCAAGAACATTTCGAAAAGGCTAAACGAGAATTGGCAAGTGCGGAAGAAACATATCAAAAGGAAAAAAACCGTAAACCGGAAAGGGAACGGATTGCAGCAGAACTTACGGAATTGGAGAAGATGTTGCCGACCGTCCAAGGAATTGAAGCATTGCAAAAGGAAATTGCCCAACTCGAAACAAACCGGAAGCAGGTGGATGAAAAGGTAACGGAAACAGAAGGCAAGCTGACATCCACCGAAAAAAAACAGGAAATGTTGCATGAAGAAATCGTCGCATTGGACGAAAAAATTGAAACGTTGAGCGACACGCCGACTGAATTGATGAAGCTTGAAGAACAAGAAAAAGCTGTGGAAAAATTTTTGCATCATGAAAAGGAAACCGCCAATTTACGCCGAGAATTTTCGGTGATTCGCGATGAATATCGTCAGTGGAAAGAAGAATATGAGAAGAAAGAGAATTTTTGGCTCGAAAACCAGGCGGTCGTGCTCGCCGGCCATCTTCATGACGGAGAACCGTGTCCGGTATGCGGCAGTTTGGAACATCCGGATATCGCAACATCGGCAGAACAGGAAGTGTCCCGGGAAGAATTGCTCCGTGTCAAAGAAGTGTTGGATGAAAAAGAACAACAATTCAAAGATGCAAGCATCCGTTTGCAGACGAGCGAATCTCGGTTGAATGAAGCTTCCAAGGAAGTGGCGTCGTTCACGGATCAAGATGTGGAAGAGTTCCACAAGCATCTTAAAGAAAAGAAAAAACAATTGGAACGTGATGTAGAGTCTTATCAGGATGCGAGAAAAACGCGGATAGCAAAACGGAAAGCAGAGGAAAAAATCCGGGAAGAAAAGAATAAACTGGAATCGCAATTGAACGAGTTGAAAGAAAAACACTATCAACTGGACCAAAAACTTGAAACGGAAAAAGCTCGATTGGAAGAAAGGTTGAAGGACATTCCGGATGGATTGACTGACTTAAATGATTTGCAAAACAAAATCCGTTCCGTCGCCGCCCTGAAAAAAGCATTGGAAGAGGCATGGGAACAAGCAAAACATCAACTGGAAAAAGCTAAGGAAACATATACGAAAGCGGAAGCGAATGCCAGCCATATGACAAAGCGGTTGAGCGAAGCGAGTGAAAAGGCTTTAGAGGCTGAAAAGACTTTCCAAGACAAGCTGATAGAAGCTGATTTCGAAAATGAAACGGCATATATGGAAGCGAAAATGGATGAACAGGAAAAACTCGCATTGAAAGAAGAAATCGAAACATTCAAGCGCCAACTCGCTTTATTGAAGGAACAAACGGAACAACTTGCGGAAAGTTTACAGAATAAGGAACCAGTTGAATTGGATGTTTTGCAACAGGAATTGGATAAATTGCAAAACGAATATGAAGATGCATTCCGTACATGGAATGAAGCGAAGGATTTCCAGAAACATGCGGTAACGAAAAAGGAAAAAATCATCTCCATTGAGGAAGAGTTGGCAGAAAAGGAAAAGGTCGTATCCGTCATCAGCGATGTCCATGACATGCTCCGTGGACAAAATGCGAAGCGTATTTCCTTTGAACGCTTTTTGCAAATGGAATATCTCGATCAGATCATCCAAGCGGCAAACGAAAGATTACAAAAATTGTCAAACAATCAATATTATTTGCTCCGTAGTGACAGGAAAGAATCCCACGGAAAACAGAGTGGATTGGCTTTAGATGTGTTCGATAACCATACAGGCCAGACGCGGGACGTGAAAACCTTGTCCGGTGGGGAAAAATTCCATGCGAGTCTATCCCTTGCGTTAGGGATGTCGGATGTCGTCCAAAGTCATCAAGGAAGTGTGGAAATCGAAACGATGTTCATCGATGAAGGATTCGGTTCGCTTGACGACGAAGCGTTGGCAAAGGCGGTGGATACGTTGATTGAATTGATGGAATCCGGACGCATGATAGGGGTCATTTCCCATGTGAGGGAGTTGAAAGAAGTGTTCCCCGCTGTTTTAGAAGTGACGAAAACAAAAGAAGGACATAGTCGAACAGCTTTCCACATAAAGTAGAGTAGAAATTTTCTTTTATTGCACAATGACATGGAAAAAACTATAATAGGGTGGGACTTCCAAGTCCAGGCAAAAATTTTAGAGGTGTGAAAATGGAGTTCAATATTGGACCACGAATGCTTAAAACGGGAATCGCTGTAACGTTGACTCTTGTGATCACCAGTTTCTTCGAGATGAAATTGGAGCTTGTCGCAGCGATTGCTGCTGTACTTGCGATGCAGCCTTCCATTATGCGCTCCCTTACGTATTTGAAAGAGGTTGTCATCGGGAATTCGGTCGCTGTCATTTTTTCCATCCTAGGGATTTTCTTACTAGGGGACCATCCGCTGTCGGTCGGTGCCGTCGTCATTATTTCCATCGCGATCAACGTACGGTTAGGATTGAATAAAACAGTCAGTTTGACCGTGTTGACGATCATTACAATCATGCTCCAAAGTGACGGAATCGATATCCCGTTCATCATCAATCGGATTTCCCTCGTTGTCATCGGTGTCATATCAGCTTTCATCGTCAATGCACTTGTATTTCCGCCGGATCATCAAAAGCTGCTTTTCAAACGGATAGAAGACGCTGTAAAGCAGACGTTGTTTTTACTGCGAGTTATTCCGAACAAGACAATGAGCGTTCCTACGATTAAGGATGAAGATCGGGAAATTGAAAAAAAGATCACAAAAATAAAGGATTATTTTGATATTTTAGTGGAAGAACGGGGTCGGCTGTTCATCCGGAATAAAATAAATTTTTTGCGTACGATCGTCATATACAGGCAAATGATTCGGGTGCTTGAAAAACAGTATACGCTCATCCAACAAATGGAGAATAACATGGTGGAAATAGAAGAGATGGGCAGTGGAAAGATTCAAGTAATCAAGAGGCTCATCAATGAAATTACGAATTACAGTGAAAATGTCTTCTTACTTTATCAAAATAAAATCGTTCTTGATCGCGATTTGCAGAGGGAAACAAAAAATGCGATGCGGTTGACGATCAACAATTTGATTGAAGAGCTTCAAGGATCAGATTATGAAAAGTGGACGTATGTTTTCCCTGTCGCCAATAGTCTCATCGAACTGTATGGCGAATTGGACAAATTGGAAACCTTCGTCCGCAAAAAAGGAAATCAACCAAAATGACCGGGACAATCGGGGACAGCCCTCTTTTGTCCCGTTTTTTTGGGACAAAAAGGGACTGTCCCGTTTTGACCCGGGTGAAACTTTTTGTAGGTGATGTTCGTATAAAAAGTACAGTTCTGTTCCATCTTGATGGAAAGCTGTGTACAATATGGGAGGGTTCATATTTTTTGAAGGAAATCCTCCGGTCACTGACAATGGTGGAAACGTGTATCATTCGTGAAGTTGAACCGAGCGAACAAGTTTATTTTCTGTTATGATGGACTGTAGACATGAGGAAAAAGGGAGGGTAACATTAAATTTGGATACACAAGGACCTAATAACAACCCTGAACAAATGGAAAAAATGAAGAAAACCGGTAAGATTTTTGGAACGATTTTTGGAATTCTTCTATTGATCGGTCTCGTATTTCTGCTGACATTCAATTGGATCACTGATTATATATGGATGGATAATTTAGGGTTCGGCTCTGTCTTCACAACGATGCTCAGTAGTAAGCTCACACTGATTGGGATTGGTTTTGTCCTGTTTTTCGCAGTGGCTTACATTACGTTGCAATGGATCCGGAGTTCTTATGTGAATCATTTCCATGTCAGTCAACTGCCACCATTTCTGGCGGAGAAAAAGTACAGCCGACTCATCATCATCAGTACATCCTTTTTTGTCGGTATCATCGGAAGTTCCGTCGTCCAAGGAATCGGATGGGAACCGCTTTTGAAATTTTTGCAACATGAAAAATTCGGAATGACCGATCCACATTTCAACATGGACATTTCCTTTTATATGTTCGTGTTGCCTTTCGTGGAATTTGTCGTCTATTTGTTCCTTACGATGGCGGTACTGGCATTGCTTGTTGAAATCGGCGCCTATTCGGTATTCCATATGTACCGTATGAGCAAGCGGGCACAGCTTCATATCGGAGTGACCATCGGAGTCATCGGCTTGATGATTGCTGCCATCCACTTCTTGCAGCCATATCATACATTGCTGTCAAATGAAGTGAATCTGTTTCAGACAAGTGTCGTTTATGGTTTGAGTTACACCGATGAATTGATCAACATTCCGAAAGCTTACATCCTCGCTGCCGTGGCGATTATCGCCGCCATTTGGACGATTGTTGCACTTTACCGGGGCCGTATCACTTCGGCGATTATTCCGATTGCAGCTTATATTGTACTGCTTATCGTCGGTCAAGGAGCATCCGTAATTGTTCAAAGTTTCATCGTCTCCCCGAATGAGTTTGCAAGGGAGTCTCCTTATTTGGAGCGGAACTTGAACTATACTCGGGCTGCATATAAGTTGGATGATATTGTGGAACAAGAGCACCCTGGCAATTACTCACTCGACAGGGACATGGTGGAACGGAATCGGTTGACGATCGATAATATTAGGATCAATGATTCCCGTCCACTCTTGGACATTTACAATCAAATTCAAACATTCCGTACGTATTATCGTTTCAACGACATTGATATCGACCGTTATGAGATCGATGGGGAATATCAACAAGTCTTCATCGGTGCTCGGGAACTGAGTACGGAGGATTTGCCAGAACAAGCACAAACTTGGGTGAACCGCAATCTACGTTACACACATGGTTACGGGGTCGCCATGAGTCACGTCAATGAAATCACTGCCCAAGGACAACCAGAATATTTATTGAGGAATATTCCAGTGGAAGGGGCCATTGAAGTGACTCGTCCGCAAATATATTTCGGGGAAGAAGATTACAACGATGTCATCGTCAATACGAAGGTGGATGAATTCGACTATCCATCCGGAGATGAGAACGTATCGTCCCGTTATGAAGAAGAAGCGGGAATCCAATTGAACGGAATCAATCGATTACTTTTTGCCATCGATCAAGGTTCTTTCCGTTTCCTCGTTTCGGATCAGTTGGATTCGGAGAGCAGATTGTTGAAAACACGGAATATTATGGATCGGGTCAATAAAATCGCACCATTTTTCGTGTATGATCCGGATCCGTACATTTTCATTCGTGATGATGGCAGTCTGGCGTGGATGATCGATGCTTACTTGATTGCGGAAAACTATCCGTATTCAGAACAATATCAAGGAAACAACAACTATATCCGAAATTCCGTAAAAGTGACTGTGGATGCTTATACGGGTGAAGTCAACTTTTACATTGTCGAACCGGATGAACCGTTAGCGAAAACATACCAGAGAATTTTCCCGGATTTGTTCACAGAAGAGATTCCGGAAGATGTCCAAAAACATTTCCGTTATCCGGAACAATTGTTCAAAATCCAGGCGAAAATGTATGGAACGTACCACATGTCCAACTTGGAAGTGTTCTATAACCGAGAAGACTACTGGCAATTTGCTACGGAAAACTATTTCGACACCGATATGGAAATCGAACCGTATTACATCACAATGAAACTTCCGGAGTACGAAGAAGAGGAATTCATTTTAATGGTTCCGTATACTCCGAGAAACCGGCAAAATATGATTGCTTGGATGGGTGTCCGTAATGATGGAGAACATTATGGCGAATTGTTCGTCTACACGTTCCCGAAACAGCGGAACATTTATGGACCACAGCAAATCGAAAACCGGATCAACCAAGATAGTACGATTTCCCAACAGTTGAACCTCTGGTCGCAAGGTGGTTCGGATGTCATCCGGGGTAACTTGATTGCCATTCCGATAGAAGATACGATCATGTACGTTGAACCGATTTACATCGAATCAGCGAACGAAACGTCACTGCCGGAAGTGAAGCAAATCATCATCGCTTACGAGGATCATATCGTGATGGAGTCCAATTTCGATCGGGCTCTTGATGCATTGTTCGATTTGATCGATCCGGATTCTGCAGCCGAAGCGGATCCAGATGACAGTGACGTCGAAGAAGAGGATACGACACCATTCATCCCATTGGAAGGTGCAGAAGCGATTCTCGAGCAATTCTCCACGCTCTTTGATGACTATCAAGAAGCATTGGCAAATGGAGACTGGGAAGAAGCGGGAAGAATCATGGCCGAAATTGAAGAAATCTTGGCGGACATCGAATAAACATATTCGATTCCGTACAAATTAAAACGGAGCACGCATTGAATGGATGCATGCTCCGTTTTTAACTTTTTGGGACGAAAAGGGTCTGTCCCTATTCGACCCGTTTTGGCCTATATCCGAATTTTTTTTGAATGAATGTATAATTTTCAAAATATTGGACAACCTAGTCTGGTGTATAGCAAAAAAGACGGTGGATCGCACCGTCAAATCGCTGAATACCAGAGAGGTGTAAAAATGTTTATTTTTAATGAGAAGCTAGGAAATTTTAAATTTTATATTGCTATATTCCTAGCGGCAATAGCCATGTTGTTCTTCGCAGAGGACAACCGGGTTTATGCGGAAATGGTTGATAAGCTGGAAGATAGCCATAACATCCATGCCGGCTTGCGCACAACGACATTAACGGAAAAAACATTACATCACAAAGAAACCCCAGTTACGTATATATCAAGTGACAGTATTGATGCGCCTGCAACTTTAGAAGAAGCGATCAACTTTGAACAATATCCGAAAGTGAGTGTGACAGCAACGGGATATACTGCCGGCTATGAATCGACCGGGAAAACAGAGGCCCATCCTCAATATGGAATCACTTACTCGGGTGTCCAGGTGAAAAGGGATTTGTACTCGACGATTGCGGCGGATTTGAACGTGTTTCCGATCGGTACGATTCTTTATATTCCAAACTATGGTTATGGAGTAGTCGCCGATAAAGGAAGTGCCATAACAGGCAATAAAATCGATTTGTATTATGAGACCGTCGAGGATGTGTACAATCAATGGGGAAAACGTCAAGTGGACGTTTATGTGATTGAAATGGGGGATGGGAGACTGACTGAAGAAACATTTGCGGAACTCAATGAAAATGAAGCATTACAAGTTTTCCGCTCCCAAATAACCGGACAATGAATGATCAAAAGAGGTTGGAAACGATTTTTAATGTTTCCATCCTCTTTTTTTGTCCCCTTCTTAGCCGGGAAGGGATAGATGAAAACTGTCTCTTCCCAACCGATTCAAATAAATAAAGGATAGATGAGAAATGCGATGAGGATTCCGGTCAAAGCACCGAAAAAAACTTCAATCGGTTCGTGTCCCAACAATTCTTTCAAATCATCCCTTTTCTCCTTGCCGCCTTTTTTATTCCATTCCCGACCTTCCTCGAACAATGTTTGAAAATCTTTCATCAGTTGATTCAAAACAGCAGCATGCACTCCGGCGTGCCGACGGATTCCCGAGGCATCATACATCGTGATGACGCCGAAGACGCAACATACCGCAAATAAAGTGGAAGTGACACCTTCCACAATGCCGACAGCGGTAGTCAGTGCGGTGACTGCAGCGGAATGGCTGCTCGGCATGCCGCCGGTGCTGAAAGCGATACTGACCGTGAATTCCCGTTCCACAAACCATTTGATCGGGATTTTGATGAATTGGGCAAAAACGATTGCTGCGAGCGCCGCCCATAAAGGGAAATTTGTGAATAGCTCCATTTACAGCTTCTTCCTTCCTGTTTCCTAAAGCAAAACTTGCTCCAAGTTTACCATAGGTGGATGCGTCTGGTAAACAAAAGAAGGATAAAAGTTGCAAGTTTACACTCTCGCTTTAATCCACGAAGCGGGCACACGTTTGACGAGCTGTACCATAAACAATGCAGCGACATAGGCTAGGACTGTATCTTTAATGAGAAACGGAATCATTCCTGCCCATGCGACGATATAAGAAATTTCCAACTCCAACCAAGTATTCATCGCCACATACATGAAGGAAACCCCAATGACGTAATTGACGACAAGTCCTGCAAGTGCACCTGCTGTATAACCGAAAAAGGAATGTTTATGAAATTTTTCACTCACCCATCCTGCGACGTAAGCGACAAAGAGGAAGGAAATGATGAACCCCCCGGTCGGACTGATCAAAGTGAATGGCCCACCTTGCATTCCGGCAAAAACCGGCACCCCTGCCGTTCCTATAAGAATATATGTAATGATTGCAAAAGATCCGAGCCGTTTCCCAAGCATGAAGCCCGCTAAAATGGAAAAAAAGGTTTGCAAGGAAACAGGTACACTCGTCCCCCCAATCGGAACGGCGAGCATCGGGAACCAAACGGTGATGTTGGCACCGATTGCCATCAAACATACGAAAAGCGCTCCAAATGTAAGGTCGATTGGTTTTATTTTTCTCAAATGAACTCCCTCCTTCTACACGATAGTACATGTTTAAAAATCAATTGTCAACCTAAAAAAATACAGGTTGACAATTAAAAACACCCTGGAAAACCAGGGTGTGACTTTCAATTGATTCAAACGGTATCAAGTGCGATTTCGACCATTTCATTGAACGTCGTTTGTCTTTCTTCCGCTGATGTTTCTTCTCCTGTAATGACATGGTCAGATACAGTGAGGATGGAAAGGGCTTGGCGTTCGTATTTTGCCGCCAACGTATACAGTGCGGTCGTTTCCATTTCCACTGCCAATACATTGTATGCCGCAAGCAGTGTGTTCACTTCCTCCGCGTTTTCCCGATAAAACGTATCACTCGTGAACACATTTCCGACCCGGACAGGTAAACCTTTTGCAGTTGCTGTATCGTAAGCTTTTTTCAATAAATCGAAATCGGCGAGGGGAGAATAGAAAATATCCCCGAAAATCAATTTGTTTTGCTGTGAATCGGTGGAACCTCCCTGAGCGAGGATAATGTCCCTGACTTTCACATCCTTTTGCAAAGCCCCGCATGTTCCAACGCGAATGAGCTTCTTCACATCATATTCGTTGATCAATTCATTGACGTAGATGGAGATGGAAGGAACCCCCATTCCTGTTCCTTGAACGGAAATCCGTTTTCCTTTATAAGTTCCCGTATAGCCGAGCATGCCTCGAACTTCATTGTAAAGCTTCGCATCCTCCAAAAAATTTTCAGCAATATATTTCGCGCGTAATGGGTCGCCAGGCAATAAAATCGTTTCGGCAATTTCACCTTTTTTTGCACCAATATGCACACTCATGCCTATTCCTCCTTGAATAATCTTATTAACGTAAACGTATCATAATGGTAATCAATTGACAAATCTCAACAAAAAAGTCATAATTAACATGTTTTATTATGTTTTTAGTTTAAAAATGAGGGGTAATTGTTTATAATAGGTTTAAGGAAAACAGTACATCCTAAATTCATGTTTAATAGATAGAAGGGAAGAGATAAAATGAAATCAAAAACATTTACAATCACTGCAGATTCAGGAGTACATGCACGTCCTGCGACATTATTGGTGAATAAGGCTGGACAATACAACTCGGATATACAAATCGGCTATAAAGACAAAAAGGTGAATTTGAAATCCATCATGGGTGTCATGTCCCTCGGTATTCCAAAAGGAGCGGAAATCGAAATCACTGCAGAAGGTGATGATGCTGACGAAGCTCTTGAGGGAATCACAGCTGTCATTAAAGAACATTTAGGGGAATGATTGAAGATTGAAAAGGAAGCAGGAGGAATCTCCTTAGCTTCCTTTTAATATTTTGGTATAAACTTCTTCTTCCAACCGACGAAGCGTTTGTAAAGCAAGTCGATTGTAAGGGGTGTCTTTTTCCTCCAATTTGTTCCGGTATGTTTCAATCGCTTGCTTCAATGATTCTTTATATTCAGGGATTTCCCCTTCATAAGGATGTACGGCAGCTTTTTTCACGTTCATTTTTTCGTGATGGCTCAACGCTTTCCTTTCGTGGAAAAAGACATTTTCGGTTTTATCCAAATTATGGAGGTCGCCTTGCATCGGATGCTTCGCTACCGCCAACACTTCCACTAAAAACCTGTCGCCACGGTCTTCAATGACTTTCCCGTAATATGTACCGGAGTGATAATGTGCTTTGACGACATTTCCTACATCAACCTTTTTCATGTTTCAGCCCTCCCACCATCTATTGTGCCAAATTTTCAAACGATTTGCGAACAAAACTTCTTCATTGTTGTTGAAAAACGATATTTGTTATACTAAGTGACGAAGGATGTGAGAATATGATTTTCATGCCATTTTTGTACTTCCCTGAAGATAAATCAGAATATATTCCGGGAATGATTTCCTTGATCATTTTCATGACTGCGGCAGTCATCATTTTTTATTTCATCATTAAGAAGTCACGGAAAGATGAAGAGGAATTTGAGGAAAAGTACAAAGATCTGATTCAAGAAATAGAAGAGGAAACAAAAGAGGAGAAATGATTGCCGATGTTTAAAACAAGTGCTTCTTTGGGATACTGACTGATAGTATTCCAAAAGGAGCGAGTGTGATGCGCTTTATCATTTGTCTGATCGTTATCCTGCTTGTTGCTTGTACCTCGGGGACAGATGACTCAAAAAAAGAAGTCGATATGTTGAACGCCGCGGGGGATAAACTCGGTACAGCAACATTGACAGAAGAAGCCGAGGGGGTGAAAGTCGAACTTAAACTTGAAGGACTTCCTCCCGGTTGGCATGCGATTCATGTCCATGAATTTGCCGAATGTGAACCCCCGGATTTTGCCAGTGCAGGGAACCATTTCAATCCGGATAATAAACAACACGGCTTAATGAATCCGGATGGCCCGCATGCCGGTGATTTACCGAATATCGAAGCCGATCAAGATGGAAAAGTCGAGGTGGAACTCCAGCTTCCAGAAGCGACGTTGATGGACGGAAAAAATTCATTGTTGCAGCAAGGAGGCACATCGCTCGTCATCCATGACGGCCCGGATGATGGTTACAGTCAACCAGCAGGAAATGCCGGTGAACGCATCGCTTGCGGAACGATAACAAATGAAGAAGATGATGAACAATAAAATATTGTGAAGTAGAAAAAGTTATTACTTAATGTAAAGAATAGTTAAACACGAATATTAGCAATTTATACGCATCGTATGACGCAGGGGGGGAACATCCGCTGCGTTTTTCTATGCTGAAAAGTTCAGTTGAAGAGAACAAAACTAGAAAAACATCTAACGGAATATGAAACATTTTCTTTTATAAGTATATATTAATGTATATACAACATGAAAGGATTGTGATATAATGGAATCAGGATGGCGAAAGGAGTTGTTGCGAATGACTACAACGATTCGATCTTGGGGGAACAGTTTAGGTGTTCGAATTCCGAAAAGGATTGCAGACAATTTGTCATTCAGTGATGGTACGAAGGTGAATATTGTCCAACAAGGTGACAAAATAATTATAGAACGGGCAAAGAAAAAGCCGACACTTGATGATTTATTGGCTAAATGTGTGGGCGAAAACCCCCACCCGGAATATTTCAGTGAACCAATGGGAAGGGAAGAAATTTGACGATGCCTGAACGGGACAATATAGGAGATAAAAAACAAATTGAAATACCGGACAGAGGGGATTTTGTTTACTTGAACTTCGACCCGAAAGCAGGTACGAAACAAGCGGGTAGGAGGCCCGCTATCGTTTTATCGCCTAAAAAGTTTAACTTGGTGACTGGTTACGCTTCTGTTTGTCCAATAAGCACGACCGAACGGGAATGGGGCTTCCACATACCCATTCCTGATGGTTTGGTTGTCAAAGGCGTCATTATCGGCGACCAAGTGAAAAACTTGGATTGGAAAAAAAGAAAGGCACAAATAGTGGGTCAAGCGCCAGCTGAACTAGTAAATGAAACGATTGAAGTAGTGCATACTTATTTATACGTGGAAGAAGACGATGAACAATAAAAACAAGCGCCGCTCAGTTGGACGCTTGTTTTTCAATTCGTCGGCTTTTTACAGCTTCGATGATCCGCGCGACGGCTTCTTCCAACGTTTCACGCGGGCAACCGATATTCATCCGCATGAATTGTTCCCCCTCCGGCCCGTAATCGGTTCCTTTGTTCAATCCGACTTTCGCTTCCTTCACGAAAAACTTGCGGATGTCCGATGTGTTCATTTCGAGTCCACTACAATCAATCCACAACAGATACGTCCCTTCCGTATCGACAACCTTCAATTCCGGTGCATGTTTTGCAAAACTTTCTTTCACAAAACGGTAGTGGCTTTCTATCAGTTCCATCAGTTCATCGACCCAAGCAGCACCGTATGTATAGGCTGCTTCCAAAGCGATTTGTCCCATCGTGTTCAAGCTGTTGTGGAATCCGGCTTTTTTGAAAAATTTATCCAGTTGTTTCTTCTTTTCCGGGTCTGCCGTCAAACAGTAGGATGCATTTAAACCTGGAATATTGAATGTCTTCGATGGAGCCATGAGCGTGGTCGTTTGCTTTGCGACTTCTTCGGACAGGGATGCAATCGGAATATGCTTGTTTTCAGGAAAAACGAGATCCCCATGGATTTCATCGGAAATAATGACGACATCGTGTTTTAAGCAGAGCCTTGCCATTTCTGTCAATTCTTCTCTTTTCCACACCCGGCCGACAGGGTTATGGGGCGAACAAAGGATGAACGCTTTAACTTCTTTGAGCTTTTCTTCAAAGTCGGCAAAGTCGATTGTATAATAGTTATTTTCATAGATAAGCTGATTTTTCACGATTTTTCTGTCATGAATTTTTATGCTGTCATAAAAAGGTGTATAAACCGGTGTTTGGATCAAAATGCCGTCCCCACGTTCAGTGAACGCTTGGATGGCCATATTCAAAGATGTGATGACCCCGTTGGAAAAGGTGAGCCACTCCGGTTTGATCGACCATTGATGACGATTTTCCATCCATTTTACAATTGCACGTTTGACACCTGAATCCACATATGTATAACCGTAAATGCCATGTTCCGCACGTTTCATCAGCACCTCGTTCACTTCTTTCGGTGCTCGGAAATCCATATCGGCAACCCACATCGGGATGACATCTTTGGAGCCGAATAATGTTTCCGCATAATCCCATTTCACCGAATTTGTACCGTTACGATCGATCACTTCATCAAAGTTACCCATATCATTCCCTCCCTAACTTCATTCATTATAACAAAATTCACTATCATCTTATAATGCGAATGATTTATGTTACATTAGATACAAGATGGACGCAAAAAAAAAGCAAAGCGATGAACGCTCTGCTCACAGGGGGAATACGAGAAAGTCTTACGGTTATAGTATTACCCAGTATATGAAAATATAAACATCGTTTTTAAATTTTTTCGGGAACAAAATGAGAAGAAACTACGTTACATAGCTGAAGGGAAGTCGAAAGGGGGAAGCCGATGGCGGAGAAAGAATTCATCAACCGAGCGAAATTGAATGACGATTTCGCTTTTGAGCAATTGGTGCATCTGTATAAACCGTATGTCGAAAAGTTGGCCTTTCAATTCGGGATGCGTCCGGATTCGATTCCTGACGTTGTTCAGGACACCTTCATAAAAATCCATCAAAACATCCGGCAATTTGAGCGGGGAAAATTTTCCACTTGGGTCTATCAAATTACGCTGAACACCGTTCGGGATCATTATCGGAAGAAACAAAGGGAATGGCGGATTTTCCAAAGAGCGGCAGAGGAAGAAAGACTTTGGCTTCCAGATAATTTCCGTTTTTCCCATGAGAATCATGACCTCCTGCATAAAGCTGTGAAAAAATTAGATGAAAAGTACCGGATTCCAATCATCCTGTTTTATTTCCATGATCGGAGTTATGAAGAAATCGGCATCATCATGAATATCAAACTTTCCACCGTGAAGACGAGGATGTATCGAGGCAGGGAAAGATTGAAGGTGATTTATGAAAAATTGGAGCGGAAGGAGGCGGAAGCTGATGGACGACAAACGTTTGGATGAATTGCTCCACGGTTTGAAACAAGACTACAAACGGTTGCCGGAATTCACAAAAAGTGTGGAACCGGATACACCCCATCGAGATGATGGAAAAAGGTGGAAGCGTGGGAGGTTCTTTTCTTATGCAGCTATGGTCGCCGGGGTTTTTCTGTTTCTTGTTTTGGCGGTGACAGCAATTGATGGGGAACAGGATTCAAGCTATTCCAAAGCTTATCTGACAGATTTTTTTGAAGAGAAGAAAGAAGAATTACGGGCAAAACTTGGTCTGGAGTCCATTGATGCGTTCTGGGCGACGGAACAAGCGCAAGCATATATCGACCACTTGCCGGAACAGACACGTAGGGAAGATATCGAACTGGTGATGAAGGAAATTGAACGCTCATTTTCCACGCCGGCCGACATCATCCAAGCGATGAATTCCGGAGAAATGGAGAAGTCTTGGCAAAATTTCGCCATCCTTTTCCAACAGGCGGCACTACTCTCTTCTTCATTGGATAGCCATTTGTCTGATTTGAAAGTGAAATATCAACTGAATCGGAAAGAACAGTTGAATCTATATGAAAACCAATATGAATACGATGGCCCATTGGAGTTGGTGGAATTTTTACAAGGAATCCATAATGAAGGATTTCATATCATCAGGACAAATTTCAGGTCCGGCTCCGAATTCCAAGTGAAGCCGAATTATCAATACTTTGTCGAGAAAATCGAGGATTGGGAAGGATATGAAGGTCTGGCGACATATTTGATCTTCACCGAAGAGAAATTTGATATCCACTATTCAGGGATGGATAATCGACACGGCATCGATTGGTTTGATTTCGATGATGTTTTATTAGAACTGGAAGCGATCTACAACAATTATCCGGAAGCAAGGATTTTTCTCTTCGAAGATTTGAATATGTCCGCCGCCCCTTCTGCTCAAAGCTACTTGCTGGATTACGTCAGGGGGGCGACCTATACAGGAAATTGGGATCATGTTAAGGACCGATTACGGGAAGATTTGTATGCCTTCGTGGAAAATCATCCGAACTCGATTTATACGCCGATTATAGAGGAAGCGATTGCGCTCTATGAAGAAAATGATTGGGAACCATATTCCTTGAACGAATTGCTATACGATCTGCCGGATGTTCTGTATACTTTTCTCAACGACGATCTGGAAAATGAAGGTCATGTCATTCATCTGACACAATGGCCGATTTATGGCGGTGGCATGGATTTATATAATCTTTACCGAGAATCAAAGGATATATCGTTGATTCGAGAGAGCTTTTCTTTTCATTATTTGTCTTTGTTCATGTATGCATCAAGAGTGGATCAAGAACTTTATCAGGAGATGGCGGATGAAAGACTGGGTATTATGGACATTGATTGGGTTCAAGTTTATGAAGAGTCGGTCCGCATATATGAAAAACAAGTGGATTTGGAAACGATGGAATATACCTTCGTTACAGAAGATGGAGATCCGACTGCATGGGTCGAACTGACCGTTGATGAAGAGGGCTGGAAAGTGACAGATTTGGAGCAATATATGGAGTGATCGTATAAGAAAAGAGGCTGGAAATGTTCCGAGCCTCTTTTATCTTGATATTACAATCGTTTTTCCAACTCCGCTTTTTCTTCTTCAAATCCAGGTTTGCCGAGGAGGGCGAACATGTTTTTCTTGTAAGCTTCCACCCCTGGTTGGTCGAATGGATTCACACCGAGCAAGTAGCCGCTGATGGCACAAGCTTTTTCAAAGAAATAGACGAGATAACCGAACATGTACGGGTCGATTCGCGGAATTTCCACGATCAAATTCGGCACATCCCCATCGGTGTGGGCGAGCATCGTCCCTTGGAAGGCTTTTTCATTGATTTCGTGGATCGATTTTCCGGCTAAATAGTTCAACCCATCCGCATCGTTTTCTTCCGCTTCCAAAACCAAATCTTTTCGTGATTCGTGGACATGAAGGACGGTTTCAAAAATATTCCTTCTGCCTTCTTGAATATATTGACCGAGCGAATGGAGGTCGGTCGTGAAATTGGCGGATGAAGGGTAGATGCCCTTCAAATCTTTACCTTCACTTTCGCCGAATAGTTGTTTCCACCATTCAGCGAAATATTGCAGGCTCGGATCATAATTGATGAGAAGCTCGGTCACTTTTCCTTTATTGTATAAAATGTTCCGGATCGCTGCGTATTGATAGCTCGGATTTTCTTTCAAGTTCGGTGTCCGCAAGTCTTCCATCGCTTGTTTAGCACCATTCATGATGTCATCGATATTGACCCCGCTGACGGCAATCGGCAAGAGCCCGACCGCTGTCAATACAGAATAACGTCCGCCGACATCATCCGGAATGACGAATGTTTCGTATCCCGCTTCATCAGCAACACTTTTCAAAGCGCCTTTTTCTCTGTCTGTCGTGGCGAAGATCCGCTCTTTCGCTTCTTCTTTTCCATATTTTTCTTCCAAATATTTTTTGAAAATACGGAAGGCGATTGCCGGTTCGGTCGTCGTTCCGCTTTTGGAAATGACATTGATAGAAAAATCTTTGTCTTTTAGGAGATCGAATAATTCAGCAGTATAAGTAGCACCGAGATGGTTTCCGACAAAAATGATTTGTGGTGCATTTCTCTCTTCCTTGGAAAGCAAGTTTTGGAAGGAGTGGTTCAACATTTCTATCGCTGCACGGGCGCCAAGATAAGATCCGCCGATGCCGATGACGAGTAGAATATCGGAATGGTTGCGGATTTTTTCGGCTGCTTGTTTGATTCTCGCATATTCCTCTTGATCGAAGTTTGCCGGCAAGTCCACCCAGCCGAGGAAGTCACTTCCTGCACCCGTTTTTTCGTGGACGAGTTCATGGGCCTTTTCGACAAAGGGTTGCATTTTTTCCAATTCATCTTCACTGAAAAATTTCAATGCTTTATCATAAGTCAACGTAACTTTTGCCATAAGGACACTCCTTTAACGTGAATGTTGTCACATTAACTGTAAGGGATTTGGATTCGGAAATCAAGGAAGAGTTTGGAGCCGGAATGATTATTTAAAAGAAATTCGACAAATTTTCCTCATTGGATAAAAGAAAAAGACCAGATGACCTGGTCAATCAGATGTTATCAAGAGTTGCTTTTATACTGTTGTACACATACAGCCAAAATTCGCGGTTTTCCTGGAATTCTTTTCCCATTGCTTTATACATTTCTTTTGCTTTTTCTTCATGCTCCGGAGCATCTTTCGGTGGCAACGATGCCCGAGATTCATCGACATATGCTTGCAGTTCCGGAGCCCGTGGCCCCCATTTTCCAACTTCATTCCCATCTTTATCGATGAAAATGAAAATTGGAATCGCTCTTGCTTTTCCATTCGTCAAATATCGGTCCATGAGTTCCAAATTGTCATCACGGAGCAATAGGCGTACATCGATGTCCGCTTTTTCGGCAATGCGGAATAAAATCGGCACGTTAAGCATCGCATCGCCGCACCAATCTTCCGTCAACACGATTGCCCGTAAATCCATCGCTTTGATTTTCGTGAAAAATTCGTCGTCTGCCGGTAAGTTGAACTGATCATAAATATGAAGCAGTCCTTCTCTATTATCTCTCATACTTTCAATATATTCTTCAGATGTCATCCCTTTTGCGAACCAGTCGTTCAAATTCATCCAAAACCACTCCCATTTTTCATTTGTATAAATTTTATCGTTGTTTGATTCCAGGGTAAACATATTTGCTTCAATTTTGGTAAGATAAAGATACATGAAACGAACGAGGAGGAAAATCATGACAGCATTCAATAAAGAATTTTTACTTGAATTGTTGAACACACCTTCCCCATCCAGTATGGAAATGGACATCCAAAGAAAATGGATGGCTTATGTAAAAACATTTGCCCATGAAGTGAGGACGGACCTTGCCGGAAACGTCATCGGTATTTTGAATCCCGATGCTCCGTTCAAAGTATTATTGGCAGGACATGTGGATGAAATTGCCCTTGTCGTCAATCGAATCGATGATGATGGATTCCTCCATTTCGATAAAATGGGTGGCATCAACCCGAAAGCGGCAGTAGGCATGCGTGTCGAGGTCCTCGGGTTTGCCGGCACCGTAACGGGTGTGATTGGAGTCAATGCGCAACATCATGGCGGTTTGAAAGATGACTTCACCCTACAAGACTTGTTCATCGATTGTGGCTTCAAGTCGAAAACCGAAGCAGAAAAAGTCGTTCAAATCGGCGACCTTTGCGTCTATAAAACGGAGCCGGAAATTTTACAGGGTCGTTATGTGGCTGGCAGAGGACTCGATAACCGTACCGGTGCCTTCATCGTTGCCGAAGTTTTGAAACGGTTATCGGAAAAAAATCCAATGGTGGGCGTATATGCCGTAAGCACCGTCAACGAGGAAACGAATATGGGCGGAGCGTATTTCGCGGCGGCCGGCATCGAACCGACGATGGCGATCGCTTGTGATGTGACGTTTGCGACTGATTATCCTGGTGTGGATAAAAACAAATACGGCGACGTGAAACTCGAAGGTGGACCAGTGCTTGCAAAAGGTGCACCAATCAATATCAAGATCAACCAATTGCTTGAAAAATCGGCGACAGATTTGGATATGGACGTGCAATATGAATTGACACCACGACATACGGGAACCGATGCCGACCGGATGCGTCTCACCGGCAAAGGAGTTCCTGTATCCCTCGTATCTTTACCTCTCCGTTACATGCATTCACCGGTGGAGACGGCAAGTTTGCAAGATATAGAAGAAGAAATCACATTGCTTGTGCATATGATTGAAAACTTGACGGGAGAGGAAAGTTTGAATCCGCTCGATGCTTGACGAACATCATAAAAAGTTGGGACAAAAAGATGTTTCCATCATCGGAAAATCATTTTGCCCGACTTTTTT
>CALKWU010000144.1 GCA_938004015.1 uncultured Oceanobacillus sp.
TCAACGATTCAAGGTGAAATGTCCTCGGTTAAGACTGATATATCAACGATTCAAGAAGAATTGTCCTCGGTTAAGACTGATATATCAACGATTCAAGAAGAATTGTCCTCGGTTAAGATTGACGTATCAAATATTAAAGAAGAATTGTCTGAGTTTAAACAGGAACAACGTCGATTATCTAAAGATATTATTAGTAGTTTCGGACAGTATCATGACAAGTTGGAGAGATATGTCGATGACAGGTCAGAAGCGTTAAATAAGAGGGTTTATCGGCTTGAATCAGAAATGGAGAAGATACTTCGGAAGTGATTGGTTTTTTATCTTATTTTCTGTATGGTTCGAACAGTCCTTACCACATGAGAGGACGTTATATTGAACACCCCGACGTCCGACTCCGGTTGTTGATTGTGAATTTCTATAATAGGTATCCATACTCTAAATCATTTCGTTCCACGAATTCTGATCAAACATTTCGAAAGTTTTTTGGCTGACCATGAGAAGTCCAATGACAACTCATGGATTTTTGTAAATTTTTCATTCATCAAGTATTGCCAGCTGGATGAGGAACACTCTCATCAGTCATTCATGAGCGTCCCCATCCAAGCCTATGAAATAATGGACTGCGAAACATCCTCGCATTCCATCATTGCTTCAATTTCGTGATGGATCACAGCCGCATCATCCTACCCTCAGTGATAAAGGTAATACCTGTTGCGACGGCATTTACGTAATGGAATTTCACGTTCATCCACTTCTCTGATTTCTTCTTAATCCTAAATGTAGAATTTTCTGTTCACCGCTCATCCGATTTGAATCGCAATAAGATAAGAAAACATAAATCCGAACAACATCAACACAGGGAAGATGAAGTCTTGTTTTTGAATCTTGAATTGCCGATAGAAACTTCGATGTTTATCTCCGGTGAAGCCTTTTGACTCCATTGCCATTGCCGTTCGCTCGGCCTTTCGGATGGCGCTTGCCAGAAGGGGGATGACATAGCGTTTGTAATTTTGCCATTTCTCTTTCACTGTTTTTGCCTGGTTCACTCCCCGGATGCGATGGGCATCATGAATCAGCTTCAACTCATCTTTAAGCATCGGCAGGAATCGATACCCCGCCAACACGCCATAAGCGATTTTAGGCGGAAGCTTTAATTGCTGCATCATACTTAGTATGAAGTGAACCGTGTTTGTCGTAAAAACGAATAGTAAGGACAGTGCAGCGACATTCAGTATACGTAATGTAAGTGCGAGAGCGGTGAGTACCGACTCTTTCGGAAAGTCGATGCCAAAAAATCGTATCGCATCGTCCGGATGATTCGGTGTATCAGCAAAAACGATGGATGTCCAAAACATTCCCAGAGCAAAAATGATGAATGGGGCGAAATAAAGCAGATACTTTTTCACATCCACCTTTCCAAAAATGAACGTGACAAAAATGGTCCACATTAAAAAAAGCAGTGGTGTGACAGGTTCGAAAATCATCGCGAGAAAAATGATAAATACAATGATTGTCACTGCTTTGACGCTTGGATTAAGTCGTTGTAGAAACATATTCCATTTCCTTTTCATATATATTACTCAGTTGAACGGCAATGGGCTGTTCAAGTTGCCATTTTTCTAAACATCCCTGTTCGACTTTCCATAATTCAGCTGGTGAACAATCCGCTGCGACTTTGCCATCTTTGATGACGATTACGCGTGTCGCATACTCATGGATGAGATCCATATCATGCGTAATCATAATCAGCGTTGCGCCGTCCTGATGCTTTTTGGACAATAGGTTCATGAGTTCTTGATTCGAATGCGCATCTTGGCCGAAAGTCGGCTCATCCAAAAGGAGCAAGGATTGGTCGTCAATCAGCATGGTCGCAACGCTCAGCCTCCTCTTTTGTCCTTGACTAAGGGAGAAAGGATGGGCATGTGACAAATCCAACAGTCCGCACGTTTTGAGAACTTCCTCGACTTTTTCTCTGGCTTGATCCTCAGCTATCTCTTTCCACCTGAGACCGAATGCGACTTCATCATAGACAGTATGTGTGATGAATTGATGTTCAGGATTTTGGAAAACATAGCCGACTTCTTGGCGCAGCATGGACTCTTTCCACTGTTTCAGCGGTTTTCCGTGGAGATATATGTCGCCTTTCGTCGGTTGTCTGAGGCCTGCGAGCAGTCTGGAAAGTGACGTTTTTCCGCTCCCATTCGGTCCGGCGATGGCGACAAACTCACCGCGGTGGAACGTTAATGAAATATTGTGCAAAATGTCATGATTGCCAACGCTCCATGAGATGTTCTCGGCTTCAAGAAGCGGCATAGCGTTGTTTTCTGCTGGAACGGGTGGTTCACTGATTCGTTTAACCACCGGAAGCGGATTCTGCCTGTATTCTTCCACTGTTAACGGCGGATTCTCGATATGTGGATTTTCTCTCATGACATGCTGTGTCACCCTAGGGACCCAAATTCCTTCTTCCAGCAATTGAGTCCTCTTTACTCTGATCACGTCCCGAATCGGGCCATCATAAAAAATTTCGCCTTGCCGATTCAATAAAATCGCACGCTCTGCAATATCCGTCCAACCATCCAACTTATGTTCAATGACGATTAATCCGAAGTCCAGTTTGTTTTTTAACTTTTTGATCGTTGCGATAAAGTCTTTCGTCGCCAATGGATCGAGGTTTGCTGTCGGCTCATCGAGAATCAAAAGTTCCGGCTCGAGTGCAAGGATGCAGGCAAGAGCCAGTTTTTGCTTTTGTCCTCCTGAAAGAGTTGCGATATCAGCCGTTTTTAAGTCTTTCATTTGGACAAGTTCAAGTGCGTAGTCGATTCGTTCTTCCATTTCTTGTGGCGGGATGCCGATATTTTCCAAGCCGAATGCGACTTCATCTTCTACGGTAAGCATGCAAAATTGCGTTTCCGGGTCTTGGAAAACGACACCGACTTGTTTGCTGCGTTCGCCGGGTTTGATGTTTCTGTTTTCGATCCCATTGATGGAGACTTGCCCTTCCATTTCACCATCCAATTCCCTTGGAAAGATCCCGTTCAAGCAAAAAGTCAACGTGCTTTTTCCACTCCCGCTCGGTCCGAGGAGCAGGACGCTCTCACCGGAATTTAACGTGAAATTGACCGATGAGAGCACATTCTTTTTATGCATCTCATAGCGTAATGAAAGTTCCTCGACGTGGACAAAAGCGTTCATGCCGCATCTTTCCTCATTTGTTTTCCTAAGGCGAAATTGGATAGGACGCCGGTTTTGGCGAGTCCTTCACTGATTGTTTTTCCTAGAAGACCGGCAATCAACGCTCCGCTGATCAAACGGACGATCAACATGGCCATGACATAATGGGTATCGAGTGCCGCAAATCCACTTCTGAAATAACCCCAGATGAAGCTTGTTACCGCTGAACCCATTCCGGCTGCGACCAATACCCATGTCGAGTAATTTTTCCACCGGGTCGCGGCGAAAACCGCTTCGGCGCCAATACCCTGAATCATACCGGAAACAATGAGCATCGGTCCGACGGCATTGCCGAGAAGCACTTCAACCATGGCTGCGATCGTTTCGGATAAAAAGGCAGCCCCCGCCTTTTGGATGATGTATGCCGCAATGATTGAAACGATGAACCAAATCCCGAAAATGAAGTCGTACCCGATCGGCCCCATAAATCCGACGAGCAAGCTTCCTAGCGGCAAGAAGGCCAGATAAACGACACCGAAAACGACTGCAAGTGCCGCCATTACGACAATTTCCTTAAAGCGCCAACTACTCATCGGACGTATCTCCTTTATGGGACGGACTATTTGCGGATATGGATACCGTCATGACCGTATGGCTCGATCCGCCTTCCACAGTTGAAGTGAATACTTGTTCCAACCCATGGAAAATATCCCGTGCATCCCCATCTAAACGTGTAGAGTAATGGGCCGGGGAAACTTCCACATATTCTTTCATCGCTTCGATTTGATTGTAAATGATGTCCATATAATCCCCGCCTCCTAGTGGGTAAAGAGAAAATTTCGCAGCGACGTATTGTGCAATCTCTTTTACAGAATCTGCATTGACTGGTACGTCATCTGTATCCATGTATGCTTCCCCTTGGGAATCACCCGGGCAACCTAATGAGTAGGTCGCTTGGAAGGCGACATGCTCTCCTGTGCTCGCAGCATGGAGAAAGACAGCTTTTGTCACATCGAATATATGGACAAGTTTTCCTCTGATCGTTGTCGTCACATCATCTGTTTTCACATACACCTTGGATGTGTCCGTCTTTTCCAGAGCGTCCATGATAATGCTTACGAATCGGTCGCTCATCGGATGAATCGAGAAACTCACTCCTGCAATATCACTTTTTGTACATGTTTGACGTAGATTTGTCATCTCATATTCCTCCCTAAATTTTTTGCATTAAAAAAACTGCATTTCCGATGAGGAATGCAGTCTGATGATGGATCCATGATTGATACGATTTGCATCAATACATAAAACGCTTCGACCGCACTTCCCCACGCTGGTATTATCCAGATCGGGTGCAAAGGGTCAGAACAAAATCGTCCTTCTCAGCCATGACAGCTCCCCTAGTGCTCATGTTATTGAATTGTTAAGCTTACTTTAGCATAGGTCGGCTAGGATGTAAAGGGGAAATGGGTCTATACATAATGATATAGGAATCCATCAAGCCCTCTTTTTCTATTCGTATAATTCGTATCCAGACAAAATTCCCGAAATATTGTATGATTTAAATAAAGAACGGAAAACTATTTAGGAAATCCAGGACAAATGTCCTTTTTTACGTACTTCTAATCATATAAAATAAAGGTAAGAGTGATTATGGATAAAGTAATAAGTTTAATCGAGGAACATCCACATTTGTATGAAATACTGCAAGAATGCCCATACCGGATTTTGAAAACGATGTCAATCTATCATTTCCGCAAAGGGGAGATTGTGTACCGGCAAGGGGATTGTATTAATCGTCTTTATATTATCGTTCAAGGCACTGCGAATATTTATGTTACGTCAGAAAATGGCAGGAAATACTCACAAGCAATCTATCAAAAAGGTGATTTTATCGGAGAAATAGAAATCTTTGAGAGAGAACCTTCTGTATCCAGCGTAGAAGCGCTGTCAGACTTGACTCTTATTGGAGTCGATGCAGAAGACTTTTATGAATGGATTTCTATTGATCGACATATGAGCAATCATTTTAACCGCAGCTTATCTAGATATTTGTATAACTTGGCTACTAAATCTGGAATCGATA
>CALKWU010000145.1 GCA_938004015.1 uncultured Oceanobacillus sp.
ATATCGATTTCATCCTTGTACAGCCCCATCGGGTAACCGCTTCCATCGATCCGTTCATGATGCTGAAGGGCCACTAATGCTTGCCGATGGTTGATGCCGACGGTTTCTTTCAAGATATCATAACCGTAGATCGTATGCTTTTTCATTTCCGCAAATTCAACACCCGTCAATCGTCCCGGCTTATTCAAAATCGACTCCGGTATAAGCATTTTGCCCACATCATGCAATAAACCGGCTGTCGTCAACTGCCGCAAATCTTTCTGATCCAATCCCATCCATTTTCCAATCAGGTTGGCGATTGCTCCGACAGCAATATTATGGCGATATGTATAATCGTCTTTCGCCTGGAGAGCCGTGAACAACTGGAGCACATATTTGCTGTCACTCGCCTCATGAATCGTCGGAATGACATTTTTTTGCAATTCATCAAGCGGGACTTTCTTCGTGTCCCGAATCTCGCCGAACACGGTTCGGACATGTTCGACGGTTTCATCAATCATGACGACATGGCGGTCGAAATCGGTACCAATTTCCACCACATCATCCGCACGTAACGTCATCCCGTTTTCCTCCAGTAAGATCACATGATCATAGGTGATCACCGTCGCTTTCGAAACAAGCAATTCCCCCTGCTCGTTGTAAATATCCCGGCCACACCTTTTCCCGATGACTTCTTTTAAATAAAAATCCAGTTTATCCACCCATATCCCCACCTTTTCTTTACTGAAAAAAGGAAAATTCCTATGAGAAATAGACCATGAAAACTAACTCTAGCATATCCATCATATCTAATATCGGTGAAAATTTCTAGGCATAAAGAACTGCACCACTGTTTTCCTTCTTGGAAATTATATATAATTGAAGATAGGTTATAAGGAAGGGGAAACTGGCCTGTGAAAGAAAATGTTGACTCCATCTTTTGGAAAGGACAATCACTAGAAATTGTCACAGCAAACAGGAAAAATTATTTCACCGAAGTCATTCAACACGACCTTGCCATCATGATTAAACAGCCGTTGAATCAGAAAAATGGACCGCTTACGATTGAAAACGGAATGCGTGTTGCCGTCTATTTCTACGACGATCAGAAAGAGTTGTATACCTTCAATACCAACATCTATCAACTTAAAAACAACGCGTGTTTAATCGATAAGCCAGCTAGTGGTTCCATCAAAAAAGCGCAAAGAAGACGTTTTTTCCGCGTTCAAGTCGCCGTGCAAATGGATTTACGGATACAGTCGAAAACAAAACCGGAAGCATCAGATGAATGGAATTTACCGACCTACGACATCAGTGGAGGCGGTCTATCGTTTCTCACGCACCAAAAGATCGTGACAGAAGGCGAAAAAGTAGAAGGGACTTTATATTTAGCGGAAAATGATAACGTGACGGAAAATGATGACGTGACCAGGATGGAATTCAAGGGAAACATCGTCAATGTCTTGAAGTTAGGCGAACGTGTTTATAAAACCGCCATCGAATTTGTCGATATGAAAGATTCGGAACGGACGGAAATCATCCGATTCTGCATGTCCAAACAAATCGAACTGCGGAAAGCATTGAGAAGGACAATGAATGAATAAGTTTCAGAAGGCTGAAAATTCAAACAACTTCCACATCATATAGAAAAGCCTCCATTTACATGAAGGCTTTCCTATAATATTCGATTGATTTCTTTAGAAGTTTTCCACAAAACCTTGACGACATCCACTCCTCAATTTTCCCCAAAACGAACGAGGATTCCGTCGCCAAGGGTTGAATTTTTCAATAGAAAGTGGAATGCCTCAAGTGTATCCGGAACGGTGTATTCCAATACGACATGGATTTTCCCATCACGGACACCGTGCAACCAGCGTTCATCCTCCCATCCAACCGCCTCAACGATCGTCGCACTTACCGGAAGATACGATTCTTCTCCATCCAAAATGGCGAAATGTCTTTCCGGAATCATTTCATAAATCATGGAATCACGAATTTCAAAAATCACCTCGATGGCGATGTTTTCCATTCCAGTTTCCGGTTCCGCCAACGTACTCTCCACTTCTTTCACTTCATAATACAGAATACCGCTCCAACTTGTGTTTTCACTGGATTCTCCTGCTCGAAGCTCAAATAAATAATCACCTTGGAGAATATCACTATCCGTAGCATCTTCTTCGATTGTCTCCTCTATGTGGTCACGGCTAACCACAACATCCCCTTCTGTCGGTTGAAAAGCCTCTTCCACTTCCGCATCTGATGTTCTCCTTTCCAAATTCGGTGCGACATTCACCATAACCGCTGTAAATGTAGCCGCCAAAACGATTGTAACGGAAATCAATGCCCATTTCATACGTTTTTCAACCGTTTGACGATTGGTGACCGTCCCGGAAACCCCTCGATGAGGCGTCATCCGCACCGCTCGTTCCGCTGGAAGTACCGTACCGAGGACTCCTACTACTATCGGAATGAATCCGGTCATGAAGATGAAGCCAATCCCCTCTTCAGGGAATTCTTGGTACAGTCCCCATATTAATGCAAAAGCAACAGCCAAGCCGAAAACAGCCGCAAACAAACCGCTGAAAAACCCTTCCGCCAAAATCAATTTGCGGATACTCCATATCCGCCAGCCAATCGCTTGCAGCAAAGCTATTTCTTCCCGACGTTCCGAAACATTTTGCCACAGTATTTCCGCTGTCGTCAACATGGCGATGATCATTGAAATGACAATCGCCACATAATGGATCGGACCGATTTCCAATGCGACATATTCACCTAATAACGACGTGTACATGATTCCCTTTAAACGGAATGTGATATATATAAACAGCGCAAGCAATGACGTCGGCAAAGCAATCGCCACAACGGACAATGTGCTTCTTTTCCATTTGCCGATGAAGTGATGGAAAGCCATGCGGAATATCCCTTTGGCTCGGAAAAGTCGTTTCCCTTTATTGGCAATTTCCCCTGTCCGCATCGCTTCGTACGGAGATATGTTCCGGGTCATCCACATCGGAATGATCGAGCCCAGCAAATAGATCAGTAAACCAAATAAACCGGTCAAAAGGAAGCGTTCCGCAGTCAAGCCCGTCTCATTGCTCATATAGACGAGCCCTAACATCGTCCAAGAAATGATTGTTACAAACAGACCGACCATAGCGGATTCCATAAACAATAAACGATTCAATTGATTCGGGCGCCAACCGATCGATAAAAGAACGGCAAATTCTTTTCTGCGGGAAAGTAAATTCACAATTCCTGAAGCCCATACATAAATGATGGCAACCACAATGACGCTCGCAACGATGCTGGAAAAACCGATTTTCGTTTCTTTGAAGATGGAAATCGACGAGCCGATATTCACCCACGGTTGTTGTATCCATCCTAAATCTTCTTCCCCGTTTAAACCCGGGACATAGGTCAATGCCAGTTGCGGTGAAGAACCTAATGTAATATCCGTCATGAGCCCGGTCCGGCTTTCGATTTCATTGGCCACCCGCTCTAGGATATCTTGGCTCTCTTCGCTCAAGTCTTGAACTCCCGCCACTTTGATGCGGATTGCGGAAATCGGTTCATCCCCCAATAATTTTTCCGCAGCTTCAATGGTGGTCAACATACCTGGTGGATCACTGATGAAATAATACGGATCCCCGATCGGTTGCAAATCTTCAGGCGGGTTCATCGGTTTTCCCGACTCATCCATCACAAGCTCCGCCGTAGCGGGGCGATACGTTTCCATCGGCAATTCCGTCGTCGGATCCAAGGAAATAGCCAATTTGCTCGGGTCATAAAAACCAATCCAATTCGGTTTGATACGCGGTAATTCTGTAAAACTATCAGCCATGAGCTTTGGTTCCCGATAGGATTCTTCATTCCGATATACCCCGATCGTGTCGTCCCCATTTAAATGCGGAACCACCTGATATGAAAACGGCCATCTGTCCGCATACGGACTGGATATTTCCTCGTATATAAGCGGACTCGGCTTATAGACAATGCCCGTGACTCCATCTTCCATGACGACTTGTTCTAAGTTTTCAACGTCAACCTCATCAGTTTCTTCGATGTAAACTTCTCCTGTTTCCCAGTCGACTCCTGTCATTTTACTGACAAACTCATGAAATGCATCTTCTCCGATAAACGTGAAGCTTTCCATTTCTTCACCTGGCAGTGTATCCAAGTAAACCGCTCCACCGTTTTCTTTGATTTCGTCCATAATTTCGTCCGCATTTTCTTCATTGATGTCAAGTTCAAGCCGTTCAAATGTTATTTTTTCTACTTTATCGACGAAAGCATGCTCATTCACGAGGATTGGAAACTCATGGTAGTTTTTCAATTCATTGAAATGATAGCCATCCGTATCACGAAAATATCTGCTCGCACCAATATCCAAAATCGCTTCATCCAAGCCGACCAATTTCGCTTCTTGTTCCGGATCAATCCCGGCCAATAAAGTTTCACCACTAATGACTAGATCGATGTAAGCTGCACCTACACCATATTCCGGCCCCTGATCGAACACACTCCACACATTGATGGGAAAATAATAGTTTGTCGTTTCGGTCACTTCATTGATGCCGTTATCTACGATTGTTGTCGTTTGTCTCCGGTATAAACCATCCTGCGTCAATTCCACTTGACCGAAATCCACTTCATAACTGGCATAGCCGATCATAGCAATCGGAGCAGCCACCTCCACACCGGGTATTTCTTTGATAGTTTCATATTGTTCGAGACTGATGCCGCCGCTCAAACCGCTCAAATAATTCGGCTCCAACAATCGCTTATCTTCCGTCAAACTCCGGCTTCCTTCCGGGCGGACAACGATGTCATAGGAAGCAGCCCAACGTTGTTCCAAATTTTCCACAATCGTTCCACGGTTCGTATCCGACAGACCGATCAAATAGGTTAAACCTGCACTGATGATGAACGCACCGATGAGTAGTAAAATAAGCCGTTCTTTTCTCCGCCACCAATTTTGCCAAATGAAGCGGATCATAGCGATACACCTGTTTCATCCGAGAGTACGAACCCATCTTTCATTGTAATCACCCGGTTCGCTTTTTCAGCCAGGGACGGGTCATGGGTGACGAACAACACTCCGCAGCCTTCTTTCTCATTCAAGTCTCTCAGTAAAGCATAAATCGTTTCACCGGTTTCAGTATCCAAATTTCCCGTCGGTTCATCAGCAAGCAACCAACTCGGTTTATGGATGATTGCCCGGGCAATGGCGACCCGTTGCTGCTGACCGCCGGACAATTGGGAAGGCAGAGAATCCATTTTATCGGCGAGACCAACTTGTTCCAAGACTTCTTTTGCCCTTTCCGTTTTGTCGTACGGCACTTTTCTGGAAAACAACGGGGTCAAAACATTTTCCAATGCAGTCAACGTCGGCAGCAAATGAAATTGTTGGAAAATGAAGCCAATTTCTTGGAAACGAAAATCCGCAATTATATTTTTGCTTTTGTTGAGGATTTCTTCACCGTCGTAAGTGATTTTTCCGTTTGTCGGTTGATCCAATGTACCGATCAGACTCAGTAATGTAGACTTTCCGGAACCTGATGGACCCATGATTGCCGTGAATTCCCCTTTTTTGAACGCAAGGTTGATGTTTTTAAGGGCTACTGTCGTCGTCCCATCCCCTTTAAACTCCTTCGTGAGATTTTCACACTCAATACGTTGCATCCATAATTCTCCTTTATCAGATAATCGGAATCTGCAATGAAAAGATTTGCAATTTTCTAGTGATTAGTAGATATTGTATCATTTTTTAGAAAAAAAAATGATGAGATCAAAATGGACACAACCGAACAGTCGGTTGTGTCCAACAAAAACTCAATATCTTTTCCGCTTTTTCCTGTTTTTCGGCCATCTAAATCTTGGCACATGCAACACCATCGATTCATGGATTTTTGCCCATTGCTCTTCAGACATAGCAGCCACGGGAATATCTGTTTTTAAGCCCAAATTCCGTTTCACATGTTTGATTTGCGGCACGGTGAATACACCTCTTAAAGCATCATCGACGGATGCCCGCGGATATTTCAAGACATAGTCCGCAAGCCTTTGAAATATCTGTGCATCCTTCAGCGGTATCAAAGGATTTGCTTTCCTCTTGATTTGCATGATCGCACCATCCACTTTCGGTGGTGGCGAAAAATTCATGCGGGAAATTCCCCGGACATACGTGATGTCAAAATACATCCTCCATAACACGACATAACCGTCTTTCACGACACTTGATGTGAATCTTTTGGCGGCACCATTTTCCACGATGAATACTCCCCGTTGAAAACCGTTGGCGGGTCTGTTCATCAACATTTTCATGATTGGTGTCGTGATGGAAAATGGAATGTTTGCAACAACGGCAAATTTTTCTTTCGGTAAATGAAATTGCAAAATATCTTGGTTAATGATGCGGGTATTGGTCAATCCCTTTTCTTTCAATACCTCGACATAATCCGGATCATTCTCTACCGCCAAGACTTTTCCGGCTTTTTTATCAAGGTACGTGGTGACCGCCCCTTTCCCGGCGCCTAAATCCAACACGGTGTCATTTTTCGATATGCGCGCCTGTTTCAATAATTCCTCGATGATTTTTTTATTATGCAATAAATGTTGACCCGGATAATTTTGCTTCCGGTATTTACTTTTGATGTTCGTCATTTGTCCTCTTCCTTTCTCCTAAAATCCACGGCGGCTGTTTGTGGTTTCGA
>CALKWU010000146.1 GCA_938004015.1 uncultured Oceanobacillus sp.
TTTCTTAGGCCCATTGATTTGGAAAGTCGATCCGGACATGATTAATCCAGCAAATTCACTTGAACCATGGTCAATGGAACATCCTTTTGGAACGGATGATTTAGGTAGAGATGTTCTGAGTCGAATGCTTTATGGTGGACAAATCACACTGTTAGTCGGTCTGGGATCGATGTTTTTCACAGTGCTGATAGGCGGATTGATCGGTTCGATTGCCGGTTATTTTGGTGGCTGGATCGATACTGTATTGATGCGGTTTACGGAAGCGATGTTATCCATTCCAAACTTTTTTCTGGCTTTGGTTGCGTTGACGGTCTTAGGTAAAAGCCCAATGATGGTTGTATTAGTCATTGCCCTCACATCATGGATGGAAATTGCCAGGGTCGTCTATGGGGAGACGTTGAAATGGAAAGAGAGCGAATTTGTGGAAGCATCTAATGCTATGGGTTCATCTTCTATCCGTACATTGGTCAAACATGTACTTCCACAGACATTTCCATCGATTATCGTGGCTAGTACCTTAGGGATTGCTTGGGCCATTCTGACAGAGAGTTCCATTAGTTATTTGGGTTTGGGGATTCAACCCCCCACAGCAACTTGGGGAAATATGTTGCAAAATGCACAGCAATACATTTGGACTGCCCCTATGTTAGGCGTCCTGCCTGGGTTGGCCATCACGTTGGTCGTCCTTGCCTATAATTTCTTAGGTGATGCTTTACGTGATATTTTGGATCCTAAGCACTCTGGAAAATAAGAAGATTTTGAGTTTAATTGAGGGGTGGTTTCATGAAAACATTGATCAATGGCTGCACGATCTATTATGAAATATTCGGTTCTTCTCAAGCAACGGATACTATATTTTTCATTCATGGGGGACCCGGGCTAGGAGATTGTCGTGGGGATATCCTCACTTTTAAAGTTTTGCAAGAACATTATCGACTAGTTTTCCTGGATATGCGAGGTTCTGGACGTTCTGAAGATGTTCCACCGTATACGCACCGGCAATGGATTGAAGATATTGACGAGTTGCGTAAAAAGCTAGGAATCGAAAAGATCATTTTACATGGTTCTTCCTATGGTGGTTTCATTGTACAAGAATATGCCATAGCTTTTCCGGAACATACCAAAAAGATTGTTTTGAATGTTACTGCTCCTGATAATGAGCATCATGAAACAGCAATTGCTAATGCACTCGAAAGTGGCAAAACGAATGTCACGAAGGATGAGCTGGAAAGATTATTTAACGGGGAAGTCAATTCGAATGAAGATTTCAAAACGTTGTATAGGAGAATACTTCCTTTATATAAGTTAGCGCAAATCTACTTTCATTATGATACGCATAATGCCGCATTTCATGAAAACTTGAAAAATTTTGATGTGAAAGATCGGTTACCTGAAATATCTGCCCCGGCTTTGGTTGTTGCGGGAAAACATGATTGGATCATTCCTGCAAAGTATTCCAGACAAATCGCAGAATTGATTCCACATTCCATCTTTGTTTTGTTCGAAAATTACGGGCATTCATTAGTAAGGGAACAAGGAGAAGTTTATAAATCTATTCTGCGGCAATTTTTAAACGATGAATTGACCGAGAAAGCAATTGTTGTCGATGTTCCATAATACTCAAATGCCTAGCGAACCGGTTTGTTTTCATTAACATCAACATACGTATACGAATCAAATAGTGAATGAAATGCAAAAAGGAGGAAGACCATGTACGTCAATTTGAATGGCTGCAATATATATTATGAAGTCCATGGAAAAGAAGATGGTGAAACAATTTTCTTTATTCATGGAGGACCGGGGATGAGTGACTGCCGGGGAGATATTAAGGCTTTTTCAGAATTGGGGGATACATACCGATTAGTGTTTATGGACAACCGTGGTTCTGGTCGATCTGAAACGGTACCGCCATATACCCATGAACAATGGGTGTGCGATATCGATGCAATGCGTGAATACTTGGGAATAGAACAGATGCACATGCTGGGCGGCAGTTATGGAGGATTTTTAACGCTTGAATATGTTCTACGTTATCCCGAGCGAATAAAATCGATCATCCTAAGAGATACTGCACCTCATAATAAAAAGAATCACTTGTCCATAGATAAAGCATTGAAGAGTAATCTTCCAGGCATTGATGAGGAGATGCTCAACCGTTTATTCGGGGGTGAAGTCCGCTCTAATGAAGAATTCAAAGAAATGATAAAGGCGATACTTCCATTATATACGGTGGAACAAAATGAAGAGGCCATGAAAAAACAACTAGACAGCATCTATTTTCATTATGAAACACATAACGAGGCATTCAAAGTGAACAAAAAGCATTATGACGTCAGCGATCGTCTGCATGAAATCACCTGTCCTGTTTTAATAACAGTCGGTATTCACGACTGGGTGACTCCGGTGGAATACTCGGATGAAATGGCTGCTAAAATACCAAACAACACCTATGTTAAATTCGAAAACAGTGGCCATTCTCCGCATATCGAAGAAAATGAGAAGTATTTGCAAGTTGTAAGAAAGTTTCTAAAGGAACAGCAATAAATATTGGAAAGAAAAACGGTCTGATTGGACTCTCTTTAAGTTGGACGGTTGAAATCCGTCTGATCTTGAAGGGAGTCTTGTTATTCATGGAATGAGGATATTGCAGGTCGAGAGAATGCATTAAGGTTCCATGGTGAACAAATCGAGCAGCGTTTTAATGAACGACAGCGCCGCTTGACTTAATCTCAAAAGGAGGTGCCGACATGACGGAGGAGGAAATGCTTGAGGAAATATTAAATGCAATAAAGGCACTTGATCGACAAATGGAGAAGCATTTTGATGAAATCAACGCGAAATTCGATAAAATGTTCGACGAAATGGATAAAAGATTCGAACGTCTCGAAAAGAAGGTCGATGGGATCTGTGTGGATTAGAAAGATTCACAGGAAATCACAGCCTTTTTTAATTCCCTTCTTCCAAATGGGCTGATTTTCCTATATAATGATTGTCAAAAGGTGGCGATGGTATGAATGAAGAAGCGATGCTTAAGGAAATATTAAACGCATTGAAGTTGCATGGTGAACAAATGAATAAGAAGTTTGCGGAAGTTGATGAAAGGTTTGTCGCAATGGAACGAAAATTTGAAAAAAAGTTTGCGGAAATGGATGAAAAATTCGAGAAAAGGTTCGATGATATGGATAAAAGATTTGACCGTCTCGAAAAGAAAGTCGATGGCATTCGTGCTGATTTGACAGACACCCAGGAAATCACTAACTTCTTACTCAGCAGATCCGCAAAACATGAAGAAAAAATCCGCAACTTGACAACTCCACAGAAATGATTGACTCACACTTCATGAGCCTCCCCTCGTTTGGACAGGCTCATTTTTATTGAATGAAAATTAATGTGACACGCTGGCAAGTGGTCAATACGGTGCGACGGAAAAGTGACTTTTAAACGTCAAAGGAGACTTGATTTTCAGGTTCTTGATCATCAGCGAGTCTTGCCAAATCTTTTTCCGAAATTTTAACACCGACCGTATCGATATATTTCGTCCAATCATCGACGACATGCAATTCGTAAGTTTCCGGATGAGGCAAACAGAGAGAAATGTTGGAAATCATTTTTTGCTCATTGATGTTGTAAGTGACAATATAAAATTGTTCGACCTTTTCTTCCAATTGTTGTATTTCTCCTTCCAACGGTTCAAGATCAAGCTCGGTCTGCTCGTACATTGGAAAAAGATTCATTTGCTCATGGACGACAAGACTCTCAGAAAAATCGATATTTCC
>CALKWU010000147.1 GCA_938004015.1 uncultured Oceanobacillus sp.
GTGTGACGATGACGATATTCGGCTATCTTTACAGAAATCTATTATTACATCAGAAAGAAGCTGATTTGGCAGATGCTGACATGGAAAATTAAACAATATCATTTAGGACATCGGAATGTTTTCATCGGCCTTTATCATGTAAAGACGAAAAAATGGGTCTATCAATTCAAATTTACAAATCAATTACCAAAGAAAGTGGATGAAATCAGCGACATTTTTGAATTGAGCGATGAGATCATCGATTTTTTCGGGTAGTGTGGAAGAATTGGATGTCAATTACAGTGCGGATAAATTCCAGAGCCAACGGAATAAAGATGTCCAATACATAAATCTCAACAAAATCACCTTGCTGACATACATAAAAGACGAAATCAGGCGGGTGTTGGAAGAATGCATTTGCGGAAACAAAGCAATGGATGAACATTCATTGGTCGAATTATTGCTCATTTCTCGCTTTCTCGGTTCAGCGAAATTATTGGCGGAACCATCCCTTGTCCAAGGATTGAGCAAAAAAGAACAGCTGGACATCAAATTGCGCTGTTTCACATACCGTTTGCTTTGTTATGACCTGTTGAACGAGTCCGGTCATTTTTCCAACCGTTACAAGGAAAAGATCTTAACCGTTTATTCCAATGAAGTGGAACGTTTGGTGACGTTTATCCAAGAAGCCGATTTCAATTCCTATTTGCTACCCGATGACTTGCAACGTTTCATCTTCCGTATCGGTGCCACAAAAGACGGAGCCAATATTCATGTCGACGATGTGATCAATCACTTGAGCAGTTTGTTTTTCAAAACGATGAAACGGGAAAGGAAAAATCCGGATGTGAATGTAGCGGATAAACAGGATGTCAAAGAATTGAAATCCCGGCTTGTGCGTTTTTTCCATTTGCAACGGTTCGCTGTCATCGATTCGATTAAACTTTGGTCCGGATTGCCATTGATGGACAAGTTCAACATCGCGTTGCCTCGCCTGGCTGCATCCATCATCATTGGCATGATTCCGGTCTTTTTTACGGATGAAATCAATCAATGGGCTTATGCGGAAATGCAATTATTCGATGCCGCCGATTGGAGGAGCGGACTGCCGAAGTTGCTTGCGCCTTTTTTGCTCCTCGCCTTTTGTTGGTTTTATTTGAATGTCGAAGTGAGGAACATCCTCGGCTATCTCGATTATAAAAAAGCGACCATGTTGTTTGTATCTGGGTTATTCTACAGCAGCGTCTGTTCCTTGTTCATGCATTGGCTGTTCACCGCTACATTCCATTTGGATCCGCAAAACCATTTCCAGCCTTTGTTCCATTTATGGGGCAGACCGATTTTCCTGGCACTTTATTTCATTCAAGTTTCCGTTTCCTTTTTCTTCGGTTTGGTGTTACAGACGATATGGGAAGAGAAACCAATCAGTCACCCGCTATAACAAACAAAAGAGGAGGACGAACATTGAAAAAGTACATTTCTTTTTTAGGGACGACGGAGTATATCGAATGCATTTATACGTATGGCGGAAAAGAAGCGACCCCGAGCCGTTTCGTGCAAACGGCGATTTATGAGCATTTCAGCGAAGCTGGTGATGAGTGTGAATTCATCGTGTTCGTCACGGACACATCAAGAGCGAGAAATTGGGAAGACTCAATCGATCGGGAGGGGAATCCGTTGGAAGGATTGGCCAGTGCGTTTCAACGGATTGCACCTGATGTGCATGTGAAAGTGATCGAAATCAGTGACAACCATGATGAACAAAGCAACTGGGAGATTTTCGACAAGTTGATCCAGGAAATTGGTGACCAGGATGAAATCTATTTTGACATCACCCATGGCTATCGTTCCTTTCCTATGCTCGCCTTGATCGTCTTGAACTATGTCCGGTTCATTAAACAAGCCAGAATCGGAAAAATCGTCTATGGGCAATTTGAACAATTAGGTCCGGCTTACTTGGTGAAAGAGTTGAAAATGGAAGAGCGGAAAGCACCGATCTTGGATTTCACGAATATGCTAAGTTTGTTGGACTGGACGAACGGGGTCGATGCGTTTCTGCGCAATGGTGACACCTCCTTGATCCGAGAGCTTTCGCAATCGGAAAGAAGAGAGTTGTTTTTGAACTCCGGAAATGTGACGACAGAAATGAAAAAAGAAGCGGCATTACTTGATAAATTCGCCAAACAACTTGACGTCGTGAGCCAATCTTTTGAAACGTGTCGTGGACAAACGATCAATAAAGAAATCCGTCTCATGAAAGATATGATTCAGGAAATAAAGAACGAAAAAGCCGAACAAATCAAACCGTTGGTGCCGCTTGTCGGAGAAGTCGAAAAGAAATTTGATGGATTCGGCGACAATTTCACGATGGATACGTTTGCAATCATCGACTGGTGCATCGACAATCATTTGATCCAACAAGGCTATACGTTCCTCCAAGAAAACGTCATTACACTCATTTTGCGGGCATGCGGCTTGGATGAAATTGAGAGGGAAAACCGGGAAGATGTGAACAGTGCCATCAGAATCGTGAAGGATTCCATCGGCAGGGAAAACTGGAGAGTGCATGATTCCGCAAAAACGGAAAAAATCATCCGTTTCATCAAAAAAAATGTGGACTTCATCGAACCATACGGGGCACTCACCGACTATCGGAACAACATCAACCACGCAGGGATGAACAAAAACAACATTACATACAACAAGTTTTCGAAAAAATTGGAAGAACTGGCCGATACGTTCCGACCATTTTTCGAGGCAGTCGCTAATGAAATCGACCATTGATTAGGGGGGATATCGTGGAAGCAGTCGATTGGTTAGAGTGGATGAAAAAACCGAGCAAGTTGCAACAAAAAGAAGAAGTCAGGGAGATTGACTTGATTTGGGAAGATGCAATCACCGGCTCGATTTTCAAAATCGAG
>CALKWU010000148.1 GCA_938004015.1 uncultured Oceanobacillus sp.
CTCCTTATTTATCATTTGACCAATTGGCTACGAACCCTTTGTTTTCCAGAGGGACAAAAGACCATGCAAATAGAAACGATACACACCCGCTTAATCAAAGTGGCTAGTAAAGTGGTGAAATCAGGCAGATCACTTTACTTCACACTATCCTCAAGTTTCGTGTACCAAAATTTCTTTTAGGAAGTACTGAATCGAATTCAAAAACTTCAATTAGAGTGACGAAAACAATCGTTCTCCTAACTAAAAAATTGATTTTTCAATCAAGGGGGAAGTATGCCCAAAATATGGAAAAGGGCTATTGAAAAATCAGTTTATTTTAGTTAGATAGTTATAACTTCTGTCAAGTGGGCGATTACGTTAAAATAGAGTACTAAATTTTTATTATCATTTTAGCTGTGAATATTTCAGGATCTACTTTTCTTTTTTAAACTCAGGAAAATATTTTGTGAAGTATGCACCTAAGATTAACAAAATAAATGTTAACGACCATCTTAATAAACCTGGAATGTTAGTTAATGGTGCTAAAATGTTCAGTATCACAATTAGCAGGAAACAAATATGTGTCAGTAATGACTTGAAAGAATTTGTCTTGCGATATCTTTTTTTTAGAATGATAGCCGTATAAATTAACACGCCAATAATAAGCAGAATGGCAATGTAAAGATACAAAATGAACGCCCCCTTAGGTTTTTCCTATAAAAATCTTTCTCTTTCTTCCGGCAAAGGCAACATGCAGCTCTCCTTTTTGCCCAACCATTTATATCTGTTTTTGGCAATCAGTTCATAACATAAATCCCTGAATGGCTTTGGAATTATAGACAGAATATAAAGCAATTTCCACGCACCGTTAAGGTTTCTGCAAATGCGGAGGGCTGCGGTTGACTTGAAATAGCAAAAATCACCTTCAATAAGAACAAGACTGTCTATTTCTTCTGGAGCATGATGATTTTGCAATAAATCTTTTCCCGTTTCACTTTGCAGGGAAGCGAACTTAAAAAGTCCTTTCGGGTCACGTTTGATGATAAACTGCACACTTTGGTCACAAAAATGACATTCTCCATCAAATAAAATAATCCTTTCCATTCCATCCCCGCCTTTCTTTCGGTATAGTGTATTCTGCGGTGCGATGCGAAAGTGTAATCGCAACAGCATAGGCAAAGACAAAATAAATCTGCAGTCTTCTTATTACTGATATTCAATAAAGGAGGAATATTTCCTTCTTTTTCATGACTCATGGTGTCATATAGGCATGGTCCCGCATATGGTACAGCAAGCATACCAAGTGTTCTTAGGAGGCAGCTTATGACAAATTTTTATTCCTTTCATGGGACGGTCACGACGATCAGTGACTTTTTCACCAGTCCAAATGATGCTCAAGCGGGATGCTATAAATTATTTACTTTAGAAAACGAAACGGGACAAATTGTAAACTTTGTCGTATCGCCTGATACGTATTTTGCAGATCATGCAACAGTTTCAGTTGGAGACCGGGTGACTGGATATTATGATGGGGATGCACCGGCTATTCTTATTTATCCGCCCCAATATCCAGCCCTTGTCATGGTGAAGGAAAATTCCTATCAGAGCGTGAAAGTTGATTATTTTAATAGTCAGTTATTAAGCAGTGATGGACAATTACGGTTGAATATTTCTCCAAATACGACAATGTTATTAACAAACGGGCAGCTTTTTACAGGAAACCCAGCAAACCGGGATTTAATTGTTTTCTATGAATTTGTCACACTTAGCATCCCTGCCCAAACTACTCCAAATAAAATTATCGTGTTGTGTTAGAGGTGTTCAGGGGGTCTGGTTACCGGCTTGGCAGGATGAAATAAAGGTCTGTATTCCATGAATGAACCTGATTATTTGCTACGGCCATTTTCAGAAAAGGTACCTAACTTAATGTTTTTACCATCGTATAATAGCAGCTGCCAGGAGGATAATCTTTTATTTCTCCTGCAACTTGATAACCATGGATTTCATAAAAAGAACGGGCTTGAAATTCAAAAGTAGTTAACAGTGCTTTTCTGGCACCTAATTTTTTCGCCAATTTTTCAGCACGTTCCAGAAGTTGACTGCCTAAGCCTTTGCCTCTGAAATCATCCCGAATCCATAAATAGTTTATCTCCACCCAATTCCAATAAACATCAGCATGAATACCTCCAAGCCAACGCCCCTCTTCATCGGAGACAATAATATTTATTGGCTGAATCGCTCCTTTTTTTCTTATTTCTCTATGATGTTCAGAATGCTTATTATTAAATTCTTTCACTTTTTCCTGTAAGAAAGATGAAAATTGTTCATTTTCCCCCAATGAAGTTTCAATGTTATAATTCATTGTAATTCTCCTTTGATTGACCTATCATTAGAAAATAAGATCTCCTATAAGCTAATTGTACATCTCCCTAGCATTTTCATCATATACCCAGAGTCCAAATATTAACACTTTTTTATCCCTTTATTAAACCCCTGTTCCTATTTATTAACAAGGTTTAAACAACTTCAATTCCCAATATATATCACTAAATATGGAAATATTAGAATACGAAAGGAAATATGGGTATTTTATTTTTGCTGGAGAATGCTTCGTTTTCCAATAGTTTGCTAATTGGAAAAACATGTAATGAAATGTTGACAAGGGGGAAGCGGATGAGAACGCTGTTTTGTTTTATGTTTCTAATCTGTTTTGTTATGACGGCAGGATGCAGCGACAGTGATATAGCTAAGTATGATGATGAAGATGTTGCTGCAATTGTGAGGGGTGAAGAAATTACGGTTGGGGATTTGCGCTTTTTATTTCTTGATGATCAAATACTTGAATCTCTCGATGGCACAATTAAAGCAAAATTAGCCGAGCAAGAGGTAAAAAGATTAAATATCGATGTATCTCAAGAGCTGCAGGAAATTCAAGAAATGAAACATGATATTGGGATATATCCGCCGGAAGACCTTGACACCGAATTCGGAGAAGGAATTCGTGAATTTGCAGAAGGAATTCGTGAATTTGCAGAAACCCAGGCTGCCAAACTTGGCATGGATCCCGAAGAATATTTTGAAAAATACCTTGAAAGAAATCATGAAATCAGTGTGTATGTCATTGCCTATATCGAGGAAATGCTAGGCGAGCCGACTACTGATGAAGAATATATGGAGAAAGCGAATAAGCTGCTCGATGATTTGGCAGATGAAAATGCAGATGAAGTTCAAATACTTATTAAGTAAACCTTGTTGATAAAATGAGAATTTAATTTAAATGTGAACGGTCAAAACAATGGCAGACCTTAAACAGGGATGCTATTGTTTTGAAGAGTAAAGAAAAATAGAATCGGCAAAGTCTTTGTTTTTAGCATGTATGTTTAATCAGTAAAATCCTTATACTATCTTTATCATTTTCTAGTCAAACATGAACAGATAAGCCGAAGAATATTCGAATAAAAAGAAAATTATAAATAGGGCTTGCTTTTATGAAAAATATTTCCTATAATGTATTCAACATTTGAACATACCGCTTTTTAAAGACGATGAAGAGGAAAAGTAGGATTTAGTTATTTCTCACAGAGAGCTTCGGTAGCTGAGAAGAAGCAGAAATACGAATCTGAAAAATGGCCTCGGAGTTGCGTGCTGAACGTATCCGCTCGATACTAGTAGGTTCCGACGAGATTTGGTGCTCGTTATCAACACCAGAGTATGAAGAGTCATATTGGACTCGAGTACTTAATGAGGCTGTATGCGTGAGCATGCAGTGAAGTAAGGTGGTACCACGTAGAGTAATCCACGTCCTTACCGTTTGTTCGGTAATGACGTGGTTTTTTTAATTGCTTAGAGAAAAATGATGGAGGTAGACAAGATGAGCAAGCGACATTTAGTATTGCAAACAGACTTTGGGCTAAGCGACGGTGCGGTCAGTGCTATGCATGGTGTAGCTCTGTCCGTGGATCCAGAACTAAGTATTTACAATTTAACCCATGACATACCACAGTACAATATTTGGGACGGATCGTACCGTCTTTTTCAGACGATTAATTACTGGCCGGAAGGAACTGTGTTTGTATCGGTTGTGGATCCGGGAGTCGGCACAAAAAGACTTAGTGTTGTAGCCAAAACGAAAAATAATCAGTTTATCGTCACTCCTGATAACGGGACACTTACACATGTAAAAGAGTATATCGGGATTACCGAGGCGAGAATTATCGATGAAAAGATAAACCGTCTGCCGAATTCAGGAGAATCATACACGTTTCATGGCCGGGATGTCTATGCTTATACAGCGGCACGGCTTGCAGCGGGTGTTATCACCTATGAACAGGTAGGACCATCCCTGGAAGTGGATAAACTTGTAGAATTGCCAATTGCTCAGCCAAGCTATACAGAAGATGCGGTAGTAGGCAACATCGATATTCTGGATGTGCGATTTGGAAATATTTGGACAAATATCGGCAGGGAAATATTCAAAAAGCTGGGAATTAAATATGGCGATAATTTAGAAGTCACCATTGAGAATAATCGTCGCCACATTTATAAAAACATCATTAAATTTGGCAGGTCTTTTGCCGACAGCAGATTAGGGGAACCGATATTATTTGTCAATTCGCTGGACAAAATTGGTGTTGCCATCAACCAAGGATCTTTTGCCAAAGCATATCATATCGAGACAGGGGCGAATTGGAAAATTACCATCCGAAAACCGCAAGGAATTTTTAATTAAAATAAATTTTAGAATAGGGGAATGTAAAATGAATAAATTATCAATTAGAACGATTGTGGCTATTGGGATTGGAGCAGCTGTATTTGCGATTTTGATGAGATTTGTCGTCATCCCGACCGGAATACCAAATACAAACATTCAGACTGCTTATGCATTTCTTTCATTGATGGCAGTTGTTTTTGGACCAATTGCAGGTGCGCTTATCGGATTAATCGGTCATGCCTTGACAGATGCGTTATCTTACGGCTCTGTCTGGTGGAGCTGGGTAATCGTCTCCGCGTTTATCGGTTTATTGATCGGACTTTTTAAAAATCGGATTAATATCGAACGTGGTGATTTTGGAAAAAAGGAAATCATTTCATTTAATCTTATCCAAGCAGCAGTTCAAGCAATCGGCTGGGTTGTAGTTGCTCCGGTACTCGATATTCTGATTTATGCAGAGCCGGCCAACAAAGTATTTGTGCAAGGATTGGTTGCTGCATCTGCCAATATTGTTTCTGTCGCCATCATTGGTACGATTTTATTAGCTGCCTATGCCAAAACTAGAGTTAAAGATAATAGTTTAAGAAAGGAATAACCATCATACTTTAAGGAGTCTATCATGAAAAAGCCGATTATTCAGTTTGAAAATTTTTCATTTAAATACAACAGTCAAATGGAACCAACGCTTTATGACGTGAATCTCACTATTTATGAAGGGGAAAAAGTTGTTATTGTCGGCCCGTCCGGTTCCGGCAAAAGTACGCTAGCCCATTGTATCAATGGGCTAGTACCGTTCTCTTATAAAGGAGAAATTAAAGGCAGTTTAAAAATTAAAGGGGAGGAAACGCAAGATCTCGACATATTCACCCTGTCAAAATGGGTTGGAACAGTGCTCCAAGATCCGGACGGTCAATTTATCGGGCTAACTGTTGGTGAAGATATCGCATTTGCTCTCGAAAATGAAGCTGTGCCACAAGATGAAATGAAAAAAGAAGTTGCCAAAGCAGCAAAATTGGTTGATATGGAAGAGAAAATCTCCTCTTCCATTCATGAGCTTTCCGGAGGACAAAAACAGCGGGTTTCGATTGCAGGTGTTATTGTGGATGAAGCAGACATTTTATTGTTTGATGAACCACTTGCAAACTTAGACCCTGCAACCGGCGTACAGGCGATGACGATCATCGACCAAGTCCAAAAAGAGACGAACACAACGATTATCATTGTCGAGCACCGCTTAGAGGATGTATTGTCTCAGGAAGTGGACCGGATTATTGTCATCGACGAAGGTCGGATTGTCAGTGATCTAGACCCGAATAAACTGCTTGCTTCCAATGTGTTGGAAACTTGTCATTTAAGGGAGCCATTATATGTGAAAGCGCTGAAGTATGCAGGAGTGAAGGTAACT
>CALKWU010000149.1 GCA_938004015.1 uncultured Oceanobacillus sp.
TGAAATCAACGACTTTCCCGTCCTTGAACGTAAGCTGGAAATTGTCGATCAAACTGCCGCCATAGTTCAATGGTTTTGTGCTGGATACCGTTCCATTCACGCCGTATTTATGCGGCAGCGTGAACACTTCTTCTGTCGGGATGTTTGGATTGAACGTGACTCCTGTTTCCGCAATGTCCGAACCACCAGCCCAAATATGCCCCTCTGGCAATTCCAGTTCCAAATCTGTTCCCGGAGCTTTGAAAATCAATTTTTTATAATTTTTCTCATTCAACACGTCATGGGCTTTTCTCAACGTCGCATTATGCTCTTCCCAAGCAGCAATCGGATCTTCCCGATCGACACGGACGATTTTCAAAATCGCAGCCCACAAGCTTTCCACTGCCTCTTCAGGTGATTGATCCGGGAAAATTTTCCGGGCCCAAGCTTTGGAAGGGATGGCGATGATCGACCAAGGGATTCTACTGTTCATCGTATATTTGCGGAAGTTGACTAAAGCTTCCCCAGCTGCTTTGTTCGCCATCGCGATACGCGAAGGATCAATATCTTTCAACAAATCCGGGTTCGTCGCACGGATTTGCAAAACCGCAGCTCCATCTTCGGCAAACTCATCGTGGAGTTTGACAGACCATTCCGGATATGATCCAATTACTTCATCCGGTGCATATTGGTACTTCCAAAGGGTCAAATCATCGTCCGTCCAGTTGATATGGACATTTTTTGCTCCTAATTCGTACGCTTTTTTCACGACAAGTTTCGTGAAGTCCACTCCTTCCAATGGTGCATTAATCAAGAGAGCTTGCCCCTTTTGCAAATTGACACCGACACGTAAAGCGAGTTCCGCATATTTTTCTTGCATTTCAACAGTTGCCATATGTTAACCTCCATCCTCAAATTGATATACCTTATTATTTCATAAAACGGAAGAACGACCAAATTTTAGTATCGCTTGCGTCAAGTCTTAGATAAAAATTGTCAAAACTATTTACGAATGGTACAATTTTATGTTAAACTATAATTAAGTTACTTTTGGTAATTACTGTCGCTGGACATTGGTAATGCGAGGTGATCATGATGGAGGAAACCTTATGTCCACGGTTTGAGAAAGCTATGGGATTGTTGAGTACACGTTGGGTGGGACTCATTTTGTTTGAATTGTTGAAAGGCACGAAGCGTTTTTCCGAAATGGAAGCGGATTTGCCGATAAGCGGCAGATTGCTTTCCGATCGTTTGAAAATGTTGGAAAAAGAAGGCATTGTCATCCGTAAAGTTTACTCCGAATTCCCTGTCCGGATTGAATATTCCTTATCCGAAAAGGGGCGGGCTTTGGAACCGGTCATCCGGGAAATCCAATCTTGGGCGGATGAATACGTCACAAAAGAAGAAGTGGAACAAGAAAAAGCCGACAAGGCGAAATAAATAGACAGGCGAAGAAAGTCCGACTAATCGGGCAAATCCGCCTGTCTTTTCTGTTGTTTCCCGATGCCGACCCGGGACAGGTAACCAACGGTGCGTCATCCGGCACATCAACCTTGATCCCAAATATATTCCGAACCGACCCGTTTGGCGAAGTTTCTCGATTTTTGCCGGCGTTCGTCGCGTTGCTTTGCCCGCTCTGGCGCCGACTCGTGCAAAGAGCGTTCATATTCCGTCTCCGGATAAACCGGTGGCACTGGTGTCGGTTTGCCGTTTTCATCAAGTGCGACAAAGGTGAGGAAAGCCGTGTTACATACTTCTTTTTCCTCTGTCACGAGATTTTCCGTGATGACCCGGACGAAAACTTCCATCGAGGTGTTTCTCGTCCAGGTGACAAATGCTTCCATCGAGATCGCATCCCCTGCGCGGACCGGGGTCAAAAAGTCAACCGAGTCGATGGATGCCGTGACGACAGGTTTTCTGCAATGCTTCACAGCTGCAATGGCAGCCAAATCATCGATATGCGCTAAGAGTCTGCCCCCGAATAATGTGCCGTGGACATTCGTATCCGGCGGGTGGACGTGGGTCGTTTTTATCGCTAAAGAGTTGGAACATGGTTTTGCTTTCATCATTGTCCTCCTTCAACCGTCATAAAACCGGTGATAATAATCGGGATATGGATTCTTTGATCCGAATGCCGATTGAACGTTTATCATATAGTTTTTTCGTCATTTGTGTCGAACGGCGGATATCATCATGGAAAGCCTGGACGAGCTCTCCGGTGATTTCTTTATCGTAAATGAATGCATTCACTTCAAAATTCAATCGGAAACTGCGGACGTCGATATTCGCCGTTCCGACCGAGCAGATTTTTCCATCAACGATCAATGTTTTCGCATGTAAGAAGCCGTTTTGGTAGATGTAAACTTCTCCCCCGGATTGAAGCAAATCGCCGCTGTAGGAAAGGGTCGCCCAATAGACGAATGGATGATCCGGTTTGTTCGGAATCATCACTTTCACATCGACTCCGGAACGGGCAGCGATTTGCAACGCATCTTTTAAACTTTCATCGGGGATGAAGTACGGCGTTTGGATGTAAATCGACTCTTTCGCTTCCATGATCATTTTTATATACCCATTTTTAATCTGCTCCATATCTTGATCGGGGCCGCTGGA
>CALKWU010000150.1 GCA_938004015.1 uncultured Oceanobacillus sp.
ATACGTGCAAAATTTTAATTTTGATTATTGCTTCATCGGTACAGAAGGAATTAGTGCGGAATCTGGTGTGACTCTCATCGATCAACATGATGCCTATACAAAAAGAGCTGTCATGAAACAGTCAAAATGCACGATTCTTGTCGCCGACAGCAGCAAGTTTGGAAAGAAGTACCTTTACAAAATCGGTGAAGTGTTTGATTTTGATTATATTGTCACCGATGACCGAATTGATAAAAAAATATATGAAGACATGAAAGAACTGACGAATATTGTGTCTGTTCATGAAGATAATCAATAAAAGGAGGCACCAAGAATGGATATTAATGTAAAACAAGTTCCTGCACCAACTCCTGACAACTCAGGGAAGCCGATCATGTTAAGCGATGCGACGATTGAAAGAAGGAAACAGAAAGTGCTTGAATTGATGCACGAAGCAAACTTAAGCTCCTTGGTCATTTATGCAGATAAGGAACATGGGAGCAATTTCGAATATTTGACAGGATTTATCCCACGTTTTGAGGAAAGCTTACAAATACTGAATAAGGATGGCAGTTCTACGCTTGTGTTAGGCAATGAAAACTACAACAAAGTGAAGTTCGCCCGTGTAGAAAGTGAAGGCATACATTGCCCGCTGTTTTCCTTACCAAATCAACCGATGGGTGGTTTTCGCCCATTGGAGCACTATCTCCGTCAAGTAAATATCGACACTTCCGGAAAAGTCGGTGTCGTTGGATGGAAATTGCTATCAAATGATTATCATGACTTTCATCAAAACTTCGACATCCCGGCATTTATCATTGATGCTTTGCATAAAGTCGTCGGAAAGGAAAAACTGGTTAATGCAACGCAAATTTACATGCACCCGGGAAAAGGAGCACGTGCAACAAACAATGCCAATGAAATCGCCCGCTATGAATATGGAGCATCTTTAGCCTCTGATGCCGTCTTGTCGGCAATGGATGCTTTGAAAGAAGATGTCAAGGAGACCGAGGCGGGGAATCTATTGAATCGTGACGGTCAATATCAAACGGTGGTGACGATTTCCAGCTTTGGCGAACGTTTCATCAATGGGAATCTTTATCCGACCGATCGCCGACTGGAGAGAGGTGATAAAGTTGCACTAACAGTCGCTTATAAAGGTGGTCTTTCCAGTCGCTCCGGTTATGCTGTTTCCAATCTTGACGAATTGGAAGAAGTGGATCCCGGATATCTTACAGAGGTTGTTGTACCTTACTTTCAAGCCTATAACTGGTGGCTGCGAAATATTGAAATCGGTATAAAGGGTGGCGACTTTTATGACGAGTTCGCTGCCTATTATCCACAAGATCAATACGGTTGGGAGCTATGCCCCGGCCATTTGACGGCCGATGAAGAGTGGCTGAGCTCGCCGTTTTATAAGGACTCTGATGCAATTGTCCAGAGTGGGAACATTTTCCAAGTCGACTTCATTCCAATCCAAGAAGGACACTACGGTGTTTCGGCAGAAAGTACAATTGCTTTGGCAGACGATACACTCCGTCAAGAAATCCAAACAGATTACCCGGACTTATGGAAAAGGATTGAAGCACGCCGAGTTTATTTGAAAGAAAACTTGAATATTGATTTAAAACCTGAAGTGCTGCCTCTTGCA
>CALKWU010000151.1 GCA_938004015.1 uncultured Oceanobacillus sp.
ATACGTGCAAAATTTTAATTTTGATTATTGCTTCATCGGTACAGAAGGAATTAGTACGGAATCTGGTGTGACTCTCATCGACCAACATGATGCCTATACAAAAAGAGCTGTCATGAACCAGTCAAAATGTACGATTCTTGTTGCCGACAGCAGTAAGTTTGGAAAGAATTACCTTTATAAAATCGGTGAAGTGTCTGATTTTGATTATATTGTCACCGATGACCAAATCGATAAAAAAATATATGAAGACATAAAAGAACTGACGAATATTGTGTCTGTTCATGAAGATAATCTATAAAAGGAGACATCAAGAATGGATATTAATGTAAAACAAGTTCCTGCACCAACTCCTGACAACTCAGGGAAGCCGATCATGTTAAGCGATGCGACGATTGAAAGAAGGAAACAGAAAGTGCTTGAATTGATGCACGAAGCAAACTTAAGCTCCTTGGTCATTTATGCAGATAAGGAACATGGGAGCAATTTCGAATATTTGACAGGATTTATCCCACGTTTTGAGGAAAGCTTACAAATACTGAATAAGGATGGCAGTTCTACGCTTGTGTTAGGCAATGAAAACTACAACAAAGTGAAGTTCGCCCGTGTAGAAAGTGAAGGCATACATTGCCCGCTGTTTTCCTTACCAAATCAACCGATGGGTGGTTTTCGCCCATTGGAGCACTATCTCCGTCAAGTAAATATCGACACTTCCGGAAAAGTCGGTGTCGTTGGATGGAAATTGCTATCAAATGATTATCATGACTTTCATCAAAACTTCGACATCCCGGCATTTATCATTGATGCTTTGCATAAAGTCGTCGGAAAGGAAAAACTGGTTAATGCAACGCAAATTTACATGCACCCGGGAAAAGGAGCACGTGCAACAAACAATGCCAATGAAATCGCCCGCTATGAATATGGAGCATCTTTAGCCTCTGATGCCGTCTTGTCGGCAATGGATGCTTTGAAAGAAGATGTCAAGGAGACCGAGGCGGGGAATCTATTGAATCGTGACGGTCAATATCAAACGGTGGTGACGATTTCCAGCTTTGGCGAACGTTTCATCAATGGGAATCTTTATCCGACCGATCGCCGACTGGAGAGAGGTGATAAAGTTGCACTAACAGTCGCTTATAAAGGTGGTCTTTCCAGTCGCTCCGGTTATGCTGTTTCCAATCTTGACGAATTGGAAGAAGTGGATCCCGGATATCTTACAGAGGTTGTTGTACCTTACTTTCAAGCCTATAACTGGTGGCTGCGAAATATTGAAATCGGTATAAAGGGTGGCGACTTTTATGACGAGTTCGCTGCCTATTATCCACAAGATCAATACGGTTGGGAGCTATGCCCTGGCCATTTGACGGCCGATGAAGAGTGGCTGAGCTCGCCGTTTTATAAGGATTCTGATGCAATTGTCCAGAGTGGAAATATTTTCCAAGTCGACTTCATTCCAAACCAAGAAGGCCACCACGGTGTTTCAGCAGAAAGTACAGTTGCTTTGGCAGACGATACACTCCGTCAAGAAATCCAAACAGACTACCCAGACTTATGGAAAAGGATTGAAGCTCGCCGAGCTTATTTGAAAGAAAACTTGAATATTGATTTAAAACCTGAAGTGCTGCCTCTTGCA
>CALKWU010000152.1 GCA_938004015.1 uncultured Oceanobacillus sp.
AGTGTTGTTTTGTGTAGTGTTTCATCCTTCTTTAAAGCCCCCTCCTCCCTCTCCATTCCCTTATTTTGCCATTGATAATTTTTTTACAACACCTTATAATAAGAACACACGTTCTGTTTTTAAGGAGTGAAGGAAGATGGATTACTCGGTTTTTCCACGCAACGATATCCTTTGCATTGATATGCGTTCCTTTTATGCCAGTGTCGAAGCCGTAAAACGCGGGCTTGATCCGATGGAAACAATGCTCGCCGTCGTCGGTGACGTGAATCGCTCCGGAAGTATTGTACTCGCAGCTTCCCCCGCTTTGAAAGAAAAACACGGCATCAGCAACGTCAGCCGTTATTTTGAACTCCCCGATGATCCCGATATCGTTATCGCCCCGGCCCGCATGGCGGATTATTTGCACGTTTCTTTGGAAATAACAAAATTGCTCAACAACTATGCACCGAAAGAAGCGATCCATCAGTATTCGATCGATGAAGTATGGATTACGGTAAATGGACTCGATCGCTTATTCGGCAATCGATGGGAAATAGCAGAGAAAATTCAAACGGAAATTTTAGACTGCTTTGGGCTTACTGCCTCGATCGGCATTGGAGACAATAAATTTCTCGCAAAAGTCGTCATGGATCTCCACGCGAAAAAAGAAGGAATTGCGGAATGCAAATATGAAGATGTGCAAGAAAAATTATGGCCCTACCCGATTGAAAAAATTTGGGGAATCGGCAACCGGATGAAGCGGAACCTTAACCGGATGGGAATCGTCACTTTAGGGCAGCTCGCCTGCTATGACTTGGACCAATTGAAAAAACGTTTCGGCATCATGGGGGAACAACTTTATTGGCATGCTTGGGGCATCGACTTAAGCCCCGTTTATGGAAATTTCACGAAACAGGAGCAAAAAGGGTTCGGGCACGGAATATCTTTACTGCGTGATTACACAGAAAATGAAGTGGCGACTTGCATTTTGGATTTATGCGAAGAAGTATGCCGGCGGGCACGTTCTGCCAATCAAGCCGGGAAAACAATCAGTCTCGGCATCTCCTACTCCCAAGAAACCGGTGGAGGGTTTTCCCGTTCACAGACGATTGAACGTCCGACGAATGTGACGATGGATATGTATGAAGTTTGCATGCGACTTTTCCGGAAATTTTATGACGGAAAAAGCAATATTCGACATGTTTACGTAACACTCGGCAATCTCTATGAACATCGGGATGTACAACTTGATTTATTTGAAGATCGTTTTAAGAAAAACAACATCGGATATGTCATGGACGCCATCCGCGACAAATATGGCTCCACTTCCATCCTCCGTGCGTCCAGCTATACAGAAGCAGGCATTCTCCTCGAACGGAGCAAAAAAATCGGAGGACATCAGGCGTGAGGGATAAGTCCCCGATTTTTTCCAAAACATGCTATAATAACCAAAGACACGAAAATCGGATGGAGCATGAAAAATGATGCAAATCCTCGAATGAAGTTGAAAAATAGGCAATATCCGCAAATCAACTGTGCATGCACATCATTTTTGAAAAAAGTTTGTGCTTTGTCACAGACTTTTTGACAAAAATATAGTAAAATAATACTAAATTAACGTGGAAAATATCAAATGCAGTCGAATAGCGAGGAAAGTCATATGAATGGAACTTTAGCAGCATATGAAGGAAAAATTAAAAACATCATTACGGAAACATTGAACGACTTGACGATGATCGCCGTCCTCAATCAACAGGGGAACATCCAATATGTCAACGGGCGGTTTTTGGAAGTCACTCAATATAGCTTGGCTGAAATCATCGGAAATGAGCTCCGCCATTTTTTTGGAGACGAATTTCAGCAAACCTTTCTCAACGTGGTGGAAAGCAACGAGAAGTGGAGCGGAGAAATCAAGCAGAAGAAAAAGGACGGCACATTTTATTGGGCGGTGACAACTCTCGTCCCTCTTGAACAAAAACGTGGTGGAGACAATTACTATGTCTGGCTCCAACACGATATCACGGAACGTAAAAAATATGAGCAAGAATTGAAACAGTTAGCTTATATCGATCCATTGACGAAGTTGCCGAACCGCAACCAAATGAAAAAATGGATGGAAAAAAATCATGCAAAAGATACGGAAATAACCGTGTTTTTTATAGATATCGATCGTTTTAAAACGATCAATGACAATTTCGGACATGACGTTGGCGATCGGGTGTTAGTCACGTTGGCTGATCGTTTAAAAGACAGCATCGATGAAAGCTCGTTTATTTTCCGGAGCACCGGAGCAGAGTTCATCATTTTCCTGAAAAATTATTCAATGGAAAATGTCAACCGTCAACTGAGTGAGCTTTTGGACGTGATCCGTAAACCGATGCAAATCGATCAGCTTGAATTGAAGGTGACCGCCAGCATCGGCGTCAGCAGAGGTTTTCCTTTTGCGTTCAAAGAAAAAGCAATATCCGTCGTCGAGGATTTGATAAAAAAAGCCGATACAGCCATGTATCATGCGAAAAAACAAGGAGTCAACGCCTTTTTCTTCCATACGATCAAGGAAAACAGAAAGCTGGATCGTTCTTTCCAAATGGAATTGGAAATCCGCGATGCGTTGGAGCGGGATGAGTTTTCACTCGTCTATCAACCGCTCATCAATCTGAAGACGAATAAAATCGTCGGTGTGGAGGCGCTGTTACGCTGGAATAACCGTTTATTAGGAAAGGTTTCGCCAGGTGAATTCATCCCGATTTTAGAGGATACACGATTGATCATCCCGGTCGGAAAATGGGTTTTGAAAACGGTGTGTACACAAATGAAGGAATGGCAAGAACAAGGCTTGTTCCTCCAACGGGCTTCCGTCAACGTGTCGCCGATCCAATTTCGCGATCCGGATTTTGTGGCTGATTTGAAAAAGATCCTCCATGACGCCCAACTGGACGCTCCGTATATCGAATTGGAAATTACGGAAAGTACGTTGCTCGATATTGAAGATTCCACCAAAAAACTGCAGGATCTCCAGCAACTCGGAGTCAAAGTTTCCATCGATGATTTTGGAACTGGTTATTCTTCACTGAGCTATTTGAAACAACTGCCGATCGATACATTGAAAATCGACAAGTCCTTCATCGATGATCTCGATCGCGACGGAAAAATCATCGTCAATACAATCATCAGTATGGGCAAGAATTTGCAATTCCGAATCATTGCGGAAGGCATTGAAAACAGCGATCAATTCATCTACTTGAAACAGCAAGAATGCCATGAAGGGCAAGGCTACTTTTTCAGCAAGCCTGTCGAAAGCAATAAAATTGAAGAAATCTATCATTCGTTACAATGAAGTGCTGAGGTGCCTACTCGGCACTTTTATTTTTTCTAATCAATTTACCGCGACTAAAATTGAAATGAGGATATTCTGCGTTGGTTGTGGTATATTGTGACTGACAATAGTTGGAAAGGATTTTGTGATGGAATTGGAAATATTGTATGAGGACAATCATTTGATTTTTGTTGTGAAACCTGTAAACATGCCGGTCCAGGAAGACCGTTCCAAAGATCCCGACTTGCTCAACTTAGTGAAAGCGGATATTAAAAAAAGATACAACAAGCCGGGAAATGTGTACCTTGGCCTCGTCCACCGTTTGGATCGTCCTGTCGGTGGTGTGATGGTGTTCGCCAAAACATCAAAAGCCGCCTCCCGACTTTCGGACGTCATCCGTAGGCAAAAAATGGAAAAGACGTATATAGCGGTTGTAAGAGGAATACCGGAGAAAAAATCAGCACGCCTGGAAGATCATCTCGTGAAAAACAGAAAAGAAAATATCGTATATGTGACGACACAAGAGCATAAAGATGCGAAAAAAGCTGTTCTCGAATATGAATTGCTCCAGATAAATAAAGAAAAGCAGCTGAGTCTGCTTTCCATCGATCTTCATACTGGAAGACCGCATCAAATCCGCGTGCAACTCGCAAATCAAGGTTTGCCGATATATGGAGATCAAAAGTACGGGCGTGATGTGAATAAACCAGGTGAACAGCTGGCATTATGGTCTTCCGAACTCGCCTTCCTCCACCCGACGAAAAAAGAAGAAATCCGTATCCGCTGCTCTCCACCCGACGAATTTCCTTGGGATTTATTTTAGGGGGATTAAGGCTATTCGCTTTTGGATAGCCTTAGTACATTCCTCCACTACGAACAACGTCTTCCACATGCCTTATCAACACTTCCATCGGTTGGTCGCCGGTATAACTGATGTCAAAAACAGTTTTTCCCTTTCTCGCGATGATGGAAATATATTGATTTTCTGCAAACCCCCATGCTTCTTCATAACCGGAAAGTTCCATAGCTTGGTGACCGTCCAAGGATTTTTCCCGTTTCAATGCATTGACCAGTTGCTTGGCAACCGATTCATTCTGTGCTTCAAAGCGGGATGAAGTGATGGACGGTTCATAGTCTCCATCCCCCTGCACCCGATCCGGAATGATGAATTGTTGTTTCAATATATATTGCTGAGGTACGAATAAGCTCGTTTTTTCCGCAAAGTGATTTTCCCGCTGTCTTTCTATTCCATTCGTCGAATAAGCCACTTCTGTCAAATCGACGTCCTCCACCTCAGCCAATGTCACAACCGGCAAATCCCCCCGCGGTATTTCCGGATACGCTTCCCCTTGACTCGACATATCGATCCATAAATACGATGGGATGCCCAGGACAATGATGGCGAAAACCGCCAAACTCCATTTACGCACAGACTGTTTCGTTTTGTATGACTTTGCATGATTCAACGATTCCTGTCGTTTTAACTTTTGCATCAGCCGGGAAATGTGGATCATCCCCCGAAGCATATACAGCAATAAATAAAAATAGACGATGATGGAGAAAATATATGGCAACATATCATTTCGCAAAAAATCAACACTTGATGGTGTGGTAAATTGGGAGAATTGAAGACTGACACCTAGCAGCGCCCAAAGAATGACCACCATCCCGCGGCGGAAAATGCTTTTTTTCAAGCCCTCGATGGTTTCCGCTTGAATCGTTGGATCGGTATGGATTTCAATCGCTTTTTGCGGCGCTTTTTCCCGAAACACGTGGACATATCTTCTCGATGTGACATATTCCCAGCCGGAAGCTTCATACAGGCCGATTTGCTCCTCTTCCAGCTGTATATTTTTCGTTGCGATTTCCAACCGATATGCGATTTCTTCCGGTTCCGCTTCCACAAATACTGCAAAAGCCCACGTTAGTTTTTCCAAGGACCATCCATTTTTGGCCATATCCGCAAACCATGCTTCTTGCTCCTCGAGTTCCCATTCATCCAAAAAGAGCAACTTCATTTTTCTCTTTCTACTCATCCCAATTCTCCCCTTTCACTCTACGTTTTCCGTCCCCCACCATTTGTTTCAATCGTTCATATTCGTGCTGTAAAGCCGCTTTACCGGTTGCAGTCAATATGTAGACTTTTCTTCGTCCATCCGAATTCCACAATGCGATCCATCGATCTTTTTCCAAACGTTTCAAAATTCCATACAATGTTCCGGGGCCGACTTCAATCCTTCCCTGGGAAAGTTCATTCACTTTTTCCATAATCGCATATCCGTGCAATGGTTCCATGAGGGCAAGCATAATATAGTACATTGCCTCTGACATCGGATTTTCCTGTTTCTTCGCCATCTAATCATCCTTCACCTATTATATCGCATCACGATATATCGTCATACATAATATACGAGAATCTATGGGAAAATGCAATGAAATTTACAGAAAATGATTGATATCTAATGGGAAAAAGAATATGTTAGACATAAGTGGAAAATATGAAAATTATTTTTATATTTGCAAATGTGAAACCATGATAGGTATTTATACGTAATACAAGTTGACATTAGTGAAAAGGTGGTTATTCATGGAAATCTTCGGCATGTCCATAGAAATGGTTTATTTGTTCATTTTGATTTTATCCGGCATTTTGACAGTATTATATTTATTCTTCGGTGATTTTCTGGAGGCCTTGGGGGATGTGTCCCCTTTCCTAAATCCTGCACTCATCTTGGCATTCATCACCTTTTTTTCTGCAACAGCCTACATTTTGGAATTGGTCACATCACTTTCAAGCATCATCATTGCCATCATTTCCGCTGTCATCGCCTTCATCTTAGCTTCCGTACTACATGTTTTCGTCTTCATCCCAATCAAGTCGGCAGAAGAGTCGTTAAGTTATACGGAGGAATCGTTGAAAGGCAGAGTCGGTCGGATCATCTTGTCTGTACCGGAAGATGGGTTTGGAGAAATCATCATTGAAAGCAAAAGCGGAACGATTTCAAAACCGGCGACAAGTTATGATCATGAACCAATCGCCGAGGGAAAACGGGTCTTAGTGATTGATGTGAAGGATGGCGTCCTTTACGTCGTTCCTTATGAAGATGAATTAGATGCATAATTTCCGTTAAACTGCCCGAATATCGGGCTGTGAATAAATCAAGAGGGGGATTGAACATGTTGGAATCCATCAGTTTTGCGGTTTGGGTTGTCGTCGCCATCGTCGTATTTTTAGTTCTTGCTTTCATCGCCATTTTCACGACACGTTATCGGACAGCCGGACCGGATGAAGCATTGATCGTCACAGGGAGTTATTTAGGAGGGAAGAATGTACATACGGATGAAGCAGGGAACAAAATCAAAATCATTCGTGGCGGCGGGACATTCGTATTGCCCGTCTTCCAACAAGCAAGTCCGTTAAGCCTGCTATCCAGCAAGCTGGAAGTGTCGACACCGGAAGTCTATACCGCGCAAGGTGTCCCTGTCATGGCGGACGGAACGGCGATCATCAAAATCGGTGGCTCAGTGAATGAAATCGCCACCGCTGCGGAACAATTTTTAGGAAAAAGTCGGGAAGACAGGGAATTTGAAGCAAAAGAAGTGTTGGAAGGGCATTTGCGTTCGATTCTCGGGTCGATGACAGTCGAAGAAATTTACCGGAATCGGGACAAATTCTCTCAGGAGGTGCAACGGGTTGCTTCCCAAGATTTAGCGAAAATGGGGCTCATCATCGTTTCCTTTACGATTAAGGAAGTACGGGATAAAAATGGCTATTTGGAATCTCTCGGCAAACCGCGAATCGCTCAAGTGAAGCGGGATGCGGACATTGCCACTGCAGAAGCGGAGAAAGAAACCCGCATTAAACGGGCAGAAGCAGCAAAAGATGCGCAAAAAGCCGAACTTGCCCGGGCGACGGAAATCGCTGAAGCGGAAAAGGAAAACCAGTTGAAAATCGCCGAATTCCGCCGGGAACAAGATATTGCGAGAGCACGTGCCGACCAGGCTTACGACTATGAAACGGCCCGAGCGAAACAACAAGTGACGGAACAGGAAATGCAAATTAAAATTATTGAAAGGGAAAAACAAATCGAGCTGGAAGAAAAAGAAATCCAGCGGCGTGAAAGACAGTACGATTCGGAAGTCAAGAAAAAAGCAGATGCAGAACGTTATGCCGTCGAACAAGCCGCCATTGCCGAAAAAGCAAAACAAATGGCCGAAGCCGATGCGAAAAAATATCGCATAGAGGCGGAAGCAAAGGCGGATGCGGAAAAGGTGCGCATCGATGGGTTGGCAAAAGCGGAATCGTTAAAAGCGCAGGGAGAGTCGGAAGCGGAAATCATCCGTTTGAAAGGGCTTGCTGAAGCTGAGGCGAAACAAAAGATTGCCGAAGCATTTGAACAGTTCGGTCAAGCGGCTGTTTTGGATATGGTCATTAAGATGCTTCCGGAATATGCGAAAGAAGTATCCAAACCACTTGGAAACATTGATAAAATCACTGTTGTTGACACAGGGAGCAGCGGAGAAAACAGCGGTGCGAATAAAGTGACGGGCTATGCGACGAATTTGATGGCGACCTTGCAACAATCGCTCAAAGAAACGTCGGGAATTGATGTGAAAGAACTTCTCGATGGAATCACAGGCAATCAAAACCTGAAACAAGAAAACGTTTCATCAAGTGTACAAAGGGATCAGCCTCCGCAAATAGAAAAGCCGGATTAAAAACAATAGCCGTTGGATGGTCCATAAAAGAACCATTCAACGGCTATTCCCTGTCGATGAACAAAGTGAGGACTTTTGCCTCTTCATTATCGACAGGAATGAACAAATGGGGTTTGTGTCCTTGGAAATAGGCACTGTCACCTTTTTCCATGAAGTGTTTTCGCCCATCGTATAACAAAAAAATCGACCCTTCCAATATGAAAATGAATTCATCTTGTGAATGGGTGTAACCTTCCGTCCGCTTAATGGATTCCTTCGGGGTGACATGGACGATCGTAGGTTCTATTCCACTGTAATGCGCCCGATTGGCAAGCAATTCATAAGAATACCCTATCGTCTCATCCCCTACTTTTGATGGCCGATCCTGTTTCCGTTGGATAATCAATTCCTCTTCTTTTTCATCATCCAACACCCAGGAAAGAGGAACTCCCAATGTATCGCTGATTTTTGATAACGTGGCCACAGCAGCAGCCGTTTGGCCATTTTCGATTTTGGATAACATACTTTTCGATATATCACATTGATCGGCCACTTCTTGTTGCGTCATTTTTTTTCTGAGACGGATTGTTTTTATTTTTTTACCGACACTTTTCAGATCTATGGAGGTTCATTCCTTTCCTAAATATTGATATGTACGATTTTAATCATAATTTAGGGACCGAAGTAAGTCAAGAAAGGTAAACATTCCATCCCACCAAAAAACAGATGGACTGCTTCCCTTTTGGAAAGCAGTCCACAACTTTTTGTTCATGCGTTAGCGATATATGCCAAAGAACGGCTCGGCAATTGTTTCCCTAGAATGCTTTGGATGTAAAGTCCCGCTTGTTGCATTTTCTTTTCGTCAATGCCTGTTTCAATGCCGATTCCATGCAACAAATACAAAACATCATTCGTATCCACATTTCCCGCTGCCCCTTTCGCATACGGACAACCGCCGAGTCCACCGACCGTACTATCAAACCGGTTGATGCCGTAGTGGAGTGAAGTCATGATATTGGCGATCGCCATTCCCCTCGTGTCATGGAAATGGAGGATCAATTTTTCTTTCGGGAAATGTTTCAACAAGACTTCGAGCAGTTTTTCCACATCCGTCGGAACGGCTGTTCCAATCGTATCTCCCAACGACAGATCATCGACACCCGCATCGACTAAGCGGAGACAAACATCAAGCACTTGCTCAGGTCTGATTTTTCCTTCGTAAGGACAATCGAATACGGTGGATACATAACCGGTCACCAGTTTTCCTGCAGCTTTAGCTTCTTTGATGACTTCTGTCAATACAGGATACGTCTCTTCAATCGATTTATTGATGTTTCTTTTATTATGTGCCTCACTTGCCGACATGAAAACTGACGCCCGATCGATGCCGGCTTCTAACGCGAATTCCAGGCCTTTCCGGTTCGGTACGAGTGCCGAATAGATGACGTTCGGATTCCGTTTGATGTTTCTGCCCACTTCTCTTGCATCTTTCAAAGCAGGTATCATTTTCGGGCTGACAAAAGACGAATATTCGATTTCTTTGACACCAGTGTCGGAAAGCATATTGATCCATTTGATTTTATGTTCGGTAGGGATCCATTCTTTTTCGTTTTGCAGACCATCCCGCGGTCCAACTTCTTTAATGATCACTTCTTTTGGTAAACTCACTCTCATCCCCTCCATTTTATTCGTATGCCTGAACCCCCTGAAAGGACAATCATTGTAATCGCTTTCACTATTATTCTAAAAAATGATTGGCTTGATTCAATTCGGTTTAGTTTTATTCAACATTGTTGAGTACAGTATATAATAAAAATTCCAACAGTGCAATCGATTTGTATCATTTTCAAAACTTATCTTCCAAAAATAAAAACGAACCTGAGTTCCAGGTTCGTTTCAAAGAAACTATTCCTAAGAATTCTACATCCCTTCATCTTCTGTACCGGGATCCATTTCATTTCCAGGCGCTTCTCCAGGCACGTCCGGACCAATCGGATCATCAGGAGATTCGCCTTCTGCGCATGCTGCAAGGAACAATGACAAAAGGAATACTGAAATGATGGTTTTAATGGTTTTCTTCATTTTACTCATTCCTTTCTTCACTTTTCTATTATCAATTTATCCGTAAATGGACATTACAAATCTTAAGAACACCTTACAATCTTAAGACAAAGATAACGTAACTTTTCACGTTGATGAACGGAAAAATGAAACCTAATCCCCATTTAAACAGTATGATAGATTAAGATAAACTGATAGGTATAGAATGCAAAGGAGAGTTTCATATGGGGATATTGTCCAGATTTACAACGTTAATGAAAGCCAACATTTACAATAAAATCGATAAATCGAAACAACCGGAAAAATCCATTCAAAAAACGGTACATGAGCTTTCACTGGATTTCCGTACGGTTCAAGCGGAAAGGAATGCACTCGAAGCAGATGTAAAAAGAGCTCGGCGGGCACTCAATGAATTGGATGCGGAATTGAAGAAACTTGGGCGGTTCCGCAAGCGGGCCGAACTGCAAGCCGACGAAGAGAAAGCGTTGATGTTCGCAAACGAAATCGAATCATTACAAGAAAAAAGACCAGAACTCGTTGGCCGCTACAATCGACTAGTCATTGAAGAAAAACAATTGAAGCTTTTGGAAGAAAAATTGTCATTGGATCTAACCGAACTTCAATCCTATTCCCATACAATTAGAGAAAAAGCGGAACTTCTGAATCAAAAACAAAAAATACAGACCGCCTCTCCAATGTCATCCGGTTTCGACAGTTATGAAGAAGAATTGAATTTCAAATTGGATGAAATGGAGGCTTTGGCGGAACTGCAAAACCATGCTTCCGACCTCCCATCGATCGACGATGAAATAAGAAAACTGGAAGAAAATATGAAACAGAAAAACGAGAAACCTATGGAGGAATAAGGATGGTTATACATTATAAATGTCCCAACTGCGGAAGTGACATGGCATTTGATGCAGAAAGCGGCAAACTTTCCTGTAGGAGTTGCGGCAGAGAAGACAATATCGAAGAATTTTCCGATGAATTCATTGAAACAGTCTTTGAAGAAGATGAAGCGAAAGAATATGAATGCAACAACTGCGGTGCTGTCATTGTTACCGATGCCGACACAACCGCAACGACATGCAGTTTCTGCGGAGCGGCAGTCGTTTTGGCTGACCGGGTATCCGGAATTTTAGCTCCTTCCTTAGTCATTCCGTTTACGATTTCCAAACAAGAAGCTGAAGAAGCATTCCGTAAATGGTGCCGCAAAGGTTTATTGACACCTAGAGGTTTCATGTCGGCTGATCGGATCAAAAAAATCACAGGGTTGTATGTCCCTTTTTGGTTGTACGATTTGAAAAATGAAGCAGAAGTGCAGGCCATCGGAACGAAAGTAAGGAGATACACAAGAGGGGATTATATTTATACTGTAACGAAATATTATGATATTTACCGGGATTTACGGATTGACTTCTCCCGCGTGCCAGCCGATGCTTCAGAAAAAATGGACGATGAACTGATGGATAAATTGGAACCGTATCATTATAATGAATTGAAAGATTTCAAAACACCTTATCTGGCAGGATACATAGCCGAAAAGTACAATTACGATGCGCAAGAACTTTTGCCGCGAGTAAAAGAAAAATTGAGCAAACCGATTGATGACTTTATCCGTTCCACAATTAGAGGGTATCATTCGGTCCAATATAAAGAAAAACATATCCGGACGACGAAAACGAGAAGTTTATACACGCTTCTTCCGGTATGGATGGTATACTATGATTACAATCAATCGGAGTATATTTTTGCGATGAATGGGCAAACCGGAAAGGTCGTCGGAAAACCTCCATTGAGCAAAGGTAAAATAGCCGCTTGGTTTGGCGGTATTGCTGCAGGATCATTTATGATCATGAAAATCATCTCCTTTATCCTCACGGGAGGTGTATTCTGATGACATTATTCAAAAGAACTGTTGCTTTTTTCATCTTATTCTTTTTCATGGCAATCAACATTACCTTTGCGGATGTCCAACGTGTGTATGATGAGGCCGGGCTTTTGACGGAGGAAGAAGTCGCAAATTTAGAACAACAAGCCGCTGCTTATTTTGAAAAATGGGATACGGACTTTATCATCGTTACGACGGAAAGCACAGAAGGCAAAGGCATTAGGCAATATTTACAAGATTTTTCCGATAAATTGTGGAAAGAATTCAATCGTGAGGAAGACAACATGGCCATCATCACGGTCGATATCGGAGATCGATGGGTGGATTTGGCAGGTTTCGGCCGAGCTGAAAAACGTATCGATAATAAGAGGGCCGACCATATTCGTCAAGAATTGACACCATATTTGAGTGATGAAAACTACTATGAAGCCTTCCAAGTCTTCATGGAAATGGCCGATGAATATATGCGGACCTTCCCTGGAGTGAATCCGAACTCCATTTTCTTCAATACCTTATTTCAATTGGCTGTTTCACTTGGATTGGCTGGAATCATCGTCTTTTTCATGGCCTATCATTCCGGTGGTAAAGTGACAGTCACGAGCACCACCTATTTGGATCGAAATCAATCAAGGGTGATTCGAAAGCGCGACCGTTATTTACGGAAGTCCGTCACAAGAATGAAAAAACCCTCTTCCAATAGCAGGGGCGGTGGCGGAGGTGGTGGATTCCGTGGTGGCGGCGGTGGCGTTACTCGCGCCGGTCGTTCCCATAGCGGTAGCCGCGGCAGATTTTAATCGCATAGATGGAAAATGAAGAGAAAGGACGGAATACGATGTCTTTTTTTAGGAATCAGTTTGCGGATGTAGTCGAATGGCAGGAGTTCAGAGACGATATGATCTTTTGGAAATGGCCGAATCGGGAAATCAAACGAGGAAGCCGCTTGATGATCCGTCCCGGGCAAGATGCGATTTTCATCAATAACGGCAAGATTGAAGGGATTTTCAAAGATGACGGAGAGTATAACATCGAATCGGAAATCATCCCTTTCCTCTCCACTCTGAAAGGTTTTAAATTCGGTTTTAACACCGGACTCCGGGTGGAAGTGTTGTTTGTGAATACAAAAGAGTTCACGGTGAAATGGGGTACGAAAAACGCCATCAACATCTCTTCCCCGTTACCGGCACTTCCCGGCGGACTGCCTATCCGTGCGAATGGCACATTCAATTTCAAAGTGAATGATTACGTCCGACTCATTGAAAATGTCGCCGGCGTGAAAAGGCGTTATCTTGTGGAAGATGTGAAAATCCGGATAACCGCTGTCTTGGATCAATTGTTGATGAAATGGATTGCCCGGGAAGGAAAAGATATTTTCAACTTACAAGCGAACTCCTTTGAAATTTCCCGGGGAATCAAAGAAGACTTGGATATGGAAATCTATGATTTAGGTTTGACGATTACTGGCTTTAATGTCAAAAGCTTCAATTATCCGAAACAAATTCAAGATATGATTGAGAAATCCGCTTCCCACGCAATGGTCGGAGATGTCGGTAAATATCAGCAAATCGAAATGACCGATGGAATCACGTCCGGAAAAGTGAAATCAAGCGGAACTGCTTCGGATATGGTCGGCATGATGATGGGGATGAATGTGGCAAGTGAAATGATGAAAAACATGCGGCAAATGAACAAAACCCAGGCCCCTGGACAACATCGACCACAAGCTCAGACACCGAATGCAGCACCACCTCAATCAACTCCGGACAAAAGCACGAGCAAACCGAACTTCTGTCCGAATTGCGGGCATAAAGCGGCCGGTGCCAATTTCTGTCCGAACTGCGGTCAAAAATTGTAATCCGTTTTCCTTAAGATATATGGAAATTAAAACGGTCAGGACGAATGGATTACGCCCTGACCGTTTGTTTTGTCATTAAAGGATTGTCACTTTCACCGTCCGTCTCCCCCATTGTTTAGCAGCTTGTTTTGAAGGGAGAAATACATCGATTCGTTTACCTTTGATGTCTGTACCGACGTCACCGGCAATCGCATAACCGTATCCTTCAACGTATACTGTGGAACCTAAAGGGATGACACTAGGATCGACTGCAACCACTTTCGCATTCGGATTTTTCCTCAAATTGATGCCGGTGCTTGTGACACCTGAACAACCTTTACAATCGGCGGTATAGGCCGTTGCCGTGACAGTGAGTGTTTTTTGATCCTTTTCTTCCTTCGTCTCCGTTTGCGATTGGGAAGATGACGCTTTCGCATTGCTTATTTTTTGTTCTGTTTTTGCTGTTTGCACAAGCTCAGACTGTTCCTCTTCTCTCTTCTTTCTTTCTTGTTCCGCTTTTTTCGCTTTTTCAGCAGCCATACGACGCCGTTCTCTCTCTTCCCGCTCCCGTCTCTCCGCCTCGGCAATCTCCTGTTTCACTTGTTCTTCCATCGATTTCAAGCGGGTATCTTCCGCTTTCAATTCTTCGACAAAGGCAAGCAATTCTTCTCTCTTCTCTTCTAAAGAAGCCCGTCTTTCCTCTTGTCTTTTCTTTTCCTCTTCGATTTGCGAAAGTTCCGCTTGCTGTTCCTCATGTTTCGCATTCAACTCATCAAGCTTTTCCAATGTTTCAAGTTGATATTCTTCCAAAAGCGCCATGTCCTTTTCCAATTGTTCCAATAAAGACGCATCGGAATCCATGATTTGATTGACAGCTGTCAAGCGGCTGATGAAATCACCAAAAGATTGAGCCCCAAATAGGACTTCAATATAATTGATGAGACCGCCTGATTTTTGGTAAGAGGAGGCTCGGGATTTCAAAATGTCGAAACGATTTTCAATGTTCATTTCCAATGTATCGATTTCATCTTGCAAATTTTTGATTTCCTCGAGTTTCGTTTCAATTTCTTCGGACAATTCGTCTACCCGTGCTTGTTTTTCCTCGACAAGCCTTTCTTGAGTCCGGATTTCATTTTTCAATGTTTTTATTTCTTCATATAACTCGGCGACTTTTTTCTCTTGAGCCGATAAGTTTTCTCGTATTTCTTTCCGTTCTTCTTGTATTTCCTGTAATTCATTTTCCTTGTTTGCGAAAACTTCTGTAGGAAGTATTGTTTGCAATAATATGAGTGTGATGATGAAGGTGAAGATGGTATATTTCTTTCTCAACCTTTTTCCTCCATTTCCATAGATTTCTAAGGAATCTATGGTAGAAGTATAGCATTCATTAATAACAATACGATTATCCTATTATTACAAATAGATTTCAACACAAAAAACCGCTTGTAATATAAACTGTTTTCCGCAAAAGAAAATCCGAATAACCGCGTAATATCAACTTCACCCACACTTAGGTTGTATTACGTGGTTATCCGGATTATGAATTCCATTAATGTTTATCGGTTGATAGGGCAAAGCGCTCTAGTGCAAGCTTGAGATTTTTCCGTTCTTCTTCATTCAACGGGACAAGCGGTAAGCGGACATCGCCGACAGGAATTCCGATTTCATTCAATGCAGCTTTCACCGGTGCAGGACTAGGAGCTTGGAAAAGCGCTTTTACGACCGGGACAATTTGCCGATGGATTTTCGCCGCACGATGATGATCTTGTTGCAGGAAATTGTCGATCATTTCTTTCATATCTTTGCCGATGACATGGGATACAACCGACACGACTCCGGTGCCGCCAATTGCCATGATTGGGAGTGTCATCCCGTCATCTCCGCTGTAAACGCTGAAATCATCAGCAGTTTCCTCAATAATTCTGGACACCGCATCCAAATCTCCGCTCGCTTCTTTAACGGAAACGATATTTTCAATCTCGGCTAAACGGATAATCGTTTCTGGGGTCATGTTGACGGAAGTTCTGCCAGGAATGTTGTAAAGCATAATCGGAAGTGCAGTATTCGCCGCTATTTGGTTGAAGTGTTCATACAATCCTTGTTGGGAAGGTTTATTATAATACGGGACGACGAGCATGATTCCATCGACACCTGCCCGTTCCGCCTTTTTCGTCAATTCGATGGACTCTCTTGTATTATTGGATCCGGTACCTGCGATGACCGGAATCCGGCCATCCACTTGATTGACGACAAACTCAAACAAAGCCACTTTTTCTTTTTCCGTCAAAGTGGGAGACTCACCCGTCGTTCCAGCTACGACCAGCCCGTCGGTTCCTGTGTCGATCAAATGCTCGATCAACTTTTCCGTTTTATTGAAATCAACTTCACCCTGTCCGTTGAAAGGCGTGACCATCGCCGTCAGTAATCTACCGAAATTCATATTTTTTCACAATCCTTTCCAGAAAATAAAAAACGCAATAACGGCGAGCCGCTATTGCTTTTGAACTGTCTAGTGTTCGTTTGCTTGATAGCTCACCATATAGTTACCTATATGACAGATCTATACCTGTTCGATATAGACCCAGCATGAAGGAAGAATGAGTTTCCTCCTGCTTCGGCAAATCCCCCTTTCCTTATGGCTCAACGGATCCCATTCATCCTCCCCATAAGTACTCTTGGTCTTTGCAGCCTCTATCCTTACTTTATGATGCATAAAATAAGAGTTATTCAATTGTTTCTATTACTATAACAAAGTTTGCGGCAAATAACAAGGAATAGCGCAATATCCCGTCACTTCCATATTATGCTCTAGCACTTCGAATGTGCTTGTTCATAAAATCCGTTCACCAAACAACGAGCCTATTAAAGCGACCGCAAGTTCCCCGGTTTTATTCCGTTCATCGAGGATCGGATTCACCTCGACAAATTCAGCCGATGTCACCATGTCGGTTTCAGCCAGCAGTTCCATCGCTAAATGCGCTTCCCGATACGTGACACCTCCTGCAACCGGCGTGCCGACACCTGGAGCATACAGCGTATCTAACGCATCCAAATCAAATGACAAATGGACTCCATCCACTTCTTGCTTTTTGAAATAGTCTATCGTCTCTTCCATGACACGTGACATTCCTAAACGATCGATTTCATGCATCGTATATACTTTCATGTTCAACTTTTTGATCAATTCCTTTTCACCGGAATCCAAAGAACGGGCCCCGATAATGACGACTTGTTCCGGTCGTATTTTTGGATCGTATCCCCCTAGCTTGACCAATTGCTCCTCCCCTAATCCTAATGAAACGGCAAGCGGCATCCCATGGATATTTCCGGAAGGTGACGTCTCAGGTGTGTTCAAATCACCATGGGCGTCAAACCAAATGACTCCAAGTTTGTTGTGGTGTTTTGCGACCCCGGCCAACGTTCCGATCGCAATGCTGTGGTCGCCTCCGAGGATTAATGGAAAGGAACCTTCAGCCTTCACTTCTTCTATTTTATTCATTAACTGTTCACTTGCCTTTACGACTGCTTCAAGATTCCTGACCCCGGTTTCCGGATCTGTTTCCAGTTTGTCTCTACCGATTGGAATATCACCTAAATCTGTGACATCAAATCCTCTGTTTTCAAGACGTTCGATCACTCCGGCATAGCGGATGGCACTCGGGCCCATATCCACCCCGCGCCGTAGTTGTCCCAAGTCCATCGGCATACCGATAACCGAAATTTTTTTCATCGATCTTCCTCCTGTTGCATTAGGATATGTATCTTCTATAAATTTGCATGAATTCTAGTAAATTGTCAATTTGTTGAAAGTGGAAGATAAAAATCAGGACAAATCTATGATTAAAAGATTTGTCCCGATTTTCTCTCATTTATTTTCCTAACACTTTATAAATCCGTTCCAACGCCCAGTCGATGTCTTCTTTTTCGATGATCAACGGCGGAGCGAAACGTATCGTATGATCATGGGTTTCTTTGCAAAGAACCCCTTCTTCTTTCAATTCTTCACAAAACTCACGGACAGGATGGTTGAATTCCACACCGATGAACAAGCCTCGAGCACGGATTTCTACTAAATCCGGATTATCGATTTTTCTCAATCCGTCAGCAAAGTATTCCCCTTGCTCAAGTGAACGGGCGACGAGGTTTTCCTCTTCGATCACATCGATGGCGGCAAGGGAAACGGCACAAGCAAGTGGATTCCCGCCAAATGTCGAACCGTGGGAGCCTGGGGTGAATACATCCATGATTTCCTTATTTGCCGCAATGCCTGAAACCGGCATGACGCCACCACCTAGAGCTTTCCCCATCACATAAATATCCGGCTCCACCCCTTCCCATTCACAAGCGAACATTTTACCGGTACGAGCGAAACCAGTCTGCACTTCGTCTGCAATGAACAAAATGTTGTGTTCATCACAAATTTGACGGATTTCTTGCAGATAACCTTCAGGAGGAATGATGACTCCTGCTTCCCCTTGGATCGGTTCAACGATGACAGCCGCAGTGTTTGGTGTAATCGCTTCCCGAATCGCCTCACTGTTACCGAATTCCACTTTCTTGATGCCGGGAACGAATGGACCGAAGTTTTTCGTCGCCGTCTCATCAGTCGATAAAGAGATGGCATTGATGGAGCGCCCGTGGAAGTTCCCGTTTGCGGCGATGATTTCCGCTTGATTATCAGCAACCCCTTTTACTTCATAAGCCCAACGGCGGGCGGCTTTAATCGCTGTTTCCACTGCTTCCACCCCGGTGTTCATCGGTAAAACTTTATCTTTCCCCGTCAATTTCGCAATCCGTTCCGTCCATTTTCCAAGAATGTCATTATGGAAGGCACGGGAAGTGAGGGTCACTTTATCTGCCTGGTCTTTCAGGGCTTGGATGATTTTCGGATGGCGATGCCCTTGGTTCAAAGCGGAGTATGCGCTGAGCATATCCATATATTTATTTCCTTCCGGGTCTGTCACCCAAATCCCTTCCGCTTCCGAAATGACGATAGGCAACGGATGATAATTTCGCGCGCCGTATTTTTCCGTCAATGCGATGATTTCTTCCGTCGATTGTACAGTCATCAAACATTACTCCCTTCCATGCTACCGATAAAGTAAAGAGCGTTTTGTTTGATTATATCATACGGGAAAAGGCTTGGACACCTTTATTCAATGTCCAAGCCCTCCTGTTTTTTTAATCATTCATTGGATAACTTCAGTGCGTCAAGCAAACGGAAAAACAGACTGACGATGATCGCCACAATCGTTGCAAGTCCCATACCCGACAAGACGACTTCACCGATATTAATGCTCGCCCCGCTGATCCCGATTCCCAAAACGACACAAGTAAGAATGACGTTTTTCGAATTGTTGTAGTCGATTTGCGCTTCAACGAGCATCCGCAAACCGCTGACGGCGATAATCCCGAAAAGCAACAAGGAGATGCCGCCCATAACCGGAGTCGGAATGGAAGAAATCAAAGCAGCAAGTTTTCCACAAAACGATAAGAGGACGGCAAGCACCGCCGCTCCACCGATGACCCAAGTGGAATACACTCTTGTAATCGCTAATACACCGATGTTTTCCCCGTACGTCGTATTCGGTGTGGAACCGAAGAGACTCGAAATCATCGTGGAAACACCATTACCGAATAGAGAACGATCCAAACCAGGATCTTTCACTAAATCTTTTTTCACGATATTGCCTGTGACGACCAAGTGTCCGATATGCTCCGGAATCAACACAAGTGCTGCCGGAAGAATAATCAAAATATCAGCGAGGTTGAATTCAATCTGGTAAAAAGTCGGCAACTGAATCCAAGACGCTTCCTTCACGGCAGTGTAGTCGACGATTCCATAAATCGTCGCAATGACATAACCGGTCACGATTCCCAAAAGGATCGGGATGATTTTCAAAAATCCACGCATCGTCACCCAAAAAATAATCGTTGCACCTAACGTCAATAATGAGACGGTGATCGCCGTCGTATCCCTCGGCGCATCCGGAGTCGGCAATAGTCCTGCCATATCCGCCGCCACCGGGACGAGTTCCAAACCGATGACCGCCACAATAGAGCCCATTGCTGCCGGTGGAAAAATGAAATCAATCCAATTGGTTCCGGCAAATTTCACAATGAGACCGACAAGGACGAGTATGGCACCAACGACGAAAAATCCTCCAAGCGCTGCACCATAACCGCCTCCTTGGGTCAAAACATAAGTGACAGGAGATATGAAAGCAAAACTCGAACCAAGATAAGCAGGGATTTTCCCTTTAGTGATCAAGATGTATAGAATCGTTCCAAACCCGTTCAGCAGTAAAACGGTTGCCGGATCCACCCCGAACAAAATCGGTACAAGTACCGTGGAACCGAACATGGCGAATAAATGCTGTAAACTCAATGGAAGACTTTGCAATACCGGTAATCGTTCGTCTACGCCAATTTCTCGTTGTTTCATGAACCTTCTCCTCGCTTTGTCATTTTAAGTATCGGGTGTTTTTTGCAAATTATGCACAAAAAAACACCCTGCCTTTATGTCAAGCAAGGTGCGAAAAGTACATAAATAGTCCAAACCATTTATGTGTAAATCGCCCATTACGACGATTCCGTTCCGCATCACCTTGCCAGCCTCACGGGACTGACTTAAAGGCAACTGATTATTTTCACTAAGTTATATTATTACAATAAACCATAGATAAAGTCAAGAACTTTTTTTCATTCCCGATATTTGAAGTTTTCCACGTATAAAAATTGCTAAATTGACATAGATTATAGAAAGACGATAGTAAATGATGATAGATGAAGTGAGGCGAACATAATTGGCACATGCAAGAGCGTTTTCAATCAAAGCTGTGTACATCTTTTTGATAATCCTAGCATTTTTCTACTTGTATGAACCGGCTAGTTTAGGAATCATCATGTGCATTTCCGTTCTGCTTGCCGGAATTACATATGTCATTGATGTATTTTTGCTTCCGCTTTATGGTTCACTGGTTGCGGTCGTCTTGGATTTCACTTCAGCTTTCACCATCGTTTGGTTGATTTCCGGAATGACCCTCGGCCAAACGACTTCCCTTGTGCTGGCTTCTGTTTTTGTCGCCTATTTTTTCTGCCTTTGTGAAGGGTTGTTCCACGTCTATATGAAAGAACGGATACTTCCAAAAAGACTAGCAATCATTATCCCTTTCCCGACGATGCATCTCGAAACCGAATGGGATAAAGAAGTTTATCAAGAAAAAGAGGAAAAGGATTGATTAAAAATAATCCGGACAATGTGCGCAAGTCGATTGCAATACATTGTCCGGATTTTTTATGCTGAAATTTCATATGATTTTTTTTACCAAATGTCGCATTTGGGAATTCAATTCATGTAAACTGGCTAAACGTTCATCTACCTTTTCATACTCTTCCCGTTCACTATGCCAACTGATGAAATCAAGAGCATCCAACAACAAGTACCAATACATTCTCTCGTATAAATGGTCATGTTCGGCGATACCGTATGCTTGCAACCATTCTTCCCAATCTTCAGGGGGGATGTACCATTTCAACAACGAGCCGAAATCAGTCGCCGGATCGGCTATCGTCGCGTTGTCCCAATCGACTAAAAATATTTCCCCTGTATCAGACATCAATAGATTATTATGATTCAAATCACAATGGCACACGACGAATTTTTGATTACGGGTGAGCGGCAGCAATTCTTCCAAATAATGCAATGCATCTCGGACTTCATCATGTTTATCAATCAGCCCAAGCGTATACAAACGACTTTCCGTTTTTTTCAACCGCTCATCGGACGTGACCGGTTTTTTGCCGAGCCGCATGAGCATATGCAATAATTCCGGCGATTGATGGATCCTTTTCAGCAAATCCGTCACTTGGTTGCTTTTCATATCTTCCGGAGTCAATTTCCGGCCTTGCAACCATTCTTGCGCCGTGATCACATCGCCATTTTCCATGCGTTTCGTCCAAATCAATTTCGGTACGATACCGACGGCAGAAAGAACTGCAAGAAAAGGAGACGAGTTCCGTTTGATGAATATTTTTCGATTGTTTTTCACCGCAATGTAGGCATCGCCGGTCAAACCGCCAGCCGGCATGAGCTTCCAGCCTTTCCCTACTGCTTTCTGAAGCCATTCTATCATGAATTTTCCCCATCTTTCATGTAGCATTCAATCTACTATTTTAATTTCTTTCATAAAAAAACACAACTATGTATCAGTTATTTCGGAATGATGATTGGAATCGAGTCTTTCATCTTTCTTATTTCCGTTTCCCTTGTCGTCGACGTTTGTCCATCGACTTGAGTATAAATTTCATCATCCACTTTCACGGTGAGCTGACTGGCTTCCACCAATTCAACACCTTTGATTTTCTCATGTGTTCCTGTAAATACCGTCAAGAATAAAGCAAGCACTTTCCACTTCGGTAAAGAATGGACGATAAGTACAGAAAATTTGTCCGGTTGGATTTTCGCATTCGGCATGATTTTCATCCCACCGCCGTAATAAGGATGATTCCCGACAGAAACGAGCCAACATTGATCAATTGTGCGTTTTTTATTATTCTTGATCATCTCAACCGTGAACGGACGAAAACGGACGAGCACTTGCAGGAGGGCGGTGACGTAACCACCTGTTCCGAAGCGAAGTTGATTGAATAATTTTTTGTAGTTGGCCTGATTTGCCGTATGGGCGGTCAATGCATCAAAACCGAAACCCATGCTGTTGACGAAATATCGTCGTTTATGTCCGTTTTGTTTATATGTACCGAGCCAATATTTGCGCGTGTCATTTGAGTGGACGAATTGTTTCAAAAGCGTTTCCGGACTTCCTTTCACACCGATGCCACGGGCAAAATCATTACCGGAACCCGCGGGAATAAACCCGATGGGAATGTCCGTTGCACCAATACCGTTGATAGCTTCATGAATCGTCCCATCACCACCAACAATGACCATCCCCGTAATATTATCCTCATCCTTCCAATTGCGGGCCAGTTCTTCCACATGACCTTCATATTCACTGAAGGAATACACACTATCCAATGAACGGTAAGTTTCTGTCTTTTGCAGTTTTTCAAAAATCGCTTTCCCTTTCCCATTCCCCGCTACCGGGTTAACGATGAAAACCCACATTAATTTTCCTCCATTTCCATCTGTCCGTAATCATCTTCAAAATCTTCTTCCCATTCCGGACGTTTGATGGAGGTGGATTGGCAAAATTTCAATAAAGTTTCTGCCGCTTTGATCTGTGCACCTTTCAGTGGAGAACGAAGAAATCGTTTTTCTTTAAACCAATCCTGATAAAAATCTTTCCCGATCAACCTCACTTGATAAGGTTCCGTCGCAAAAACAATCGGATTCGTACGGGAAAGCACTGTTTTTTTAATGGAAAACTCCACGCCTTGTGACACTAAAATGCTTTCCAGCAATTTTCCCGTCCGTTTCAAAGAAATGATCGGATTTAAAATTTTTCTTTCTCCTCGTGGCGATTCCACATGCCATACACGCTCTTCTCCTGCCATGATGACTGCATGTTCTTCCATTTCCACAAACTGGATGATTTCGATTTCAAGCGGAGAAATCAACAATATATCCGCTTCAAAAGGAGCTTGTTTGATGGAAAAAATCGGATGATACATGACAAGATACGTATCGGGAAACCGTTGTAACAAGTATTTCAATAATGGATCCCTGTAATATTCTTCAGCGACGATCGATTGACGTGACACCGTCGATGTCGCCCATTTCATTTGGAAGTTGAACATATGATCAAGAAAATACTGTTTCAATTCATCTTCCGTTTCCGGCAGTTCATCTGGTTCCTCCATCTCGTCCTGAATCGTTTCAATATGGACATTTGTTTTTTTCCATTTATCTTTTAATTTTGCAAAAAAACCAACCTCTTCAGTTTTTTCCTCAAGCTTCAAATCCTCTGCAGAAAAGAGGGCAGTCATATCATTCAACCAGTTATTGTAAAGCCGGTCCCAGCTGTCCCTTTTCATGCGGATGTATTGAGTAGGATAACGATAAGTGTCCCACTCATATCTGGAAATATAATCAGATAATTTGATTAACTGTGCCATAAAAACCACCTTCTTATGCTTTAAGCGGAAAATCAACGGCAGCTTCATAACTCGGAACTTGTTGCGGATGGATTTGAAATAAAGTAAAAGACATCACATTGAATTGTTTATCTATGGAATACTTTTCCTTCAACATCTGCAATTTTCCCTGTGGTAATTTGTCTCTTCCGTTCCATTTTTTCCCCAGAGTGACATGTGGGCGATATGGACGTTGATCGCTTGGAATCCCGATTTTTTCCGTCCGCACAACGATTTGTTGTTTCAGTTCGGCAAGCTGTTCATTTTGTTGGACATCGACAAATAGCACTCGGGGGCGCGCCTTTTCTCCAAATGTGCCAAGCCCTCCCAACGTTAAGGGGAAACTTGGAAAGTCATCGATTGTTCTCAGTTCTTCCACGAGTTTCTGCAGCTGTTCCTTATCCACTTTTCCTAAAAATGCGAGGGTGATGTGCAAATCTTCCTTTGCCGTCCAACGTTTATAAGGGAAAAAAGGTTCCAACTCTTCTTTCCATTCTTCGTAAAAGGTTTGCAGCTCATTTGGGATAGCCACTGCCAGAAAATAATGTGCCATTTGCCATTCTCCTCGTCAAGATTGCTTAACTGCTTCACAATAAGCGAGTTCCTCATCCGTCAATGGACGGTATGCTCCTTTTTTCAAAGTCGGATCGAGTTTGATTTCACCCATCTGAATTCGTTTCAAGTAGGTGACCTTTTTTCCGACCGCCTCAAACATTCTTTTCACTTGATGAAATTTCCCTTCTGTTATTGTGAGCTCGATTTCAGAAATTTGTCCCGACTTCAAAATGTCAAGTTGTGCCGGTTTCGTTACATAGCCTTCTCCGATGTCGACACCTGTTTGAAACTCTTCCACATCTTTTTCGGTCACTCTACCGGAGATGACCGCATAGTACCTTTTCTCGACATTCTTTTTCGGCGACAACAATCGATGGGCTAAATCCCCGTCATTTGTAAGCAATAAAAGGCCTTCCGTATCTTTATCGAGCCTGCCGACCGGGAAAAGCCCGAAATGTCGGTATTTTGGCGAAATCAAGTCAATGACGGTTTTCTTCCGACCATCACGCGTCGCGGATAGCACCCCGCTCGGTTTATGGAGCATCAAATGAATGTATTTTTGATAGGTGATCACTTTTTCTTCTACTTTAACAATATCATGTTCAGGGTCGATATGCATGCTTCCATTTGTCGCGATTTCGTCATTGACAGTCACCACTTTTTTCTTAATGATTTCCTTTACTTCTTTTCTCGTGCCGACCCCCATATTGGAAAGCATTTTATCCAATCGCATGTTTTCCCTCCATTAAGATTTGCGGAATTTCCGCAACAATTTGTCGAGAATCGGTATTTCATCACCGAATACGTGATGCAACAAAGTGGAAGCATAAGCGAGCCAAAGGTATACACCACCACCGATGGTAACTCCAGCAAGCAACACGATGATCGAACCTATTCGCGACGATTCATACGGGATGAATATGCCGAGCAACCCTTTTACAAGGAAAATGACAATGGCCATGATTGCCGAAAAAATCAAGATGAGCATCGACCGTTTACGGATTTGTCGGAATGAAAATGAAACAGATCTTTTAATCCGATATAAATTGCTGCTTACGGCAATGATAACAGCGATTCCTGTACCGAATATAATCCCTTTTGCACCGAACCATTGGATAAGCTGGATATTTAATAATATCTTTGCCAACAGTCCCGCCATCAAACTTAAAACCGTATAATTTTGTTCATTGATGCCTTGGAGCACCGAAGCGGTCACCGTGAATAAAGAGAAGAACAGGCCAACCGGCGCATACCACGCTAATAATGTTCCGGTCAGTTCAATATTTTCCAGACCAAATAAAGAACCATAGAACACATCCGCAAGACAAACAATTCCAATGACAGCCGGAATCACGAGCACTAAGACAATTTGTAAAGACTGGTTGACCTGCTCATGGAGGACTTGCATTTTCTTTTGTGCAAATGTTCTTGTCAACGCCGGAAGAATCGCCAACGATAACCCTGTCGCAATCGTTCCCGGGATGATGACAATTTTATGCGCATATGTATTGATCGCCCCATACGCCCAAGTTTCCTCATATCCAGCTCTAAGCATAGTACGTTCAAAGGTGAAAGCGTCAACCAGTTGATACAAGGATGTGGCAAGACCGACAATAATGAATGGTCCGGCATAGGTGAACATTTCCAGAAAAACTTCTCTTACCGACACCTGACTTTCCACACGTTGTTTTTTCAATTGACGATCGAGGTAAGGTTTCCTTTTTTTCCAGTAATACAACAAGACCGCCCAAGAACCAATTGCACCGACAAACGCACCGAATGTCGCAAATGCGACAGCAGTAGGAATCGTTCCGTCCATAATGACGATGACGATAAAAACAGATACTAACACGAACAATATCCGAACGATTTGTTCGGTTACTGTAGATACGGCTGATGGCCCCATTGATTCATACCCTTGAAAAAAACCGCGTGTGATGCTCATCGCCGGTATGATGATCAACGCGAAACTCACAGTACGGATAACAAGTATCACATCGTCTGTTATGACCCCTTTTGCAGGATCCGTATTCGTGACCATAGAACTTGCTAACCATTCCGCACCGAAAAACAAAATGACAAACGAAACAAAACCGGTGATGAACATAAGAATCGTGCCATATTTGAACGTCCGTCTACCTGTTGCATAATCCCCTAGCGCATTATATTTGGAAACAGTTTTCGACATCGCAAGCGGTAGTCCAATTGTCGAAACACTCAACATAATGTTATAAGGTGTGTAAGCATAATTGTATAACGCTCCCCCTTCATTTCCTACAAGAGCTTGAAAGGGAATAACGTAAACTAGTCCTAAAAATTTGGAAAGAAATGTTGCCACTGTCAGCAACAAGGATCCTCTAACGAATGTAGACATATTTTCACCTATATTTCTGTATATGATACCTATGTTATTTTACCACATAATCGCTTCTCGCATATACGGAAAACATCTTTCCGGAAGTCAGAAGGCAGAGTTCAGAGGTCGGAAGCCGGAGGTCAGATGTCAGAGGGCAGAGGGCAGAGCAGAGACCGGGAATCAGATGCCGGATTACGGATGCGGGACATCACATTGATGATCTGACTTCTGACATCAGATCCTTTGACCACTGAGTTCTGACATCTGCCCTCTTGCTTCTGAATTCTGAATTTGCCGTTTCCAAAAGCTGCCTGGTATCTTCAGATAAATGCAGTGCAAAATATAAAATGTCTGATAGCTTAGACAAGAAGGGATGGATCAAATTGAGAAACGGAATCTGGCTACCGCTTCTTGCTTCCATCGGAGTGGGAGCTGCAACGTTCTATTCCATGAGCCGTAACGGAAATCAAGGAATAGGACAAGTGATGCAAAAGTTCATGCCAGGGAAATCTCTACCGACAATGAACAAATAGTTCATATCGTCCCATTGTAAAAGCATTTTGGATTCAGACGTCAGAGGTCAGATACCAGAGATCAGAGTATCAATTGCCGATGGTCAGATGAATGATTAGATTCAATCTGATGTATGGCCGATGAATTCTGATTTTCTGAACTCTGGCCTCTCTTTAAATAGGCAAAAAGCAAACGAATCGGTAGAAACCGGGACATTAAAGTGATGTGTCTGGGAATAGATGAACGTTTCATCTTCATCCATATTTATTGCTGGACACTTGATAAAAGAATACCTGAATTTAAAATTTATCCTTTTATATATATTTAGGCATGTTTTGATTCCGTTGATACAAAATGAGTTGAGTCCGGATGTCAGTCAAATGTCGACATCAGATGGATGAACTGACCTCTCGTCTCTGTTTTCCGGATAAATGCCAATAAAAAAAGAAACAGACTGAATCTGTTTCTTTTTTTGAATGCCCGGCGACGTCCTACTCTCGCAGAGACTAAGTCTCAACTACCATCGGCGCTGGAAAGCTTAACTTCTGTGTTCGGTATCGGAACAGGTGTGACCTTTCCGCCATCGCCACCAGACATCTATTTCATTTTTTGTACCTTGAAAACCGAATAAGAGTAACGGTGACATCTTCGATTTCAATTCAGTCAAGTCCTCGATCGAT
>CALKWU010000153.1 GCA_938004015.1 uncultured Oceanobacillus sp.
TACCTGCCATTTATTATGAAACAAATACGAAAGGTTATACCTGGGACAAAATGGGACAGTCCCCGTTCGTCCCAATTGGATCAAACAGGGACTGTCCCTCATCGTCCCACCAAATTATGGAAAAGTGGGTCAATTAGGGACTGTCCCTGATGACCCATTAACGATAGTGTTTTTTGCTGATGGTGTAGTTTTCCACTGCCTCCCGATCGATGTCGTAGCCGATTCCAGGAGTTTGTGGCACTTGGATATAGCCGTCTATTGCAACGACTTCCGGTGTGATGATGTCTTTTTCCCAGTAACGGTCAGATCCGGACGTATCTCCCGGCAAGGTGAAGTTGGCAAGAGATGTCAGTGCGATGTTATGGGCTCGGCCGATTCCCGACTCCAACATGCCGCCGCACCAGACCGGAACCTCTTTTTCCATGCAGTAGTCGTGGATTTTTTTTGCTTCTGTCAATCCGCCGACCCGACCGATTTTCACATTGATCACTTTTGTACTTCCAAGTTCAATGGCTTTTCGTGCATCTTCCAACGAGTTGATGCTTTCGTCCAGACAAATCGGCGTATTCAATTCTTTTTGCAATTGGGCATGATCGACGATATCATCGACGGCTAAAGGTTGTTCGATCATCATGAGATCGAATTCGTCCAATTGTTTCAAACGATCCACATCATTCAAGGTGTAGGCCGAGTTGGCATCCGCCATGATGGGGAGATCGGGGAATGCCTCTCTTAATTTCCGGATGACATCCACATCCCAGCCTGGTTTGATTTTTACTTTGATCCGTTTATATCCTTCCTTCACGTAATCATCGACGACTGCGATCAGGTCTTCGATCGTCGGTTGGATGCCGATGCTTACACCGACTTCGATTTTTTGTTTTTTTCCGCCGAGCGCTTGGGCGAGGGATTGGTTCGTTTGCTGGGCGTAAATATCCCAGACGGCACCTTCCAATGTTGCCTTTGCCATATTATTATGGCGGATTGGAGAGAAAATATCGCTTATTTCATCAGGATGGTTGATTTCTTTATGTAAGACGAGCGGAATCAAAAATTCCTCCAACATATGCCAGTTTGTGTACATCGTTTCTTCATTGTACCAAGGAGCGTAGAAAGCGACCGACTCCCCCCAGCCGATTGTGCCACTTTCATCGACTGCTTCCAATAGTAAAAAGTCCCTCGTTTCCAGCGTGCCGAAGCTCGTTTCGAAAGGGGACTTCAACTTCATTTGCAAATGGCGAATGGTGATGTTTGTTAATTTCATTCCCGTATCCTCCAATCTGGGTCAATCGGGGACTGTCCCCTTGTCCCATTTGGGTCGAAAGGGACAGTCCCTGTTTGACCCATCTTTATGCTATACTAATATTACTTTGAAAGCAAAATCCAATTCCAGTTAAAAGGAGCGGTTTTCATGAGTCAATTAATTCCTGAAATGACGTTGAATGATGGCCTGAAAGTGCCTGCCATTGGACTAGGTACGTACAAGCTGAAAGGGGCAAGCGGTGTGCAATCGATTTTGAGTGCGATTGACCACGGCTACCGTTTGCTGGATACCGCTTATAACTATGAAAACGAAGGGACAGTTGGTGAAGCGGTTCGTCAATCGTCAGTCCCTCGTGAAAAATTAATCATTGCATCCAAGTTGCCGGGAAGATACCATGATTATGACTTGGCAGTGGAAGCGATCCAAGAATCGTTATACCGGGCGAATCTGGATTACTATGATTTATACTTGATCCATTGGCCGAATCCGAAGCAAGGTAAATTTGTTGAAGCATGGCAAGCGTTGATTGATGCGAAAAAATGGGGGCTTGTCCGCTCGATTGGTGTCAGCAACTTCTTACCGGAACATATTGAACGTCTCGTCGAGGAAACCGGTGTAAAGCCGAGCATCAACCAAATTGAGCTTCATCCATTTTTCAACCAAGAAAAACAGCGGAAATGGCATGAAGAAAATGATATCCAAACTCAATCGTGGAGTCCATTGAAACGGGTGACGGATGTGTTGGAGCAAGACGTGTTGAAAAACATCGCAGAGAAACACAAAAAATCGGTGGCGCAAGTCATTTTGCGCTGGCACTATCAATTAGGATCAATTGCCATTCCAAGATCCAGTTCTTCTGCTCGTCAGTTGGAAAACATATCCATTTTTGATTTCTCCTTGACGGAAGAAGACATGGCACAAATCAACACGCTATCACGTCCTGACGGCAGACAGAAAAACCAAGATCCTGCAGAATATGAAGAGTTTTAAACTGGGTCAAACGGGACAGTCCCCGTTTGACCCATTCGTGACAGGGGTTGGACATTTAGGGACTGTCCCAAATGTCCCACCCGGATGAGGAGGTAAAAAATGAGAGAGTTATATATTAAAGAGCACATGTTCAGCATGCGGGGAAAATTTTCGGTGAAAGATGCGGAGGAACAGGACGTCTATTTTGCAGAAGGAAGTTTCTTGAAAGTGCCGAAAGTGTATACGATAAAAGATATCGAAAACCATGAAGTCGGCCGGATTATAAAAGAAGTGTTCACCTTTTTGCCGAAGTTCACGGTGGAAGTGGATGGCCTGGAAATCGCCAAAATCAAAAAAGAACTCACTTTTTTCAAACCCCGTTACACGATCGAAGCGGCGGGAATTGAAGTGAGTGGCGATTGGTGGGGGATGGATTTTGAAGTGTATCAAGATGGCGAATTGATCGGAGAAGTGAACAAAAAATGGTTCTCTTGGGGCGATAGTTATCAAGTGAAAGTCCTTGATGAATCAATGGAGACATTGATGATTTCTTTAGTCGTCGCCATTGATTGTGTCAAAGCCGACCAGTCAGCGGCAGCAGCTGCCACTCCGGATTTTTGAGAAAAACTTCAACATGTCCGCTCGACTACCAGCAACCGAGATCAATTCCAGCCACTCCGTAGCACTTTACCGCCGTTCAAAAATTTGAGGCCGGCGATCAGATGACCGATCTGGGCATCTGACCTACCTCCGAACTCTGATATAACATGCTCTCTTCCGTGGTGTTTTTCATAGACAATTCCGTCCTTAATTGCCAATCCAAACGAGCTCCCTTCCTTGTTATGGTGGGAGCGCTTCGCAACATTTCACGATTTTTCCAAATCAAAAAGGGGCACCTATTCAGGCTGCCCCTCCAATATCTTAATTTCCTGTTGTGTAATCATCAAAATAACCTTGAATATAGACGAAAGGTGTCCCTTTATCGCCGCTTCCCGACGTCAAATCGGCAAGCGAACCGATCAAATCCGTAAGCTTCCTTGGCGTCGTTCCTTGTGCTTCCATCGCTCCGGTCAAGTCATCGCCTTTATTTCCGATGAATGCGGCAATCGCCTCTTCCAATTCTTCCCCTTCTAAGTGGCTGAAATTATTGTCGGCAAGGTATTTCAATTTCACTTCATTCGGTGTGCCTTCCAACCCTTTCGTATAAGCGGGAGAAACGACGGGATCCGCCAGCTCCCAAATTTTTCCGGAAGGGTCTTTAAACGCTCCGTCCCCGTAAACCATCACTTCCACTGTCTTTCCTGTCGCATCTTTCAACTTTTTCTGGATTCCTTCGACGAGTTCTTGGCATTTATTCGGAAACAGTTTCACACTTTCTTCCGTCGCTTTATTCGATCCGAGCAATCCGAAAGCAGCGTTATAGCCGCTGCCATCTACCGGTTCAGCTAAAATATCATCGAGTCCGTAAATCGTTTCAGCGCCATTTGCTTTCAAAATCCGTTTCGTCCGGAAGCGGGAATGGATGTCGCATGCCAGGACATGTTTCGTGTATTCCAAAATCGTTTGTGCTTGGTTGGAAAAAATCACTTCACAGATAGCGCCTTCAGCTTCCACGATATCCCGGTAATATTTGACATAATCGACACCGGTGAAGGGATGTTTTTTCTCTCCGAACGCTTTGCGGAACTCCTCTTCAGTCAAAACGTCCGTCCACGGATTAATGCCTTTTTCATCCAACTCATCAATCGTGACAAGATGATTGCCCACTTCATCAGAAGGGTAACTTAACATAATCACAACTTTTTCAACCCCTCTCGCAATCCCTTTCAAACAACTTCCAAAGCGATTCCGACTTAAAATCGGGAAAATCACGCCGACAGTTTCATCACCGAATTTTTCCTCCACATCTTTTGCAATCGCGTCCAATGAAGCGTAATTTCCTTGTGCCCGAGCAACGATCGATTCCGTCAAAGCGACGATATCCCGGTTGCGGATTGGAAAACCTTCCACTTCCGCTGCATGGAGGACCGTATCAACGACAATCGTTTCCAAATCGTCCCCTTCATGGATGATGGGGGCCCGCAGTCCACGCGCTGTCGTTCCAACTACTCTTTCCAAGCTAATCTCTCCTCTGGTTAATGCAAATTTATGTATGTTCCATTAACTTTTCATAACCTCATCTTTACTATACCTTCATTCCGTGCTATAAGTAAAATTAATAAATATAATATCTGACATTAGGGGAATTAATATGATAGAAAAATTGGATTTGTATCGTGTCTTTCATGAAGTCAGTAAAAATCAAAGTTTTTCCAAAGCGGCGAAAGAACTTTTCATGACCCAGTCGGCCGTCAGCCAAGCGATATCCCGCCTTGAAAAGGAACTGGACGTCGTACTTTTCCACCGTACGCCAAGAGGGGTCTTATTGACGGATGAAGGGAAGGTTCTCGCGGAGCATGTCGGTTCTGCTTTGGAAATTATATCGGTGGCCGAAGACAAAGTGCTTGCATATAAAGGTTTGCGGCGTGGCGAATTGCGAATCGCGGTGGGAGATACGACCGCCCGCTATTTTTTATTGCCCTATTTGGAGGAATTCCACGCGAAATTTCCCGGTGTCAAATTGAAAATCTTGAACGGAACGACACCGGAAATCCTCAATTATATCAAATCCCGTGAAGCAGATGTCGGTGTATGCAATTTGCCGTTTGAAGATGAGCAATTTCGGGTAATCCCATGTATGGAAATACATGATATTTTCGTCTGTGGCGAAAAATATAAACGCACTTCCAAGATTCCCGTAAGTTTTGATCATTTGATGGATTTGCCGCTCATCTTTTTCGAGAAAAATACGATTTCCCGCACCTATGTCGATCGGTTTTTTGAAGAAAGGGGGTATACGATTTCACCGGTATTTGAGCTCGGCTCCTATGATTTGCTGCTCGATTTTGCCAGAAGCAATTTAGGGATTTCCTGTGTCGTCCGTGAATTTTCCCAAGATTATTTGCGCCGCGGTTTGCTGTATGAAGTGTTACTGGAAGAAAGCATTCCAAGCCGCCATATTGGCATCGTCAATTTAAAATCCGTCCCCCTTTCGCCAGCCGCTGAAAAATTCATCCAACATATCAGACCAGGGCTTTGAGTGCCCAAAGAGTGGACAGTCCGTCAAGTAAAGTCGAGAATGCCGCGGTTCGACGAATTTCGCAACGTGCCAAATGATTTCGGATGGATGACAGCTGTACAAGCACTGATTACTGTTTTCGCAAATTTTAAATGTATAGACAGGTATACAGCTCGATGGTACGATAATGGTAGAAATGACGGAAAGGAGTTTTCATCATGCTGAAAAAATGGTTCAAAAAGGCGAGTGAAGAAAATGTTTATGCTCCTCTGAACGGCAAAATCGTGAAACTCGAGGACGTTCCCGACCCGGTCTTCAGCGAAAAGATGATGGGAGAAGGCATCGCTATTTTGCCAAGAGATGGAACGGTTCTCTCACCCGTCGACGGTGAAATCATGCATGTCCCGGATACGAAGCATGCCGTCGGTCTTCGGGCAAAGGATGGGACGGAAATTCTGATCCACGTCGGTTTGGAAACAGTCGCTTTAAAAGGAGAAGGTTTCACGTTCCATGTGGAGAACGGAAGCAACGTATCCAAGGGAGAAAAGTTGCTGGAGTTTGATTTGGAATACGTGAAAGAACATGCTGCCGATACCGTCACGCCCATCGTCATCACCAACAGCGCCGACAGCGGTAAAACGTTCACTTTGACTGAAGAAACAGAAGCGGTAGCTGGGGAAACGGTGTTGATCACGGTGAAATAAAAGCTGAA
>CALKWU010000154.1 GCA_938004015.1 uncultured Oceanobacillus sp.
CCATTTTAAAGATCATTCTTTAGAAACGGCATGTTAATTCATGAATATTGTGTAATGATGTATGTCACATAAATGTACGGTAAGTTAGAGACATACTTTAACGAACAAATAAAATACTCATATGTGAAAAGGAGGTATTTGTTATGGCTCGTCGCGGACGTGGTGGTAGACGCCGTAAAGTATGTTATTTCACAGCAAACGGCATCACCCATATCGACTACAAAGATGTTGATTTATTGAGACGTTTCATTTCCGAGCGTGGAAAAATCCTTCCTCGCCGTGTAACTGGAACTTCTGCAAAATATCAACGGAAACTGACTGTTGCAATTAAACGTGCACGTCAAATGGCACTATTGCCGTATGTATCTGAATAAAAAATAAAAACGCTCTTGTCTTCTCGATAAGAGCGTTTCTTCATGTCATCCCTTTTCTCCGTTTCGTAGTTTCCCCATTTTGAAAAACTCCCTCTCAAAAATACAGATGATGCTGTCCCTACGATCCCTCCGTGATTTTCCACGATACGAGGCAACTAGAAAGGATACATGGCTGTTCATATTTAGAAAAGCAACTTGGTTCCAGAGGCAGAGACAGTGCAATGTCGACTATTTTCGTTGTCTCCGTTTCGGATATTTTAAAATCATAAGTACGAGTAAAATAAAAGAATATAGAATCGCTAATAATAAATAATGGCTACCGATCGGGAAGAAAGATGCGAGCGACATATATAGTAAAAAAGGAATCGTCGTTGTGAAGGCGATCAATTTCCAAATGATCTGATATCTGAGTTTCCGTTTCAACAGTTTTGCAACGCCGACGCCGATCGAAGCCATAATGGAAATGAAAATGAAGACGGCGATGGTGAGCGGCAAATAATAAAACATGAAAAAATAGATGATTTTTATAACCACCGGCATTCCACCGGCCAAACCCTCGGAAACCTTCAATTCCACGACAAGTTGCGGGATGGAAATGATGAAAATCAAAATGAACAAATAAAATACGACAATATCCATTCCAATCCGGTTCAACTTGAACATCGCCTGTTTGTTTGGAAGTTTTAAGCTGTTGATAAATGTTTCTATGAGAATCATTGAATTCATCCTTAAAATTTTTATTCACTTACCCAATTATAGATGAAATCTGGAAGAAATGCCTTCAAATTGGTGACAACCAACCGTAAAATTCGACAAGATTTCAAATGATTTTCTGAATAACGCTTATTCTTAGCCAGAAATATTACCCGGGAAATATTTCTATCGAGGGAATTCGACAATGTCAATCTGATATACGAAATATGTGAAAACATCCATTCAACGATGAAAAACTGACAACGTTATAGACAAAAAAACAAGCGTTTCATGTTATGATAATAAGACAGCAGAATTTGAATCAAAATTGAGGTGCAAGGAATGAATCAATCAAAAAAATTGACGGAAGGGGCCATTTACACAGCAATTTATCTCGTGCTCCTATTCGTATCCTTTATACCGATTTTATCAGTTATCATCGGGTTCATCCTTCCAATACCATTTGTCATTTACTCATCAAGGCATGGTATAAAATCGGGCGGATTGATGCTTGTTGCGACCGCACTCCTTACGGCATTGTTTTTCACGCTCATATTCTTACCGATCACCTTGCTCATGGGAGTTGCCGGTATCTTAATCGGTCATGGCATCCATAAAAAACTATCGGCGTATGAAACTTGGGGTTTCGGCACATTAGGTTACATTGGTGGTATTTTATTCATTTTCGTCTTCTTTCAGCTTCTATTAGATGTGAATTTTTTACAAGAGCTGGAAACGACCGGAAGAGAACAAATGGAAACCTATATCCAGATGATCGAAGGCTTTGGACTCGAACAACATGCCGATATCAATTTGGAAACGGTAATGATCGAGCAGATGGAACTTTTGATGAACCTCGTGCCGGCACTCGTGGCTATTTCAGCCGCTTTTATGGCATTTGTCGTGCAATGGCTAAGCTATAAAATCATCAACCGGATGAATAAAAAGAATCATCGCTTCCCGCCATTCCGGAATTTGAAGTTACCTGTCTCCATTATTTGGTTGTATTTGATTGTCGTTATTGTATCGTTAGTCAGTACCGACACGGAAGGCTTTCTAGCGGTCAGTTTCCAAAACGCCCTTCTTGTTTTGGAAATATTGCTCGCTATTCAAGGGTTTTCTTTCATTTTCTTCTTTACCCATTACAAGAAAATGTCAAAGGCCATTCCCGTCATAAGCATTATTCTGACGGCGATGTTTCCTTTAATTCTCCTTTCTTTCGTCAGGATCTTAGGTATAATTGATATAGGTTTGGACTTACGGGAAAGGATGCAAAAAAAGAAATAGATCAGCTAAGCAAAAATGGAGTGAACAGTTATGCCGGACATGCAAAGGAAGCGGTTATTGGATAATCATCTGTGGATGATGTACATTCTATTCGTCATTTTGCTTGCCATCCTTTTTTATTTTGATTGGATGATCGGAATTGGAGGAACGGTACTATTTGTTTTTTCCCTCTTTTTCAGTATCCATCAAGAAAAAAAGCGCCGTGCAGAAATACAAAAGGAGATTCAAGATATTTCGACACGGGTGCAAGTGGTAAGTAGAGAAGTGTTGAACGAGCTTCCTTTTGGAATTATCCTTTATGATGAAGATTATAAAATTGAATGGGTAAATCCGTATATGCGGAAATTCGACTCGGAAGATGCAGAGTTGATTGGTTCTCCGCTTGATATGTTATCAGAAGAATTAGTGATCGATATTAAGGAAGATAAGGAAGAATCCTCGATTCAAATAGATGACTATTACTTTCAAGCAATCATTGACAGAGAGGATCGGTTAATTTATTTAATCGATGAGACGGAACGGGAATTATTGCGGACGGAATACGAAAATGACAAAACCGTTCTGTTTACGATTTTCCTCGATAATTACGAAGACATCACGTTACCGATGGACGATACGTCAAAAAGTCGTTTGAATTCGGAAGTGACTGCAATCATCAATAATTGGGCGAACCGGAACGGCCTTTATGTGAAACGGACTTCCCAAGAGCGCTTTTTGGCGATTGGAACGAGGAAAATCTTAAGGGAAATTGAAAAAGTGAAATTTGATATTCTCGATGAAGTAAGGGAAATCACTGGCGACCAAAGTACAAACGTCACATTAAGCATCGGTGTTGGTCATGGTGATGTCCCATTGCCACAGCTCGGTGAACTTGCCCAATCGAGCTTGGATCTTGCTTTAGGACGTGGCGGTGACCAAGTGGCAATCCGGGATGAAACTGGAAAGGTTCGCTTTTATGGGGGGAAAACGAACCCGATGGAAAAACGGACCCGGGTACGGGCACGGGTTATTTCCCATGCAATGGTCGATCTTGTCCGGGCAAGTGATAGAGTCATCATTATGGGCCATCGAGCTCCAGACATGGACTCGATCGGCTCGGCAATTGGTATTTTGAACATCGCTAAGACGAACGGTGTAGATGGTTACATCGTTTTTGACCCGGATGACGTCGATTCGGGTGTCCAACGATTGGTTGACGCTATTCGGGCAGATGAAGAACTTTGGGAACATTTCATCGAACCGGGTGAGGCAAGAGAAATTACAACGAGCCAAAGTTTAATCGTCATTGTCGATACACACCGGCCATCGATGGTCGGTGATCCAAGTCTATTGGATAAAACGGATTATAAAGTGGTCATCGATCATCACCGCCGTGGAGAAGAATTCATTGAAAATCCGACGCTCGTTTATATGGAACCATATGCTTCATCGACGGCTGAGCTCGTGACAGAGCTTTTGGAGTATCAACCGAAAACAACGAAATTGAAAATGCTGGAAGCAACCGCATTATTATCTGGTATTATAGTAGATACGAAGAGTTTTACGTTAAGAACCGGTTCGCGAACGTTCGATGCAGCTTCTTATTTGAGGAAAAAGGGTGCGGATACCGTCCTCGTCCAACAATTTTTAAAGGAAGACCTCGATATTTATTTGAAGCGGAGCAGATTGATCGAACGTACAGAAATTTATCGTGATTCAATAGCAATCGTCGCCGCAGAACCCGGGGACACCTATGGCCCGGTTCTACTCGCACAAACGGCAGATACGTTGCTTTCGATGACGAATGTGGAAGCATCCTTTGTCATTTCGGAGCGAGATGATGGACGTATCGGTGTCAGCGCACGCTCCCTCGGGAAAATCAATGTTCAAGTAATCATGGAGCGGATGCATGGTGGCGGACATTTGACGAATGCTGCCACGCAAATTGAAGATGCAACCGTTGAAGAAGTCGAATTACACTTAAAAGAAATCATTGATGAATATATGGAAGGGAGAGAATCGGAATGAAAGTTATTTTATTGAAAGATGTAAAAGGACAAGGTAAAAAAGGTGAAGTGAAAGATGTAGCAGAAGGCTATGCAAGAAATTATCTCTTCAAAAATAAATTAGCAATCGAAGCAACACCCGGAAATTTGAAAGCATTGGAAGCACAAAAGAGGAAAAGTGCACAAAAAGAACAAGAAGAAAAAGAAAAAGCAATCAAATTGAAAGATGAGCTTGCCGATTTGACATTGGAGATGAAAGCGAAAGCCGGCGAGGGCGGACGTCTCTTTGGCTCCATCACAAGCAAGCAAATCGCTGAAAAACTGGAAAAAGACTATGGCCATAAAATCGACCGGCGCAAAATCGAATTGGACGAACCAATCCGTTCCTTAGGTTACACAACCGTACCGGTCAAGTTACATCCGGAAGTATCCGGATCGATCAAAGTCCATGTCACCGAACAATGATGGGACAACAGGGATTACCCCTATTTGCCCCAGTGGCTCACGAAACCGTGAGTCCTTTTTTTACTGAATGGACATCGAGAGAAGGGGGAGGAGCATCTTGAGTCAAGTTTTAGGCGATCGTGTACCACCACATAATATCGAAGCAGAACAATCTGTCATCGGCGCTATCTTTCTCGAACCGGAAGCATTTTCGACTGCATCGGAAATTTTGGTGCCGGAAGATTTTTACCGGGCGAGCCATCAACGGATTTTTGCGGCCATGATGCACCTTGCCGACCGAGGTGAGCCGATAGATATCGTGACGGTGACGACCTATTTGAATGACAAAAAACAACTGGAGGAAGCCGGAGGGGTCGCCTACCTCACACAAGTTGCGGAAAGTGTACCGACGGCAGCGAATATCGAATATTACAGCAGAATCGTGGAAGAAAAAGCGATTCTCCGCCGGTTGATCCGTACCGCCACGGATATCGTCACTGCAGGTTTTGAACGGGAAGATGAAGTGGAAGATGTTATAAATGAAGCGGAAAAGGCAATCCTGGAAGTATCGAGCAGAAAAAACAGCCAAGGATTCAAAAGCATAAAAGATGTTCTCATCGAAGTGTATGACAACATCGAAAAGCTCCATCAAAATCAAGGAGATGTTACAGGAGTCCCGACGGGTTATCGGGAACTTGACCGGATCACAAGCGGATTCCAGAACAACGATTTGATCATCATCGCAGCCCGTCCATCCGTCGGTAAGACTGCTTTTGCCCTGAATATTGCGCAAAATGTCGCAGTGAAAACCAATACGAATGTCGCCATCTTCAGTCTGGAAATGGGAGCGGACCAACTCGTCCAACGTATGCTCTGTGCGGAAGGGAATATCGATTCCCAACGGCTACGTAGTGGTCAACTCCAGCCTGAAGATTGGGAAAAACTTGCGATGGCGATGGGTTCTTTATCCAATGCAGGGATATTCATCGATGATTCACCAGGAATCCGTGTCAACGAAATCCGCTCCAAATGCCGCCGTCTTAAACAGGAGCACGGTCTTGGCATGATTGTCATCGACTATTTGCAGCTCATTCAAGGAAGCGGAAAATCAAGTGAAAACCGTCAACAGGAAGTATCTGAGATTTCCCGTTCCTTGAAAGCACTGGCCAGGGAGTTGGAAGTGCCCCTTATTGCACTTTCCCAATTATCCCGTAGTGTCGAATCCCGTCAAGATAAGCGCCCGATGATGTCGGATTTGCGTGAATCCGGAAGTATCGAGCAAGACGCAGATATCGTCGGCTTTTTATACCGTGATGATTATTATGACAGTGAATCGGAAAAAGAAAACATTATTGAAATCATTATTTCCAAACAGCGGAATGGTCCAACAGGAACGGTAGAGCTGGCTTTTGTGAAACAATACAATAAATTCGTCGATTTGGATCGCCGCTATTCCGAAAAAGATATACCTCAAGCACCAGTCCAACTTTAAAGCACGAAACAATCACCTCGTGCTTTTTTTGCATTGGGGCAAAATGGAACAGTCCCTCCTTGAACCACTGGGACAAAACGGGACAGTCCCTGTTGTCCCACTGTGCGAATTTCATGGTATAGTACAGACAGAAAGGCAAAAGTACGTTAAAATAGAGTAAAGCTTTTCATATAAAGGATGTGGCAAAGATGAATCAAAAAATATTAGTTGTGGATGATGAACAACCGATAGCAGATATACTGAAGTTCAATTTGGAAAAAGAAGGGTACGAAGTCGTCGTCGCTTATGATGGGGATGAAGCAATCCGTATGGCTGAAGAAGAGGATCCGGATTTGATCCTTTTGGACATCATGTTGCCGAACAAAGACGGAAATGAAGTGTTACGTGAAATAAGAAAGACAAAAAACATGCCGATTATTATGCTCACTGCAAAAGACTCCGAAATCGACAAAGTGCTCGGTCTGGAACTCGGTGCCGATGATTATGTGACAAAACCGTTCAGCAACCGTGAACTCATCGCTCGAGTGAAAGCGAACTTACGGAGACAGCAACTTCCGGAAGAAACGGAAAAACCGTCGAAAAACATCGTCGTCGGTAATCTCACCATCTATCCGGACGCTTACATCGTCTCCCGCGATGGGGAAGAAATCGAATTGACACACCGTGAATTTGAATTGTTGCATTATTTGGCCCGTCATATCGGACAAGTCATGACAAGGGAACATTTGCTTGAAACGGTTTGGGGCTATGATTATTTTGGAGACGTCCGTACGGTTGACGTGACGGTCAGAAGATTACGGGAAAAAATTGAGGAGAATCCAAGCAACCCGACGTGGATTGTGACCCGCCGTGGAGTGGGCTACTATTTGCGTAATCCTGAGCAGGAGTAATTGCAATGCATAAAATCGGTTTTTTTCGTTCCATCCAACTGAAATTCATCATTATATATATTCTGTTGTTGCTTCTTGCTGTCCAATTGATCGGAACGTTTTTCACCGGGCAGCTGGAAAACAATTTGAAAGAAAACTTTATGGATACGATTTCGAGCCGGATGGAATTGCTTACCTACAATCTGGAAATCGTATTCAGCCAGGATCAAAGCGATAATGGCGAAGGACCGTCCATCGAAATAAAAGTCCAAGATATCGTCAATCAACTGAGTACGGATGAATTGACGAACGTCATCGTAGTGGATACCCAAAGTAAAATCATCGGTACGAACAGCAATCTCTATGATGTCGGTCAACGGCTGACAAGGGAAATCATCCAACAGGTCCTATTCTTTGACACGACTCACGCCGACGATTTTTTCAACCAAGAAACGGAAGAATATGTTTACGTGCGAGTCGACCCCATTCATAATGCGGAAGATGCCGTTGTCGGAGCGATTTATTTAGAATCGTCCTGGGAAGATGTTTACAACCAATTGGATGAAGTGAACAAAATTTTCTTGCAAGGCGCATTGCTGGCGATTACGATCTCCGCCATTATCGGAGTGCTTGTCGCCCGCTCCATTACCAAACCGATCCAGGAAATGCGGAGACAAGCGGAAATCATGGCTCAAGGCGACTTCACGCAGAAAGTCAATGTGTATGGAAAAGATGAAATCGGCCAACTATCCGAAGCATTCAACGATTTGAACAGTCGTTTGAAGCATTCCTATGCGACAATCGAAGAAGAGCGCTTCAAGCTCAGCTCTGTCCTTTCCAACATGTCGGATGGTGTCATCGCGACGGATCAAGAAGGCTCGATCACCTTGATGAATGAAGCATCGGGAATCCTTCTCGGTGAAAATCCGGAAGATATGATCGGCGATGATTTATTGGAAGTCCTCCACTTGGACGAGAAAATTGAAGATATTTCCGAACTGCGGGATAACAGCTCCATGATCATCGATTTAAGTGATGAAAATCAACCTTTCCTCATCCGGGCTAATTTTACGACGATCAAAGATGATGAAGGAACCGTGACCGGCTTCATTTCAGTGTTGAATGATGTAACAGAAGACGAGAAAATTGAACAGGAACGGCGGGATTTCGTTTCCAACGTGTCCCATGAATTGCGGACACCACTCACAACGATGAAAAGTTACTTGGAAGCATTGACAGAAGGAGCTTGGAAAGACGAAAAAATCGCTCCGAAATTCCTGGAAGTGACACAAAACGAAACAGAACGGATGATCCGGATGGTGAATGACCTGCTCCAACTTTCGAAAATGGATGCAGACGAACATCCGATGCATAAAGAAGAAGTCGAATTCGTCGATTATTTCCATCAAGTAATCAATCGTTTCGAAATGAATTTGCCGGAAACGATCACGATGGATAGAGAATTGCCGAATAAAAAATATTATGTTTGGATCGATAAAGATAAAATGACCCAAGTTCTTGACAACATTATTTCAAATGCGATCAAGTACTCTCCTGAAGGCGGAAAAATCATCCTTCGCGTGGAGAATAAGCGCCATTATTTGCTCATTTCCATCCAGGATGAAGGAGTGGGCATTCCTTATGACAAATTGGAAAAAATCTTTGACCGCTTCTATCGTGCGGATAAAGCAAGAACGAGAGCGCTCGGTGGAACCGGTTTAGGACTTGCGATTACGAAAGAACTCGTCGAAGCCCATCATGGAAGAATTTGGGCAAGAAGCCGAGAAGGTTTCGGTACGACGATTTACTTTACGCTACCGCTCATCAAGAGGAAGCGGAGGGATGCAAAATGAACTTGGAAACGGCAAAATCCTTCATTCTCGTCGTGATGATTGGAATTAGCATCATCCTTTCATATACATTGTGGAACTATCAACCGAGTTCCAGTCAGACAATCGGTGGAGAAGTCGTTGAAAACGAATTGGATGTTGGAGGTACCGAACAGTCGAAGCGGACTCTTATCAAGCCAAGCGACATCATTTTCCATACCGATGAGGGAGATTATGGATTTAAAAATAAAACAGAACAAGACCGTTTTTTTGAAAAAATGCAGGAATCAGTGATCACCGATTTCGCTGAGTACGACAGTGAAACATCAGAAATTGAGCGGTCTTCGGAATATATCGAAATTATTTTTCCGGATGAACTCCCAATGGAAGTGTTGAATGCTTTGTTCACTTTCGGCCGGGAGGATATTGAGTTTCCAGCCTGGTCTTTAAAACGTATATTTATCAGCTACATCCATGACAGCAAATCACTGCAAATCGAGTTTGTATCCGACGAATCGAACGAACATGCGGCTGCCTTGATCACAGACGCGGATATTTATGAAGAGTTTTGGAGTACGCTTAATGAATTGGATGAAAATATGTTGACGGAATATCTTGTCATTAATCCCGACACGAATCCGGTTTACTTTCCGGCTGGAAAAATTGAATTGCCGATTTATTCAATCACACCGAAACAAATCAAACCATCGTTGTTCGTGAATATTTTATTCACCAATCCTTCTGTAGTCAGGGAAACGAGATCGCAAACGATCGGAGAAGTTTACTTCACCGATAACCGGCAAATGAGTATCATTCAAGATGGCATGCGTATGGAATACGTCAGTCATGTGGCATCGACAACGGAAGAAACCGATCGCATCTTGACGGAAATGAATGTGTTGGATCGTGCCATCTTAAGCGTCAATAACCATAGAGGTTGGACACAAGATTACCGTTTGGAAAGTTTGTCCACCGACCCGAATCAAGTGACTTTCCGCATGTATTATGATGGGTATCCGACTTTCAACAGAAACAAATTAGCTACGATTGAACAGCGTTGGGAAGCTCAACAAAACAGCGTCCAACTCATCGAATACAATCGGCCGCTTCATTTATTTGAGACAACGTTTGTTTTACGGAGAGATGACAATTTGCCGGCAGGTGAGAGCATCCTTGCTTATTTGGAAATGAATCCGGATATGTCTTTGGAAAACATTCAAGACATCACAATCGGTTATGAAATGAATTATATACGGGAGGATCAGAGTAATGAGTTTATTGAAATGAGTCCGTCCTGGTATAAAAAAGAAAACGACAATTGGCAAAGAATCATGATTACTGATGAAGCCATACCAAGAGGAGGGAACTGAGGATGCAATGGGGACATATCAAAACATTATTCATCCTTAGCTTCCTTTTTCTGAACATCTATCTCATTTGGGCACTCATCGATCGCCAACAAGATGTCGGCTATCTCGACAATCAGGAATTGCCGATTGAAGATCAGCTCGCTGCTGAAGAGATTAAATACGATTCGATCGAAGTGGATGTCAGCCAATCAGCGTACATATCTGCAATCCAAAAAGAGTTGACGGATGAGGATTTGCAGGAGCTGGAAGATGCACAAGGACAGGAATCGGAAGTTATCAACAACAATTTGATCTTCGCTGAATTCGAAACACCCGTCCGTTTATCGCAAAATATTTCGGTGGAAGAATTGGAAACGCTCATTCAGACGAATTTCTTACACGGGGAAGAATACTATTTCTGGGATTATAATGAAGAATTGAACGTTTTGATCTTTTTTCAGGAAAAAGAAGAACGAGTCGTTTATTACAACGAAAATGGACTGTTGCTCATTTTTCTGAATGATGATCAACAAGCGACCCATTATGCGCAAACGATATTAGGTGAGTCGGAAGTCCAAGGGGATCTCGTGCAGTTGAATCAACCGACTCAAGTCATCTATCAGCTGTTTAATGCAAATTATTTGAATCGCGGCGATGAAATCACCGATATGGAGATCGGTTATTATTCCCGCATTGCTGCTGATGGAATCCAAGTGTTTGCGCCTACGTGGAAAGTGACGGTTAATGATGAACGCAGTCATTTTGTCAATGCGATTGAAGGAATCATTTACAAGAACGAACAACGTGAATTTTTGTTGAATATGATTCAGGAGTATGTGGGCCATCTCCATGCATTGGATGATGAAAATCCTTTAAAAGACTCCATGTTACCGGCTTTGGAGAGAAGATTAGAGACAAATAATCGGAGTGAAACAGAATGAGTTTACGTTTTAGTGTACTCGCATCCGGCAGTACCGGAAATGCTTTTTACATTGAATCAAAAAAAGAGAAAATACTAGTTGATGCAGGACTTAGTGGCAAGCAACTGGATGGTTTATTTAAAAAAGCAAAACTTAATCCGCAAGACATCACGCGCATTTTAGTGACTCACGAACATAGCGACCATATTAAAGGGTTAGGTGTGATTGCTCGGAAATACAATTTACCGATCTATGCCAATGAAAAAACATGGAAGGCAATGGAGCGTTCGATAGGAAAACTCTCCATCGATCAAAAATTTGTGTTCGGTTTGGAAGAAGTGAAAACATTCAGCGATATGGACATCGAATCGTTCGGCGTTTCCCATGATGCAGCAGAGCCACAATTTTACACGTTTTACAGCAATGGAAAAAAAGTCGCCCTCGTCACGGATTTAGGTTATGTATCAGAACGCATCAAAAAAACAGTGGAAGATGCGGATGCCTATATTTTCGAGGCGAATCACGATGTGGACATGCTGCGGATGGGAAGGTATCCATGGAGTGTGAAACAACGGATTTTAAGCGATGTCGGACATGTATCCAATGAAGATTCAGGGCTTGCCCTTGCCGATGTGATCGGGAACAATACGAAACGGGTGTATCTAGCCCATTTAAGCCAAGACAACAACATGAAAGACCTTGCCCGCATGTCGGTCTCCCGCATCCTTGAAGAACGGGGAATCCAAATCGAAATCTGTGACACCGATCCGAAAGAACCAACCGAATTATACGAAGTCGTCTAGTGGGTCAAACGGGACAGTCCCTGTTTGACCCATTTTTCATGCTTGGAAGATTCACCTCATCTGTTTAACCGTTTATGAAGCGGCGATTATTGGTCATACTATCAATTAAACGGATATGAGGAGGAAATCAGATGGGATATTACAAACCGCGGGAACGTAAGAAATCTTCTTGGCTCACCCCCTTGCTTTTAGGTGTTCTGATTGGGATGGTTATCGTGACGGTCGTTCTTCCTGAACTGATGAAGGAAAATATTCTTCCCCAGTCGACGGAAGCTCCCTCCCCTCAATCGATTGCCTATCATGAAGACAGAAACCCCATCAACACTTCCGTAACGGTTGACATTTCAACGCAAGTCACGGAAATCGTAGAAAAAGTGACGCCAACTGTAGTCGGTGTGACGAATATTCAACGGCAACATGATTTTTGGCTCGAACAAGGATCGATTGAAGCAGGAACCGGCTCTGGTGTCGTTTATAAAATCGAAGGTGATACTGCGTTTGTCGTCACGAACCACCATGTTATCGAAGGAGCAGACGAAGTGGAAGTCGTGCTTTATGATGATACACATGTCGAAGCGGAAATCGTCGGCAGCGACGTTTTCTCCGATTTGGCAGTTCTCCGGATGTCCAGTGAATACGTAGACGAGGCCATCGAGATTGGAGTTTCTGAAAATGTAAAAGTCGGTGAGCCCGCAATCGCGATTGGCAATCCCCTCGGACTCATGTTTTCCAGTACCGTGACCCAGGGCGTCATCAGCGGAACGGAACGGACGATTCCCCAAGATTTTGATATGGATGGCAGACCGGATTGGCAAGCGGAAGTCATCCAGACCGATGCTGCCATTAATCCGGGCAATAGCGGCGGAGCACTGATCAATATTTACGGGCAACTCATCGGCATCAATTCAATGAAAATCAATGAAGCGGCTGTGGAAGGTTTAGGATTTGCGATTCCAATCGATTATGCTTTACCAATCATGTTTGAACTGGAAATAAAAGGTATTGTGGACCGTCCGTTTCTTGGCGTGGAAGTTTATTCCCTCGATGAAATCCCGCATACAGAATGGGAAAGTACCCTATCACTTCCAGACGATGTGACGAGTGGTGTATATGTATGGAGTGTACAGCCCCGCTCACCTGCCGACCAAGGTGGAATCGAGAGGCTTGATGTCATCGTCGAGTTGGACGGCCAACCGACTGCCAACGTGATTGATTTACGGAGGATCCTTTTTCAGGAAAAGGAAATCGGCGACATCCTCACCATCACCTTTTACCGTAATGGAGAACTCCGGGAAACCGAAGTGACTCTTACGGCACAGTAAATTGGGACAGAGGAATGAAAAGGTGCAGCAAATCAACTGCTGCACCTTAATTATTCACCGTGAAAGAATGAATAACCCGCCACAATGGGACATTTGCTCATAATGACAGGTACAATGGTTCTCCAATTTTCGTGTCAACTCGTCATAAACAAAGTAATATTCATCATCATCCCACTGAGCGATATGTTTTTGCCGACATTTCTCCAACGCAGCTCTCGTATGAAAAGAAATGTCGCCAATATAAATTTTTCCATCATCTTTTAATAATGGAAATACACTTAAGATGAAACTGATTTTTTCTTCATCGGTCAAATGGTGCAACGTGTAAGTGCTGATGATCGCATCGTATTTTTTATCC
>CALKWU010000155.1 GCA_938004015.1 uncultured Oceanobacillus sp.
TCAATTCCCGTTGGAAAATCCGGTCGAACGTTTCCTGGATCGCAATGGTAAACCGTCCGGTGAAACTGTCATCTTCCTCTTCTGCTAAGGTTTCTTCCGTTTCTTCTTCTGTATATTCTTCGATAAGCTCTTCATCTTCTTTTTGGGTAATCAAGGGTTGATCGAGTTGCGATTTGTCATTCTTCAAATAATGGAGTATCCCGACTGCTGCCGCCAAGATGATGAAAAAGATGATGAAAAATTTTCTCATTGCTGTATCACACCTAGATTCTGTATATCTCCAGTATAAAGGGTGTGTTAAATTTGTCCAACAACCTTCAACTATACTTCTAGTTTTCTCAAAAAATGTACAGGTTAAACACAAAGGGCAAATCCCCATTAGGAAATAAAAAAGTTGAGACAAAACATGAGAAAATCCAAACTACTAAAGGTGCAACCCGCTCAGGAAATATCCTTCGCTTTGCGCGGACGGCTTAACTAGGCCTTTCATCCCGCTGGAGTCTCCGTATATTTCCGGAGCTGATTAGTAGGTTGTTCGGATTTTACCATAGAAAAATCTGTTTTGTCCCAACTATTATTGAAAAAGATAAAACTAGCTGTTTTTAACAACCGGCTCAGACGTCAGCCGCTTTTTATACATGCACTGTTTCTTTTGCGACGTCGCTGCCACGGACTTCATCGAGTGCAACGGCAATTGACTTGTTTGTGATGACGAAGATGCCCGCTGCTTTTGCGTTTTCAATCGCAGCATCATCTACAACGTTTTCCACCCAAAGAATTTTCCCTTGTTTATTGATCAGTTTTTCCACCGTTTCTTTCGATAGTTCTTGCCCGTTCACGACGAGGGCATCGATGACGTCCACGTCTTCTTCAAAAGCTACGACTTGGAATCCATAGTTTCGCAGTTTTTTCTCGGTCGCCTCATCCACTCCCGAAACTGCGACCGTTTTCTTGCGCAATCCATCTGTCCGGTCGAAAGGAGAATGGAGCAGCCACTCGACCACATCTTCTTCCGTCTGTTTGATCTGCGGTTCGGTTCCTGTCGCCTTCGCAATCGCTTGATCGAGATCCGCCAAAATATCTTTCGTCGCTTCCAGACCGATGGAAAGACGGATGAGTTCTTCCGGTGTTCCACTCTTTGCCAAATCTTCCGCACTGAGCTGCTGGTGGGTCGTCGATGCCGGATGGATGATGAGCGACTTGGAATCTCCGACATTTGCCACATGCGACCAGATAGTGATATGGTCGATCACTTTCCGTCCGGCTTCCCGTCCGCCTTTAATGCCGAACGTCACGATGGAACCTGGACCACGACGGCAATATTTTTTCGCCAATGGATAAGCCGGATGGTCTTCCAAGCCCGGATAGTTGACCCATTCCACGGCTGGATGGTTCACCAAATAATCGACGACTTCTTTTGTATTTTCCAAATGACGCTTAATCCGCACTTTCAACGATTCCAAACCAAGGAAAAACGTATGGGCGCTTTTCGGGCTTAAAGAAAATCCGATGTCACGTAAAAGCTGTACCCGTAATTTCGTCGCATAAGCAGCCGGCCCGACGTCGACATATCTTAAGCCATGGTAGCTTTCATCCGGTGTCGTGAACTCAGGGAAGCGAGGATTGTCCCAATTGAAACGTCCTCCGTCCACGACGACCCCACCGATGGTTGTTCCATGTCCGCTGATCCATTTTGTCGCAGAATGGACAACGATATCCGCCCCCCAGCTGATCGGTTTTGTAATGAACGGGGTAGCGAATGTATTGTCGATGATCAACGGAATGCCATGTTCATGGGCAATGTCCGCCACTGCTTCGATATCGAACACATTCAGACTTGGATTCGTGATCGTTTCCCCGAAAATCGCTTTCGTTTTATCGGTAATCGCTCCGCGGAAATTTTCCGGGTCCGTCCCATCAACGAGTTTCACATCGATGCCATATTTCGGCAAGGTGTTGATGAACAAGTTATACGTACCGCCGTACAAGTTACTGTCGGCGATGATTTCATCCCCGGCGCCGGCGATATTGAGGATGGCGAAAGTGATGGCTGCCATTCCGGATGAAGTGGCAACTGCCGCCACACCATCTTCCAAATCCGCAATCCGTTGTTCAAAAGCGGCAACGGTCGGATTCGTGATCCGTGTGTAAATATTTCCTGTTTCGGCTAGAGCGAACAAATTTTGTGCATGCTCCGTATCCTTGAATACATATGCGGTCGTTTCGTAAATCGGCAACGCACGCGCACCCGTCGTCGGATCAGGCTCTTGCCCTCCGTGAAGTGATAATGTTTCTTGACTGAAAAATTTGAATTCTGACATGAAAAATTCCTCCTTTAAAATTTTTTCCGGCTTTCGTGTCCATTCCCGAAGGTCACTTCCGCATTGCAGTCCATCGCTCATTTGCGGAAATTCCCACCGGGCAGTCACATCCGATATGGTTCTGGAGGAAGGGGAGAAATAAAAACGCCCCCTTCCTAAGAAGAGGGCGTATAGTCTTCTATACTATTCCTCCTCTTATCTTCCAGATCGGGTCAGATCTGTAGGATTTAGCACCGTTCAAAAGTAAGGGGGTCCTTACTTCAAGGTTGCCGGGCTTCATAGGGCCTAGTCCCTCCGCCACTCTTGATAAGAGATGTGTCAAAGATTTTCAGCCGGCGCAATAAGCGTTGTTTGAAAATCTTTTTTAAATTTATTGACGATTATAACGTTAAGCTTTCACTTATGTCAACCCTTTTTTGAAAAAATTTTGTAAACTTGCCTTAAACATTCGCCCGCTTTTTCGCTGGATGTTGGTAAATCGAGCTTAAGTACAGGAAAACGGCGAACCAAATGAATAAAAAGGCGATGAGATTTTCCATGGAAAAAGGTTCACGGTAAACGAACACTCCTAAAATGAAAATGATCGTCGGATTGATGAATTGTAAAATCCCCACCATCGATAACGGAATCGACTTTGCTCCTTTGGCGAATAAAAGCAACGGAATCGCTGTTGCCAGTCCGGATGCGATGAGGAGCAAATTCGTCGATGATATGGCAGAATCTGTTGCCAATGTAAATGTGTGTTCCGGTAAAAACAACAGATAGATGAGAGCGAGTGGGGTGACGATCATCGTTTCCAACGCGAGACCGTGGGTTGCACTGATGTCGACTTTCTTTTTCAGAAGGCCGTAGATGCCGAAAGAAAAGGCAAGAATCAAGGAAATCCATGGGAAAACCCCAGCGCTGAACGTGAGATAAAGGACCCCGAAGATACAAAGAATGAAAGCGAGCGTTTGTCTCGTGTCGACTTTTTCCCGGAGAATGATGATTCCCAAAAAGATGCTTACTAACGGATTGATGTAATAACCGAGACTTGCTTGCAAGACATGTTCGTTCGCCACCGCCCAGATGAAAATGAACCAATTCAAGGAGATGACGAGGGCGGCAATCGTAATACCAATCAAATCCTTGCGCTTTCGTATGATGTTCCGACAGACGTCTAGGAAGGAGCGGAACTGTTTAATGGCCAGTAATAGGACGATCATGAACAGAAACGACCAGATGATCCGATGGGCCAACACTTCCATTGGGTTGACGTCATCGAGGAGTTTCCAAAACATTGGCAAAAATCCCCAAAGCACATAAGCGCTGACTGCAAATAAAATTCCTGATCTCATGTCTTTCGTCTGCACAGGCATAAACCCTTTCTATGTATATTACTGTAATCTTAAGATTTGTCCGACAAAAATGCAAACATTCTGACAAACTGAGATACCTGATCCATTTGTATCATCTGAAAACCAATAGAAAATTGAACCAATTGACTATA
>CALKWU010000156.1 GCA_938004015.1 uncultured Oceanobacillus sp.
TAAATAAGAACAGCAGGGCAAACCCGCTGTTCTTTTGTTTTTGGGGGGACGGTTCCCGTTCGTCCCATTTGGGTCAATCGGGGTCTGTCCCTTTTTGGCCCACTTGACACACTGCTTAGCCCACTTTTTTTCCGAGCAGGGCGATGGGGAGGGCTTCTTTTTCTTCGTATTCTTCATCCAACAAGTTGATGCGTCTTCCCCAGGCGAAGATGCCGTTCATGTATTCGATTTTAAAGCGGAATCCCGGTTCCATCTTCAATTCGTATATCTCCCCCGGTTTGAAGTCTTCCGGATTCATCGTGTAGGAAATGGCGACTTGCATTTTTCTTTCATAGATTTGAACTTCCGAAATGTTCCCCAGCTGTTCCGCTTTCTGTGCCTTTTCCTTCAAATCGGCAATTTCCTTATATAGTTGTTCCACTGAGTAATCACTGTAACGTAAATTCATCCATATCCTCCTCTAGGCGAGCCCAGTTATTCATCTCGTCACTCATCCATCAAATATTTTTGGATGAACCGCTCGATCAAATCAAATTGAAACCCTCTTCGATACAAACCTTCTTTAATTTTATTTTTCAAGTCATAACGGGAAAATTTCCCCTCGTACTTCCGCAACAATTTTTCCCCTTGAAAAACAAGTGCATCCCACTCAGCATCTTCATTTTTCTCAGCGGTGAATTCCATTGCAACATCAGAGACGACATCCCGGGGAAAACCTTTGTTCAATAAATTCATTTTTATTTGCTCCATCCGTTTGCGGAAAGAATGCCGCGAAGACTGCTTCAGTTTTTTTTCAATGAACTGATGGCATTTCTCATATTGCAATTCACGTGTGAAAGTTTCCAAAGCTTCCGTTATTGTCGCTCCACCGACTCCTTTTTCCTGCAATTCTTGTGCGATCAGTTTCGGGCCTTTCGTCGAAGTGTCGATTCGTGACCGGACAAACATTCCCGCGAATTCCCGATCATCGATGAGTTTTTCTTTCGTCAGGCGAGCGATAATTTCCTCGATATCCTCAGGACTTGCTCCCTTTCTCGTCAAATAGTCACGCACTTCTTTTTCTGTGCGCATCCGATAGCTTAAATAACGGATTGCTTGAGTATAAAATTTTTGGACGAGATCTTGTTCTTTAATATCGGCAATCATTTCCGCCGTCAATTCTAGCCCTTTCCGTAGCCTGAATTCAACGAGGACCGACTCATCGACACTGAATGCATACACATCGTCCAAAAAAATATTGTATCGATTCGTGTTTTTTTGTTGGGTTGTGATGCGGGTAATTTTTTTCAAAATCCTCCACCCCTTCCCTCTATTTTAGCACGAACCTCATCGTATACAAATCGGATGATTCCTGTATAATGAAACAAAAACAATGAATGGAGGGTTTCCATGAACTTTCTTATTACAGGAGCCACCGGCTTCATTGGCAAGCGTTTGGCGCAAAGCTTAGTTGGACAAGGTCATCATGTTTTCATCTTGACACGCACGCCGGCCGAGCACACCAATACTGAACTAATCACTTTTCTTTCTTATGACACCGATTTTAATCGATTGCCGCCTATTGCCGGGATTGTCAATCTTGCCGGTGAGTCCCTCTTCGGCTATTGGAGTGGCAAAAAGAAAGAAAGAATCCGTCGGAGCCGAGTCGAAACGACGAAAAAACTAGTTGAAAACATCCGGAATATGGAAACCAAGCCGCAAGTTTTCATCAATGGTTCGGCAGTCGGCTACTATGGGACATCTAAGGAATTGGCATTCTCTGAAAAAACGACGAAGCCGGGGAATGACTTTTTAAGTTCTGTCGTCGTCGAATGGGAACATGCTGCAAAGGAAATCGAAGCCCTCGGTATCCGCACGGTCTATGCACGCATCGGCATGGTCCTCGATCGAAAAGAAGGTTCTTTCCCGCTGATGGCATTACCTGTGAAATTATTCCTCGGTGGAAAAATCGGGGATGGGGAACAGTGGATTTCATGGGTGCATATCGAGGATGCTGTCGGATTGTTGGAGTATTGTTTGTTAAATGAAGATATCGAGGGGCCGATCAACGTCACCGCTCCTGAACCGAAACGGAACAAAGATTTTTACAAGTTGCTTGCTGCCGTGAACAACCGTCCTTATTGGTTTCCGGTTCCAGCCGTGCTCATACGAATGATTTTAGGAGAAATGGCGATCCTCATCACAGAAGGTCAATACGTCTATCCGAAAAAAGCGGAAAAACACGGATATGCGTTCCGATATCCGAAATTGAGAAGTGTGCTGAAAAGCTTGCAATGACCTGACTTCCAGCGCATTTTTGCGAAGAAGTTTTTTAAAAAAAGTTCACAAAAAATTTTCAAAAAAACTATTTCCTTTTTGGATGAAACGTTGTAAAATGAATTGAGAAATTTAGAGCTCATACAGAAAAGGGATGACAAACAGAACTGTTTTTCCAAACGAATTTAATAGGGAAGGCAAATGGTGCGCCACCGGTATGATACCGGTTCTAGTGGGTTCGATTCCCACCCCGGATTTTTGTTGATTGAATGATAAGCAATATATTCTTAAATAAAAATTCGTGGGTATTTCCAAAGGACCACTAGAAGGGCGCCAGAGGAAAGATACCCACCTGATCAAAAAGGAGGGTTTTTTTATGCTGAAGTTGCGTGATTTACAAGAAGTGCCGGCATTGTTTGAGCTCATGATCCATCCCGAAGTGTTCCCTTACGTGAGGCAAAAAGCGAGTACGGTGGATGAGTTTTATTTCATCACGAAGCAAACGATGGAAGCGGAACAGGAAGGAAAATTGATTTCACGGACGATTCTCGATGAATTCCAACAGCCTATCGGGACGATCAACTTGTTCGATTTGGAAAACAATTACGGATTTCTCGCCACTTGGATCGGAAGAGAATATTTCGGCAAAGGGTACAATCGCCAAGCGAAAGAGGCCTTTTTCGATGAATTGTTTTTCACAAAAGGCATCGAAGGCGTCTTTCTTAAAGTGCAAAAATCAAATATCCGTTCATTACGAGCAGTGTCGAAATTGCCGTACGTGACTTCGGCGAATGGAACCTTTCCTGAAGTCTACGGCAAAATCAACCGAGATAATGAAATATACGATTTGTTTGTCATCACGAAAGAAAATTATCTCTTGTACAAACAATTTTCCCGCACCGAAGTTCCAGCAAGCGGTGAAGAAGTTTCGTAACATGTCGGAAACTTACCCATACAGCATCTGTGTTATCGGCAAAATAAAACCAAAGTTTTTTCGAAAAAGAAAAAGCTTTGGTTTTTTTAATGTTTATTTTTGGTATTCACCGGATCGGGATTGTGCCAAAAGTCCAAGCGCATCCTCCAGCACTTTATCTTTTTCATCATGAAAAGCATAAACTGTTTGGATGCCGATGCTTTCCAAATCGACAGTCGCCTGCCATACTTTTTCTTTATCTGCACGTTCGATGAAGATGGCTGTGGTCGCTTTGTCGAGTACTTCTATTTCTATATTTTCCTTTTGAAAAATGCTCCTCAGAAGAAAACTTTTCGTATAACTCGTGATGGAAGAATGATGTAGAACCATGCAACACCACAACAAAAGTCTCACCTCTCCGTTCTTATTAGGGACATATTATCACATGTTCATTATTAGAACAAGATAAACGGCACTTAGCGAAATGAACCGTGGTACGATATGAATTATTGAAATGGAAACTAAAATAAAGTTGTGATGCCGAATGAGCGTTGAACAAATCGCATATAACATCAAATTTCTACGTGAAATGAATGATTTGACACAACAAAAGCTTGCCGATGAATTGAAAATTTCCCGTTCCATGATCACCAAATGGGAAAACAATCAATTGATACCGGATATACAAAGTTTGATCAAGCTCAGTGATTTATTCGGGGTAAGCTTGGATTATCTCGTAGGAAATGAAATCCATCGCAAAGACATTATCAAGGAATTCAAACGGATTTACCGTTCCCATTCCGTAGACTTTGACGATGAAGCCATATATCTGGTCGAATATATTATGAAACATCCTGAATTCAAGGAACAAGTCTACCGCCTCAGTGATTTGTCGTTAAAAAAGCAATCATCAATCCATAAATTATTGAGACACGTCATCGATGAATATGAAAAGATTTAATTAGAGAGCAATGAAAGCTCTCTAATTTTTT
>CALKWU010000157.1 GCA_938004015.1 uncultured Oceanobacillus sp.
GTCCTCGGTCATCTGACCTCCGGCTTCAGACTTCTGACATCCGTTCAGGTTGTTTTGTTCAGTTTTCAAAGAGCAAATCTGCCGCTTCTGTCTGACAGCGACTCTTCCATTATAACACATATCAGAAAGTCGTGTCAACATCTTTTTTAAAAAATATTTTCTCGTTTTTTTGCAACTGGAATTTTCAGCGACGTTTATTAATTTATCATGTTAATAAATAATTGTCAACGATTATTTTTTAACTTACATCAACGATATTGCCCCACATCCAACATGTCATATAAACGTCGTAAAATAATCGAGCTTTAAGCGTTCGGCTTGTCCGAAAATATGCTATACTACAATCGAAAGCTAAGGAGGAATTTTATCAACATGCCACGATTAGTATATTCAAGCAAAATCAATAAAGTCCGTTCCTTCGCCTTGATATTGATATTCGCCGGAATCCTTCTTATGTATGTCGGTTTATTATTCAAAAGCACCCAATGGGTTATGATCATCTTCTTCATTATCGGGATTTTAGCGATTCTACTCAGTCTCATCGTTTATTTATGGATTGGAACTCTTTCCTTAAGGGCTGTGCCGATCATTTGTCCGACTTGTGAGAAACCGACGAAAATGCTCGGACGGGTGGATGCATGCATGCATTGCAAACAACCGCTCACTTTGGATAAAGATCTGGAAGGAAAGGAATTCGACGAGAAATATAATAAACGAAGCTATGCAAGGGAGAAAAAAGCATCGAAGGAATAAAAAAAGTCACTCGGGTTTCCCAAGTGGCTTTTTTATTTTGCATCAATGCTCTTGTAACTCTTTAGATTTGCATTCTTCACAAGTACCATACAGTTCCAAGCGATGATGACTAATATCAAATCCGGCTACTTGTTCCGCCAATGACTCAATTTCATCAAGTGGCGGATAGTGGAAATCGACAATCTTTCCACATTCATTGCAAATGATATGGTAATGTTCGGATGTATTGCAATCAAATCGGCTGGAAGAATCGCCGTAAGTCAATTCACGGACCAGGCCGATTTCTTTCAATACACGCAAATTGTTATAAACCGTTGCAACGCTCATGTTCGGAAATTTCCCTTCGAGCGCTTTATAAATTTCATCTGCTGTTGGATGTGTCATCGAATTTATCAGATACTCTAGAACTGCATGACGTTGTGGTGTGATCCGGACGCCTGATTGTTTTAGTGTATCTATCGCATCTTGCAATCTTCTCTCAGACATCGCTGGCACCTCACTTTCGGCAAACGATACGATTATTAATTAATAATCTTTATAATTAGTTTATCGTTAAAACCGGATTCCGTCAATAAAACCAACTTGAAATAAAGATTTTTGCGACGAATGACGGAAATTCCGCTTCAATACCCACGGGATAAATCGATGACATTGATGAAATCGTCTCCGCCCTCGATGAAAACTTTCAAATTCGTTTTGAAAATTTCTAGGGCACGTCGTACATATGCCGGTGACAATCCGGAAATATGCGGCGTGATCGTTATATTTTCTTCTGTCCAAAACGGATGATCTTTTGGCAGTGGTTCTTTTTCAAATACATCCAAAACGGCATGGGCTAATTTCTCTTCACGGATGGCCCGTAACAAATCATCTTCATTCAAAACGTCCCCACGACCCATATTCAAAAACACGGCAGTTGGCTTCATCGCTTTAAAATGTTCATATGTCAAAAGATGTTTCGTTTCTTTCGTACTAGGAAGGACGGAAACGATGAAATCCGCCTGAGGCAATTGTTCCATCAGTTCACTGATTGGATAGACTTCATCAAAATGCTCCACTTGCTTCCCGCTTCGGGATATGCCGATCGTTTTCATTCGGAACGCTTTCGCAAGTCTTGCGGTTTCTCCACCGATTGCACCGGTTCCAAGAATAAGCATCGTTTGTCCTGTGATTTCTTTTACCCGCACACTTTTATCCCATATGGCTTTTTGCTCATTTTCAAAAATTTTCTTGGAATTACGATAGACTTGCAGAAGCATGGCAATCGCATATTCCGACATTTGGATTTTGTGGATCCCGCGAACGTTTGTGATAAGAATCCCTTTTTCCTGTAATTTTTCAAACGGGAAATTGTCGACACCCGCTGAAAGGCAGGCGATCCACTTCAAGCGTGGTGCTTGATCGATCAAGTTTGCTGTCACATCATTACCGTAAGTGACGAACACCTCTGCTCTAGCCAAATGCGTTTCCACTTCTTCCGGAGATCTACAAAAGACGAATGTTTGCTGCGGAAATTCTTCTGTCAATTTTACGCGATGTTTTTCAGAAACATGAGTTGAAAACAGGATCATGAATCTGCCCCCCTTGATAAAATTTTATGATTTATGCCCCCACTTTATCCCGTAAAAATTCCAAAGCTTCTTCGACATGACCTTTGACCCGGACTTTGCGAAATTCTTTCATAAGTTTTCCTTCTTTATCGATGATGAATGTGGAACGCTCGATTCCATAATATTCCCTGCCGAAGTTTTTCTTCAATTTCCAGACGCCGAACTCTTCGGCCACTTTATGATCTTCATCCGCAAGCAGTTCAAACGGCAAATCGTGTTTATCAATGAATGTTTGATGTCTCTCAACCGGATCAGGACTGACACCAAGGATCACTGCATCAAGCTCGCTGAATTTTTCATGATTGTCGCGGAAATCGCATGCTTGAGTCGTACATCCAGGAGTCATGTCTTTCGGATAAAAATATAACACGACATATTTCCCCCGGTAATCACTCAAGCTCACTTCTTTTCCTTCGTGGTTCGGTAATGTGAAATCTTTTACTTCTTTTCCTACTTCTACAGTCATGAAAAAAACCCTCCATCTTTTTTCTTCACTATATCATAGAAAAGTATCGTTTTTCCGCACTTATGCTTTTTCCTTATTTCTCTGTACGAAAATGATATTTTTGATATAGTAAAATTTAGTGTGTATATATGTAGAAATGAAAAACATGGATCCTTATGGAGGCGATAGAGATGAATTTTTCTACTTCAGAATCATTGCATGAAGAAGCTTTGGAACATATCGTCGGTGGCGTGAACTCTCCATCCCGTTCGTTCAAAGCAGTTGGCGGAGGCGCTCCGATTTATATGGAACGGGCAAAAGGCGCTTATTTTTGGGATGTGGATGGCAATAAATACATCGACTACATCGCGGCTTACGGGCCGATCATCACTGGACATGCCCATCCGCACGTTACGAAAGCCATTCAAGAGCAAGCGGCAAAAGGAACACTTTACGGAACTCCGACTGCTCTCGAAAACAAGTTTGCGAAAATGTTGAAAGAAGCGATTCCTTCCTTGGAAAAAGTGCGATTCAACAACTCAGGGACAGAGGCGGTCATGACGACCATCCGGGTTGCCCGAGCTTATACAGGGCGCAATAAAATCATCAAATTCGCCGGTTGTTACCACGGTCATTTCGATGCAGTGCTCGTGGAAGCAGGTTCTGGCCCTGCAACGTTAGGCACGCCGGACTCCGCTGGTGTACCGCAAACGACAGCGGACGATGTGATTACAGTTCCTTACAATGATCTCGCTAGCCTTGAAAAAGCGCTCGATAAATGGGGAAATGAAGTCGCTGCGGTCATTTTGGAACCGATTGTCGGGAACTTCGGAATCGTCACACCTCAGGAAGGTTTTCTTGAAGGGGTGAATAAGTTGGCCCATGATGCTGGAGCTCTTGTCATTTATGATGAAGTGATCTCTGCTTTCCGATTCACTTACGGCAGTGCTCAACAAATTTACGGTGTCGAACCGGATTTGACGGCGATGGGTAAAATCATCGGTGGTGGATTACCGATCGGTGCTTATGGTGGCAGGAAAGATGTGATGGAACAAGTTGCACCTCTTGGTCCTGCTTATCAAGCTGGAACGATGGCTGGAAATCCATTGTCGATGGCTGCAGGAATCGCATGCTTAGAAGTGTTGCAAGGCCAAGGGATTTATACGGAATTGGACCGTCTCGGCGCAAAGCTAGAAGAAGGGATATTGGAACAGGCGGAAAAACACGGCATCGACATTACGGTCAATCGCTTGAAAGGGGCACTTGCCGTCTATTTCGGAAAAGAAAAAGTGACGAATTATGAACAAGCAGAAGCTACCGATGGAGAGGCTTTTGCGAAATTTTTCAAACTTCTATTGAAAGAAGGCGTCATCCTCGCACCATCCAAATACGAAGCTTGGTTCTTGACGACCGAGCATACGGATCAAGATATAGAAGACACCATCGCTGCAGTTGGACGTGCCTTTGAACAAATGAAATAATGCAGCGAAATGAAAACCAGGGAGTTGGCTTAAAACTCCCTGGTTTTTACTTTTTCCCCGTTATCTAAATTTTGAATTTCATACAAATCATAGTAACTGCCTTTTTTCGCCATCAATTCTTCATGGGTTCCCTTTTCGACAATTTCTCCATTTTCAATGACGACAATCGTATCCGCATGGGTGATCGTCGCAAGTCTATGGGCAACGATAAAAGTCGTCCGGTCTGCTGCGAGGCGTTCCATCGAGTCTTGGATCAATTGCTCACTTTCAAGATCAAGGGCGGATGTCGCTTCATCAAAAATCAAAATCGGCGGATTTTTCAGGAATACCCGAGCTATGGCGATCCGTTGTTTTTGCCCACCGGAGAGTTTCACCCCACGTTCACCGACCAATGTGTCGTATCCTTGAGGTAGATTCATGATGAAGTCATGGGCATTCGCCGCTTTTGCCGCTTCCACCACTTCCTCATCGGTTGCGTAAGGATTGCCCATTCGGATGTTCATCGCAATCGATTCACTGAACAATATATTATCCTGAAGGACCATGCCGATATTGTTCCGGAGAGAGCGGGCCTTAACATCCCGGATATCGGTTCCGTCGATTCGGATGGCACCATTGGTCACATCGTAAAAACGTGGAATCAAACTGATGAGCGTCGATTTTCCTCCACCACTCATTCCGACAAAGGCGACTGTCTCTCCTTTCTCAACATGGAGATTGATGTTCTTCAACACTTGCATTTCGTCTTCTTCATAATAAAACGATACATTGTCGAACTCGACTTCCCCTTCGACCCGTTCCAGTTCGACCGCATCTTCTTTGTCGGTGATATCATATTTTTCATTCATAAATTCAAATACCCGGTCGATGGAGGCGATGGACTGGACAAGGATTGTCGATGAGTTGACCAAGCGACGCAATGGATTGTAGACACGATCCATAAAACCGACAAAGGCGACCATCGTTCCAATGGTGATATTGCCATTGATGACTTGATAAGCCGCATAAGCGATGACGAGGAGTGGCGCTAAGTCGGTGATCGTATTCGTCACGGCGAATGTTTTGGCGTTCCAATCCGTATGTTCCAACGCTTTTTTCAAGAAATTGTTGTTTCTTACTCCGAACTGTTCTTGTTCGTAATCTTCCAGAGCGAAACTTCTCGTCACAGGAATTCCTTGTACCCGTTCGTGGAGATGCCCTTGGACTTCCGCAAGTTTTTGCGAACGTTCCCGGGTCAGTTGCCGGAGTCTTGCGTAAAAATGCTTGATGGCAAAGCCAAAGAGCGGGAATAAGGCGATGGCGACTAGCGTCAATGGGATATCCATCGCAAACATGATCGCAAGTGCGATGATGATCGTGATCAAATCCAGCCAGACGTTCATTAGACCAGTTATGACAAAGTTTTTCGTTTGTTCGACATCATTTATTACCCGGGAAATGATTTCTCCGGATTTCGTCTTGGCATAATATTTCAAACTCAATTTTTGGATATGGTCAAACAAGCGGTCGCGGATATCGTAAAGGATTTTGCTTCCGACCCATTGGGCATAGTATTGCCGGGCATACTCAATCGGTGGTCGAATGATGACAAAAATAAAAAAGGCGATGCCCATCATCCAAAAAAGCCGCGTCAATTTTTCATCTGTCGACAGCGTGTCGACACCGATGATATCGTCGAGTACATATTTTAATAGTAAAGGCAATAATAACGGAATGGCGAACTTCAAGATACCGACGATGATCGTGAAAAATATTTTCCATTTATACGGTTTTACAAACTCCATATATTGTCTAATACTCGTCATGCGGTCATCTTCCTCTTTTTATAGTTTGCATTCATCTATCCATTTTCGGCGTTTTGTGCTCCATTGTAAAACAAAACGCCTTAAAAGTGGGACAAACGGGGTCTGTCCCTGTTCGTCCCACATGAAGCAAAGCGGTTGTTGGAGAACTCAGCGGATCGATACAAAGTGTTCATACCAAGTTGCGGTGCGTTCCGGGGTGAATGGTCCTTTTTGTTGTTCGATCCATTGGATGAGGATGTTAATATTCTTTTGTAAAGTTTGATCCAATTTTTCCGGATAGTTCATCATTTGTTTATGATTTTGATACTCTTCTTTGTCGAGCACTTGGTATGTGCCATCCGGAGAAACGAGGACATCCAAGTCATAATCGATATAGCTGAGGATTCCATTATTGTATTCATAAGGGGAGCTGATATTGCAATAATAGACAATGCCGACATCACGAATCAAACCGATGATGTTGAACCAGTATTCAGAGTAAAAATGACAAATGGCCGGTTCTTCGGTAATCCAAGTTCTCCCATTGCTTTCCGTGACCTTCGTCCGGTCGTTTGCGACAATGAGCGTATCTTCCGTATTGTGGAGCACAACGCTCGTTTCCCACATGCGGTGGATGCTGCCATCATGCTTATAGCTATGGATTTCCACCTTCGAACCAACTTGCAAACTTCCCACAACAACCAACCTGCCTTCTCTTCTATATATTACCCCCATTATAAAGACGACAATCCAACCCGGTCAAACCAGTATCCCGTGGGACGAAACGGGACAGTCCCTATTTGACCCAAAACCGGAAAATTCGCAAAATGGGTCGAATCGGGACTGACCCTTTTTGACCCAAATGAGCCGAGTGGGAAGCTTGTCCCTTGACCCAAAAAGAGCTCCCAAATCCGAGGGAGCTCTTTTTGCACGTTATTTTTTATTTTGTTGAGACTGTTGGTTTTTGCGTCTGACTTCTTGTGCATCGGTTTCAGAAGCAAATTCCGTCTCATATTGTCCTTGTTGTGCCATTTGATTTTGCTTTTTCACTTGTTGTACGTTCGTTCCTGCTTTAGATTTTTTAGGTTTTTTTGCCATGGTTATCACCTCCGTATTCATTAATTTATCCATTAATCGTCAGACTATACGGAGGGAAAAATATTCAACGAAAGGCCATTTTCTACTTGTCCAATTTGGAACTGATTTTCAAATGGGAGACCGGAAATGGCAAGTTTTCCATTTCAGACAATCCGACAAAACGAAGCCGAGGATCTTCCACATCCGTCGCTTCCGTTACCGCTGTAATAATGTCCATTTCCCATATCAAATGGCTGAACACATGCTTTAATGAACCTTTCTTTTCACCTAACTGCAAACGGATGCCATATTGTTCAAAAAACCATAACGGAATGTCTTCCGTAGTCGCTTCCTCGGCAGGCACCATCGGAAATTGATACATATTGGCGAGCAAACCGGTTTCCGGGCGTTTTTCAAGCAAATAATCACCATTTTGATTTTGCACGACTAATGTACGGAAAGCTTCAATTTTTTGCTTTTTCGCCTTTGACTTGACGGGCAAGTCTTCTTGGGCGCCAACATCAAACGCACGGCAATGTTCCCGTACCGGGCAAAACAAACAAGCCGGAGATTTCGGCGTGCATATCGTAGCACCAAGATCCATGATCGCTTGGTTGAATGAAGAAGGATCTTCCTTGGCGATGACTTCCTTGACGACGTCTTCAAAAATACGTTTTGTTTTTGCCCGGGCAATATCTTCATCGATCAACAGCAACCTGGAAAAGACCCGCATGACATTTCCATCGACGGCAGGTTCCGGTTGATCATATGCAATGGAAAGGATGGCTCCTCTCGTATAAGGGCCAATTCCTTTCAGTTCGCCTAATTCCTTTTTCGTGTCGGGAACTTTTCCATCATATTTTTCCACAACTTCCTTTACTGCCGTATGTAAATTTCTGGCACGGGAGTAATAACCCAATCCTTCCCACATTTTCAACACTTCTTCTTCCGGCGCCTCTGCCAAAGTGTGGATGGTTGGATATTTATCGATAAACCGATTAAAATAAGGAATAACAGTTTCAACCTGTGTTTGTTGGAGCATGATTTCGGAAACCCAAATGTGATATGGATTTTTCGTTTCGCGCCAGGGCAGCTTGCGTTTGTTTTTTTCATACCATGTAAGCAAATCGTTTTGGAAAGCTTCGATGTTGAAATTTTTTAATATGATTTTTATCAATTTGCCACCTTCTTCTGATACAATAGGTATAATTAAAATAGGATAGGAAGTGTGTCCACACATGGATACAGCAACACATATTGTAATGGGCGTTTCACTCGCAGGATTGGCAACATTGGATCCCGTCGTCGCAAATGATCCGGTTTTGTTCCATGCCGTTCTTGCCGGCACCGTCATCGGTTCGCACGCCCCGGACTTCGATACGGTATTGAAAATGAAAGATAATGCGACGTATATCCGCCACCATCGTGGTGCAAGCCATTCCCTGCCGGCCATTGTTTTCTGGGGGTTGCTCGTCTCTGGTGCGATTTATCTGTTCGCCCCGGAAATCAGTTTTCTTCATTTATGGCTTTGGACCGCCCTGGCTGTCGTCATCCATGTCGTCGTCGATTTGTTTAATGCCTATGGAACGCAAGCGTTTCGGCCGTTTTCCAATAAATGGATAGCCAAAGGTTTCATCAACACGTTTGATCCGTATATTTTTTCATTGAACATCGTCGGAATCATCGCATGGGTATTAGGGGCAAATCCAGGATATACGTGGCTTAGCATCTATGTGGTTATTTTCCTCTATTATATAAAACGTTATTTGGATAAACGGCAAATCGTGAAAACGATAAAAGAACATTTTCCTGATACGGTTTCCATCGCCACATCACCGACGATTAAGCAAAATTATTGGCGTGTCGCTCTCACGACAAAAGATCGCTTCTATGTCGGGGAAGTGGAAAACCAACACATTGTCATCATCGATGAATTCGAGCGTGTGCCACTTCCGGATACTCCGGTGATGGAAGTGGCGAAAACCGATAAAAACATCGCCGCATTCTTGAATTTTTCGCCGGTGTTCCGTTGGGAAATCAATGAATTTGATTCAATCACCGAAGTGCGGCTCATCGATCTCCGTTATCGATCCAACGATCATTATCCGTTTGTCGCCGTTGTGAAAATCAATCCGGAATTGGAAATCATCAGTTCCTACACCGGCTGGATTTTCTCTGAGCATAAACTGCAACGGAAATTGTATGTCGGCGATCATCTCGCATAAC
>CALKWU010000158.1 GCA_938004015.1 uncultured Oceanobacillus sp.
TTGTCCCGGGTCATCGTTTCAACTTATCAAGCGGTCTCCGGTGCAGGGGATGACGCCATCGAAGAATTGAATGTCCAAACGGAACAATTTGTAAATGGAAATGAAATGGAAGCGGCGGTTTTACCTGTAAAAGGCGACAAAAAGCATTATCCGATTGCCTTTAATGCCCTGCCACAAATCGATTTGTTTTCAGAAGGCGGCTACACATTAGAAGAGTGGAAAATGATCAATGAAACGAAAAAGATTTTACATGATGCTGATTTATCGGTTGCGGCCACTTGTGTCCGCTTGCCGATTTTCACTTCTCATGCGGAAAGTGTCTATATCGAGGTTGAAGACGAACATGTTTCAGTAGAGGATGTCCAACATGTGTTGAAATCAGCACCGGGCGTCGTATTGGAGGATGATCCGTCTGAACAAGTCTATCCGACACCGCTTTCCGCAGCTGATAAAGACGATGTGTTTGTCGGCCGTGTCCGTAAAGATCCGGATCAGGCGAACGGATTCCATTTATGGATTGTATCCGACAACCTTGTCAAAGGCGCCGCTTTGAATACGGTGCAAATCGCCCATTCACTCGTCAAAAACAATTGGCTTTAATCGGTGATTGATTGAATTTGTATGAATGCAGCTATAATTACAATCTTTACTTGAATGAGCGTAATTATAGCTGCATTTTTCTGAGAAAAGAGAGGTGAAGAAATGGAAATCATTGTCCAAAAATTTGGAGGTACTTCTTTACAATCGAGAAAGACAAGGCAAGACGTCCTTTTCCATATTAGAGAAGCCATCCAAATGCAATTTAAAGTGATCGTCGTCGTTTCCGCATTAGGAAAAAGCCCAGAGCCTTACGCAACGGACTCATTACTCGATTTAGTCGATTATCCACAAACAAATGCTTCAGAACGAGAGCTTGACCTCCTATTATCCTGTGGTGAAATCATTTCCGCCGTCGTCGTCGCCAATGAGTTGAAAGCAATTGGTATTAAAGCGACAGCATTCACCGGCGCCCAAGCGGGAATCCTTACGACCGATAAACATATGAATGCAAAAATCAAAGCGGTGAATCCCAAACGGTTGCTCGATGCTTTTCAAATGTATGATGTCGTCGTTGTTGCCGGTTTTCAAGGGGTGACGGAAAATGGGGATGTAACGACGATCGGCCGTGGTGGAAGTGATACGACAGCGACAGCCCTTGCAGTGACGACAGAAGCTCTCCGTGCAGAAATTTATACCGATGTGGACGGGATAATGACGGCAGACCCGAAACTGGTGGAAACCGCTCGTGTACTTGAAAATTGCACTTACACGGAAACGTGCAACCTTGCGTATCAAGGTGCCAAAGTAATCCATCCTCAAGCAGTGGAGATTGCCATGCAAGCAAAACTCCCGATCCATATCCGTTCGACTTTCAAACGATCCCAAGGGACACTCATTTTTGCTGATGAGGAAAAGGATTCGGAATACAAATTGAATGCGAAACCAATCACCGGTATCGCACATACTGCCGGTATTGCACAAGTGAAAATCGCCAGAAAAACGAACCGGCATTATTCCATGACGGAAATTTTCAAAACGTTGGCTGCAAACGGAATTTCCATCGATTTCATCAATATCACTCCAAACGAAATCGCTTTTACAATGCCGAATGAAATTTTACCTTTTGCCAAAAATCTGTTTGAAAAATTGCATATCCAATCGGAAATCAATGAATGTTGTGCCAAAGTGGCAGCTGTCGGAGCAGGAATGAATGGCCTTCCGGGTGTGGCTGCAAAAGTCGTTTCCGCATTGGCGAAAAAAGATGTGCAAATTCTCCAAGCTGCCGACAGCAATACGACGATTTGGGTGCTCGTGCCTGAAGAAAAACTGAAAATCGCCTTGAATGCATTGCATGATACGTTTAAACTAAGTGAAACAATTCCTCTTGGCATTTAGTCGGTAAAGATGTCAATTCCTATTCATATACATGGATAGATGCACAATGAACATACTAAACGTAATCATTCATTTGCGGAGGCGTCGAGATGGACAAAATGAATCCAGATAAAAAAGAACAAAATCAATCAGACAGTCTTGTTGAGAAAATACAAGCTTTAGGACAAACGAATGTCGCTCAAAGTGGAGATTCCAATATCCATGTGTTGACGATCATCGGCCAAGTGGAAGGACATATGCAACTTCCTCCACAAAACAAAACGACGAAGTATGAACATCTTTTACCGCAACTGGTGGCAATCGAGCAAAACTCGAAAATCGAAGGTCTCATCGTTTTGTTGAATACAGTCGGCGGTGATGTGGAAGCTGGACTCGCCTTATCTGAAATGATCGCATCCTTGTCGAAACCGACTGTATCCGTCGTTCTTGGCGGGGGACATTCCATCGGTGTCCCGATTGCCGTTGCGGCAAATTATTCGTTCATTGTGCCGACAGCAACGATGACGATCCATCCGGTTCGCTTGACAGGTCTTGTCATCGGCGTACCCCAAACCTTTGAATATTTGGACAAAATGCAAGACCGTGTCATCCAGTTTGTCATGAACCATTCGAAAATCAAAGAAGAAAAATTCAAGGAATTGATGTTCGCCAAAGGGAATTTGACCAGGGATATCGGTACAAACATCATCGGAAAAGAAGCTGTCGAATATGGGTTGATCGATGAAGTCGGTGGGATCAAAGAAGCGATGGATAAAATCAATGAACTGATAGCATCACGTGAAGACGAACAAGAGGAAGGGGAGTTGTTGCAATGATATTATATACTCCTTTACCGGTCGAAGAAGTGCTTCGAGACGTGAGGGAAAAAGAAATCGCCAGATCTTATGTCACCCATCAGGGGAGAACGTTTTATGTCGATGAGCATCCAAATGGAGAATTGATGTTGAGTCAGCTTCTATCAACGGATCCGAATGACTATTTGAACAAAAACTATGAACCGGGTACACCACTCCGGTAAATCTTCCAAGAAGATAGGTTTCAGAAGAATTAGATGGCTGAATTGTGCTATAATAAAATGAGTTAACAGGATGACCCTTGCCTCATTTGATTGGTAAGGGTTTTTATCAATCGTTTTTTCGATTGTGGGGTGAAGAAATGGCAAAGAAAAAACGCAAACGGAAAAGATCGAATAAATCAAATCTATTAAAATATGAATTGCTAGGTCTTTTATTTATATTTTTAGGGATTTTCGGCAGTGGAGCAAGTGCCATAAGCGACGGCGCGATACCTGGTTGGCTGGAAAACTTCTTCCGCTTTTTCATCGGCATCTGGTATTTTGTTGCGTCCGTCTTTTTGCTCATCATCGGGATTGTGTTATTGATTAAGAGGAGATATCCGGATTTTTTCACAAGGAAAATGGTCGGTTTTTACATCTTATTTGCCGGTATCCTTTTATTTACCCATGTCCAAACGTATGAACCGATTCTACGTTCCAATGAAGAGATTTCGATCCTTGCATCAACTTGGGATAACATCATTTCCTATGTGAGTGGACAAGTTTCCACCGGGCATATTGGTGGAGGGATGGTTGGAGCGATTTTACTCGCATTTACTTATTATTTGTTTTCCTACACCGGGACGATCATCGTTTCCGTTTTCTCTGCAATCATTGGAATTTTGTTCATTACGGAAATTTCTCTTGGTGATTTTCTCTCCAAGACGTTCGACTTGGGAAAACGGATGGCTGCTTCCATGAACAACATGTTGACGAAATTAAAAGAGCGTTATATGAAGAAAGAAGAGCCCGTCCCCATCGAAACCCGGAAACTGGAAAATACGGATGACGAGGAAGAAACATTGATCAACGATTTCACTGAAATTGCTTATCAAGATGATGGAACCATGAAAACCGCAGAAGAACCTGATGAGGAAACAGATGATGACATCGATGAAAAAATTCTTTCAGAAACCGAAAAGGAAAACTTGGATTATGTCCTCCCGCCAATTGAACTATTGAATAAACCTGAACAAACGGGTCAACAGTATGATCGAGCCGAAGTCCAATCAACGGTGAGGAAATTGGAAAAAACGTTCCACAGTTTTGGAGTGCGGGCAAAAGTGACGAAAGTGAATGTCGGCCCGGCTGTGACGAAATACGAAATTTCTCCGGAAGCCGGCGTGAAGGTGAGTAAAATTGTCAGTTTGCATGACGATATAGCACTCGCTTTAGCTGCAAAAGATATCCGTATCGAAGCGCCGATTCCTGGAAAATCAGCAGTCGGAATCGAAGTCCCGAATAAGGACATTGCGATGGTTTCCCTCAGAGAAGTGATGGAAGATACGCTCAACAATAAGTCTTCCAAGCTTCTTGTCGCCTTAGGAAGAGATATTTCCGGCGATGCGGTCGTCACGGAATTGAATAAAATGCCCCACTTATTGATAGCGGGTGCAACAGGAAGTGGAAAAAGCGTCTGTATCAACGGTATCATCACGACTCTTCTCATGCGGACAAAACCTCATGAAGTGAAAATGATGATGATCGACCCAAAAAAGGTCGAGCTGAATGTATACAACGGGATTCCTCATTTACTTGCGCCTGTAGTGACTGATCCGAAAAAAGCGTCCCGTGCTCTGAAAAAAGTTGTCGCAGAAATGGAAAGAAGGTATGACTTATTTTCGGAAACAGGGACAAGAAATATTCAAAGTTATAATGAATATGTGCGGAAATACAATCAAGAAAATGACGAAGAAGAACCTGAACTGCCATTTATCGTCGTCATTGTGGACGAACTTTCCGATTTGATGATGGTTGCATCCAATGATGTGGAAGATGCGATTACAAGACTTGCGCAAATGGCTCGGGCAGCAGGCATCCATTTGATCATCGCAACCCAACGACCATCAGTGGATGTCATTACCGGGGTCATTAAAGCGAATATCCCTTCAAGAATCGCTTTCAGTGTTTCTTCACAAACCGACTCCCGTACAATCCTTGACTCCGGCGGTGCTGAAAAATTGTTAGGACGTGGAGATATGCTGTTTTTACCGGTGGGATCATCGAAGCCGATCCGCGTCCAAGGTGCTTTTTTATCGGATGACGAAGTGGAACGGGTCGTGAATCACTGTGTTGAACAACAGAAGGCATCTTATCAGGAAGAAATGATTCCGGAAGATGATCATGAAGAGCTTGAAGAGGTCGATGATGAGTTGTACGATGATGCCGTCGAACTTGTCATCGAAATGCAAACGGCAAGCGTGTCGATGTTGCAAAGACGTTTCCGTATCGGTTACACTCGGGCGGCACGACTGATCGATGCAATGGAAGCGAGAGGAATCGTCGGCCCTTATGAAGGCAGCAAACCCCGTACGGTATTAGTATCCAAAACCGAATCCGAAGAACAAGCCCCATCGGTTTGAACGACAAAAAACTGACTTTAAGTTGAAGTCAGTTTTTTGCACTTCAGAAAACGTTTTGTGACAAATTTAGTCGAGGAAATCTACGCTAGCACTTTTTAATGGATGAACGTTTGAAAGATGTGTAAAATATCTAATAAGAGAAGTCTGATTGCACATTAGGAGGTTGTTTGATGAATTCAATTATGGAACAGACGGTTAATAAAAATGGGTACAACATCCATTTTATTCCAACAAAAAAGTTCAAAACCGTTACATTCGTCGCCAAGTTCCGGGCGCCTTTGGACAGGGAAACAATTACGCTCCGGGCATTATTGCCAAGTGTGTTACGGGAAGCGACGAAAAATTATCCGAATCGGACAGCCCTGCAATTGAAATTGGATGATTTGTACGGTGCTGTTTTATCGATTGACGGGGTGAAAAAAGGGGAAAACCATGTCATCAGTTTCCGGATGGAAGTCCCCAATGAAAAATATCTCCCGGAAAAGGCAAATATCATCGAAAAGGCGCTCGATCTTTTTACGGAATTGATGTTTGAACCATATCTTGAAAACAACCTCTTTTCCGAGAAGATCGTCAATCGGGAAAAAGCTACGTTAAGACAAAAAATCCAAGCGATTCGTGACGATAAAATCAGATATGCGAATATACGGTTGATTGATGAAATGTGTAAAGATGAAGCCTACTCCATTCATGTAAATGGCTACGAAACGGATTTGGAGCAGATTACGAATAAGGAACTGTATGAATATTACGAGAACATGATGCAGACCGATCAATTGGACATTTATGTCGTCGGGGATATAAACACACCTGAAATCGAAACGCTCGTCAGCCGCCATTTGCAAAGAAATGGTAATCATGATGGAAACCCAGTTGAAACGACCGTTACACGCCAAGTGACGAAACCGAAAGAAATCATCGAAACAGAACCGATTCAACAAGCGAAACTCCATATCGGTTATCGTACGAATACGGCATTTGCAGATGAAGATTATCCGGCATTGCAAGTATTTAATGGATTGTTCGGCGGCTTCCCGAACTCCAAACTTTTCGTCAATGTGCGGGAAAAACATAGTTTGGCTTATTACGCCTCTTCGCAAATTGAAAGTCATAAAGGATTGCTTTTCGTCTTCAGCGGGATTGCCCCGGAGGACTTTGAAAAAGCCAGGGACATCATCCGGGAACAAATGGATGAAATGAAAGCCGGGAACTTCACCGATGAAGACATCAATGAGACGAAGGCGATGATCATCCACTATTTACGGGAAACGATGGACAGCAATCACGGACTTGTCGAATTGTTTTACCAAAAGCAATTGGCTGGCAGCAGTAAAACTTTAGAAGATGTCATCAATAGCATCAAAGCCGTGGAAAAAGAAGACATCATCCGTGTCGCTCGAAAAATAGAGGAAGATACGCTTTATCTCCTTACAGCTGAAGGAGGAAAATCGGATGAATAAAAAAACGTACTCCGAAATCGAAGAAGTCATTTACTCGAAGAAATTGGAAAACGGATTAACCGTATTCCTGATGCCTCGAAAAGAAATGGAAAAAACTTATGCCATTTTTACAACCAATTACGGATCCATAGATCGAACCTTTGTGCCGATTGGTGAGACGGAAATGGTGACTGTTCCCGACGGAGTGGCCCACTTTTTGGAACATAAATTGTTTGAGAAGGAAGATGGCGATGTATTCGCCGACTTTGGAAGGATGGGGGCATCGGCCAATGCATTCACATCCTTCACGAAAACGGCTTATTTGTTTTCCGCAACGGAACATATTGAAGAAAATGTGAAAACATTGATCGATTTTGTCCAAGAACCGTATTTCACCGAGGAAACCGTGGAAAAGGAAAAGGGTATCATCGCACAAGAAATCAACATGTACAATGACCGACCGGATTGGCAGTCATTCATGGGGACGATCAAAGCTTTGTTCAAAAATCACCCGGTAAATATTGATATAGCAGGTACAGTCGATTCGATCATGAAGATTACAAAAGATGACTTGTACACTTGTTATAACACCTTTTATCATCCGGAGAACATGACATTGTTCATCATTGGCAATATTGATGCTGAATCGATGATGCAACTCATTGAACAAAACCAAACAGAAAAGAGCTTTCCGGAATCCATTGAAATCAAACGTTCATTTCCGGAAGAACCCGAACAGGTCGCTATGGCAAATTCGGAAATCCATATGCCTGTCACGGTACCGAGGTGTACCGTCGGCATCAAAGAGTCCCATCAAAAATTGGAAAAAGACGAATTTTTAATGAAAGATCTCTTGACGACGATGGTAGTCGACCATTATTTTTCCAAAGGTGGGAAGTTCCACCGAGAGCTTTATCAGGAAGAACTGATCGATGCCAGTTTTTCTTTTGAAACAAATATCGATAAAAGTTTCGGCTACACCCTCATCGGAAGTAATACGACGAGACCAGAAGAATTCGCCTCCAAAGTGAAGGAATTGCTCATTTCAACGAAGGAAGAGGAAATTACCGAAGAAGAGTTTTCACGCATGAAACGGAAAAGAATCGGGCGTATTTTACGCGCGATGAATTCGATGGAGTATATCGCGAATCAATTTGTCGATTACTACCGGTATGACATCAATTTCTTTGAGTTGATTTCCCATATAGAAGCACTTACAGTAGAAGATGTGAACAACTTTTTGAAAAATTGGATCCGCAGCGAACGACTTGCCGTATGCACCATTTTAAAGGAATAGATGAAGAATGGGGAAGAATGTATTAATCGTTGGTGCCAGCGGGGATATTGGAATGGCGATCGCCAAGCACCGCTTGCAAAAAGGGGATCAATTGATTCTCCATTACCATTCGAATAAGGATGCCATTTCCGAACTTATGGAACTGACTGCTGAAAATCAAATCATCGGTGTCATCCAGGCAGATCTTTCAACAAAAGAAGGAATCGATGTATTTTTATCAAAGCTTGTGTTTCATGTGGACACGGTCATCTTTGCCAATGGTAAAACGGAATTCGGTCTGTTCCAAGATGCAACGTCAGAAAACATGGAGGAAATGCTTTTGCTCCATGTACAGGCACCATGGATGATCACGAAATATTGCTTGTCATCGATGGTGAAGGAACAGGCCGGTAAAATCATTTTCATCACTTCCATTTGGGGGGACGTCGGCGCTAGTTTTGAAGTCCTTTATTCGTCGGTGAAAGGCGCCCAAAACAGTTTTGTCAAAGCCCTTGCCAAGGAAGTGGCACAGAGCAATATTTCCGTCCTTGGAATCAGTCCCGGTTTCATCGATACGAAAATGAATCAGGACATTGATGAAGATGAACGTCAAGAAATTTTAGAAACAATTCCTTTACAGCGGCCGGGATATCCCGAGGAAGTGGCTGAAGCGGTCAATTTCTTGTTGGATACAGAAACAAGCTATTTGAATGGGCAGATCATTCCGGTTACAGGAGGATGGATGTTATAGCCATTTTCTGCATGTATAAAGCATGTGACAATGTAAAATACTATGCGTACGAATTTGAAAAGGAGGCTATACAATGTCCATTCTCGATAATTTCGACTCCTGGAAGAGTTTCCTGGCCAACCGCTTGCAACAAGCAAAAGAGCACGGGATGGAACATGAAACCATTACGAATCTCGCACATGAAGTCGGTGACTACTTGGCGGCGAATGTCGAAGCTAAGAATAAAGAGGAAGAAGTGTTGAAGGAATTGTGGAATGCCGCTTCTGAAGACGAACAGAAGGCAATTGCCAGTTCCATGGTGAAATTGGTGGAAAAACAAGGCAATATTAATGGATAAAAAGTGTGTGAAGCTGTATATTTAAAATGTATACAGCTTCTTTTCATTTTGTTTCTCAAATTACCCTTTTCACTGCCCGCAAAATCATTTATAGTAGAAATAGAATGTATCGTACGTTTGCCTTTCTATCGTTATGAAAGGGGAAAAGACCATGGAAAGAACCGAATGGTATCTTGAATATGAAAACCAAATCAACCGCCCGGGACTCCTCGGCGATATTTCCACGTTGTTAGGAATGCTTTCCATTAACATCGTCATGATCAATGGACTGGAAAATTCACGAAGATGCCTCCTTTTGCTTTCCGAAAAGGATGAAAATATAAAAAGACTGGAATCGATTTTAGCTACTGTCGATATTATAAAAGTGTTGAAAATAAGAAAGCCGAAGTTGAAAGACCGCATGGCTGTGCGCCATGGAAAATATATCCACACCGATGAAGAAAACCGCAAAATCGTCAGGTTTGTCCGGAATGAACTTGGGATTCTCGTCGATTTCATGGCGGAGTTGTTCAAACAGGACGGTCATAAACTGATTGGGGTCCGGGGGATGCCGCGAGTCGGCAAGACCGAATCGATCGTTGCCGCAAGTGTTTGCGCAAATAAGCGGTGGCTTTTCGTGTCAAGTACGATGATTAAACAAACGGTGAGAAATAAACTGCTCGCCGGGGAATATCACACAGACAACATCTTCATCATCGATGGTGTCGTTTCCAAGAGACGTGCAAATGAAGAACATTGGCGCCTCATCCGTGAAGTGATGCAATTGCCGGCGGTAAAGGTTGTGGAACATCCGGATGTATTTGTGGAAGCAACTGAATATACCCTAGACGATTTTGACTGCATCATCGAATTGAGAAGTCATGAAGATGAAGAGATAACCTATGAACGGATCGAGGGAACGGCCTTTGGAGGAAATCATGGCTTTAACATGTTTGATTTTTAAGATGGAAGGTGTTAGATATGGATGTAGGAGCTAGGCTTAAAGAAGCGCGAAAGGCTAAAGGCCTATCACTGGAAAGTCTTCAAGAAAAAACAAAAATACAAAAAAGATACTTAATTGCCATCGAAGAAGGTAATCTCCATCTATTGCCCGGCAAATTTTATGCCCGGGCTTTCATTAAGGAATATGCAACAGCAGTCGGATTGGATCCGAATGAACTGTTGGAAGAACATAAGGAAGAGATTCCATCATCGGAAGGCGAAAACCCGGTGCAATATACAAGAGTGGAACGGTCGCGTCGGGAAAAATCGTTGGAACGGTCGAGCGCATTTTTCTCTGTCTTACCGAAAATCATCGTCGTTCTTCTGATCGTCGGTATTATCGGTGCTGCAATCTGGTTTTACAGTCAAGCGAGTTCACCGAATGATCCGACGGAAATCGAAGAGCCGGACGGTAACGTGATTATCACGAACCCGGATGGAGTCGGTTCCACTGCAGATGTGAATGAATCTACAGAAGATGAAGAAGAAACAACGGATGTGCCGGAAAGTGAGCAGGAGGAAGAAGAACCTGAGGAAGTGGCATTCAACGTGGAAGAAGTCATCGAAGGTTCACCGGCACAATCGACCATCACGATTACGAATCCGACAGACGAATTGATATTTACATTCTCATCTGAAATCGATGTATGGCTTGATGTTGAGAACGATGCCGGAACAGCATTTTATAACGGTTTTGTGACGGCGGATAATTCACCGCTTGAAATTGATTTATCTGGTGAAGAAACGATTTATTTGAACGTTGGCAGTGCGCCTAATTTGGAAATAACGATCAACGGAGTTCCATTTGATTATCCGGTTGATCCGAGCGAAATGGACCATCAACGTTTATGGTTCAACGTAGAATAATGGCATGGTAACGAATCACCCTTCCAAAACGCATGCGGAAGGGTTTTATCATTTTTTGACTTGAACAAACGAGGAGGAAATAGGATGAACTTGCCGAATAAATTGACGATTTCCCGCATCTTGCTTATTCCGATATTTATTCTCATACTCTCATTGCCATTGGATTTCGGCTCATGGGAAATTGGGGCCGGGTCTTTGCCCGTCCATCACTTCATAGCGGCATTATTGTTTATCATCGCATCAGCGACAGATTGGGTGGACGGCTATTATGCCCGGAAATATAATCTCATCACGAATCTTGGGAAATTTTTAGATCCATTGGCAGATAAATTGCTTGTTTCCGCTGCATTGATCATGCTCGTCCAATTGGATATGGCCGCTGCCTGGATCGTCATTGTCATCATCAGTAGAGAATTTGCTGTCACCGGTTTACGGCTCGTGGCAGCTGGAGAAGGAATCGTGCTTGCAGCAGGAAATATGGGGAAATTGAAAACCGCAACACAAATGCTCGCCATCATCATTCTGCTGCTTCATGATTTCCCTTTTTCTTATCTGAATATACCGTTGGGAACTTTGATGCTTTATTTGGCCCTGTTTTTCACTGTCGTGTCGGGGATTGATTACTTTTACAAAAATTGGCACGTCATGAGGGATTCCAAATGAAAAAACAGTATAAAGCAGAAATTGTCGCAGTAGGTACGGAACTATTATTAGGGCAAATCGCAAATACGAATGCGCAATGGATTTCCCAACAGTTGGCTTTGTATGGTATTGATGTGTACCACCACACGGTAGTCGGTGATAATTTAAATCGGGTGGCGGCAACATTCCAATTGGCACATGACCGTTCGGACATCATCATCGTTACCGGAGGATTGGGACCGACGGAAGACGATCTCACACGGGAAGCTTTTCAGGAGATTTCCAATATGGAAATGGTGATCCATGACAAAACGATGCAAAAAATTGAAAATTGGTACCAACGTTCAGGATGGACGATGTCACCGAACAACAGGAAACAGGCGCGGGTGTTTAAAACGGCTACGGTCCTCGATAATAAAAAAGGAATGGCGCCGGGAATGATCGTCCAATTTGAAAAACGAACATGGATTTTTCTGCCGGGAGTCCCTAGGGAAATGAAAGCCTTATTTACGGATGATATTCTGCCATATCTTTACCGGTTGACTGGGAGAGAGCAAATGATCAAATCGACCATTTTGAAATTCATAGGTATTGGTGAGTCGGCCTTGGAGCATGAGTTGCGTGATTTGATCCATCACCAGACGAATCCGACAATTGCACCTTTGGCCACCGATGACGGGGTCGTCATTCGCTTGACCGCAAAAGCCGCTTCCAATGAAGGTCTGGATTCGATGCTGAATGAAACGAAAGCTGCTGTATTAGAAAGAGTCGGCGATTATTTTGTCGCCGAAAACGAAGAAACGATTGAAGAAGTGATCATCGAACAATTGAAAGCAAAAGCGTTGACGATTGCGGCTGCAGAAAGTTTGACAGGTGGAAAGTTTACGGAGAAACTCATTTCCGTTTCCGGTGCAAGTGATGTGGTGCAAGGCGGCATCGTCTGCTATAGCCCAGAAGTGAAAATGGGAATGTTGGACGTTGCGGAGAAAGTCATCCAAGAAAAAGGGACGGTAAGTGAAGAATGTGCCATTGTTCTGGCGGAAAATGTCCGTAAAAAATTGAATGCGGATATCGGCATCAGCTTCACGGGTGTCGCAGGACCCGGGGAAATCGAAGAAAAGCAAGCAGGAACGGTGTATATCGGTTTGTCTACTCTTAGAGAAGATACGAAAGCCTATGGTTTCCAATTCCAAGGAAATCGGAACATCGTCCGGAGGCGTGCCGTCATGAAAGGACTTGAATTGATTTTTAATTGGGTAAAATTCAATAATCAAAGCCAGTAAAGGATTGATTTCGGACAGACGACTTCAAAATCCCTGTGAAAATTCGAAAACGCCCGGTAAAAACGATGGGAAAATTTGCGAACGTTTATTCGCTTTTTGCTTGTCAAATGAAGAAAAAAAGCGTATGATGGAGATAGTTTATTGGAGGAGGTATTTTCATTGAGTGAGAGAAAACAAGCATTAGATATGGCTTTAAGACAGATAGAAAAGCAATTTGGAAAAGGTTCCATTATGAAACTCGGCGATGAACAACAACAAAAGATCGAAACGATTCCAAGCGGTTCTTTGGCATTGGATGTTGCACTGGGAATTGGCGGATATCCAAAAGGCAGAGTCGTTGAAATTTATGGTCCGGAATCTTCCGGAAAAACGACATTTGCCCTCCATGCGATTGCAGAAGCGCAAAAGCAAGGTGGTCAAGCTGCATTTATCGATGCTGAACATGCGTTGGATCCGAACTATGCCCGAAATCTCGGTGTCAACACCGATGAATTGCTGTTGTCCCAACCGGACACAGGTGAACAGGCGCTTGAAATAACAGAAGCTCTAGTTCGTAGTGGTGCCGTCGATATTATTGTCGTTGACTCGGTGGCGGCACTTGTACCGAAAGCGGAAATCGAAGGCGAGATGGGCGATTCCCATATGGGATTGCAAGCGAGACTCATGTCCCAAGCTTTACGTAAGCTTTCCGGTGCCATCAACAAATCCAATGCGACGGCTATTTTCATCAACCAAGTCCGGGAAAAAATCGGTGTCATGTTCGGTAATCCTGAAACGACTCCCGGTGGACGGGCATTGAAGTTTTATGCATCGGTACGTTTAGAGGTGCGGCGCGCGGAAACATTGAAGCAAGGGAATGAAATGATCGGTAACCGCACGAGGGTGAAAGTTGTGAAAAACAAGGTGGCCCCGCCTTTCAAACAAGCGGAAGTCGATATCATGTATGGGGAAGGAATTTCCAAAGAAGGGGAAATCATCGATGTCGGTGCCGATTTGGACATCATCCAAAAAAGCGGCGCTTGGTATTCTTACAAGGGCGAGCGCCTCGGACAAGGCAGAGAAAACGCCAAACAATTCATGAAAGAAAACCCTGAAATTTTTGAAGAAGTCCATAATGAAATAAGAAAACATTATAATTTGGATACGATTGAAAATGAAGGGGAAGAAGATACGACACCTTCCCAAGATGGACAAGAAAGTTTGGATATTTGACTTTGACGGGTTGTCTATTGATGGAATAGGCATCCCGTTATTTTTTTCCGGAAGAGAAGCAATTTTGAAGTTTCCTTGACAATAATAAAATTGACAATTAGAATTAACTATGTATAATTTTATTCAATTATACGTTAATCATGAATCCTTGCATGATAATGGATATGTGAAGAAAAAATGAATAATGCCACAACTTTATAGCAATAGGAGGTGAAATTATGGATCACCCTTTAATCATCTCCCTTTTGCTAGTATTCATCCTAATCATAGGTCTGTTTGTTGGTTATCTGATTCGTAAATCGATTGCGGAGGCGAAAATTTCAAGTGCCGAAACGTTGGCAAAGCAAATAGTCGAAGAAGCACATCGAAATGCGGATGCTGCTAAAAAGGAAGCCCTCCTCGAAGCGAGAGACGAAAACCATAAATTACGTCAGCAAGCAGAGGATGAGCTGCGTGAACGTCGTGCTGAACTCCAACGACAAGAAAATCGTTTAACGCAAAAAGAAGATCTTCTTGATCAAAAGAGCGTTTCCCTTGATAACCGTGAATTATCATTGGAAAAAAGGGAAGAAGCTTTAGCGGAAAGACAACAACAAATTGATGAGATGGAAAGTAAAGTCCAAGCTTTATTGGAAGAACAACAAGCTGAGTTGGAACGCATTTCAGGTTATACAACGGACCAAGCGAAACAAATCATTTTAAATCGTATTGAAAAAGAAGTGAAGCATGAAGCGGCTGTAATGATTAAAGAAACAGAAAATCAAGCTAAGGAGGAAGCGGATAAAAAAGCAAAAGAAATCCTTTCATTAGCAATTCAGCGCTGTGCTGCGGATCATGTCGCAGAGTCGACCGTGTCTGTCGTCACCCTTCCAAACGATGAAATGAAAGGACGGATCATCGGACGGGAAGGTCGAAATATACGGACATTGGAAACATTGACCGGAATCGATTTGATTATTGATGATACGCCAGAAGCTGTCATTTTATCCGGATTTGATCCGATTCGCCGTGAAATTGCCCGGATTGCATTGGAAAAACTAGTCCAAGACGGGAGAATCCACCCGGCGAGGATTGAAGAAATGGTGGAAAAAGCGAGACGTGAAGTGGACGAGTATATCCGAGAAGTCGGGGAAGAAACGACGTTTGAAGTCGGTGTGCACGGACTGCATCCTGACTTGATCAAAATACTCGGCCGTCTCAAATTCCGTACAAGCTATGGTCAAAACGTACTGAAGCACTCAGCGGAAGTTGCTTACTTATCCGGTTTGCTTGCTGCAGAACTAGGTGAAGATGAAATATTAGCAAGAAGAGCTGGTTTACTTCATGACATCGGAAAAGCGATCGATCATGAGGTGGAAGGCAGTCACGTGGAAATTGGTAAAGAACTCGCCATCAAATACAAGGAGCATGAGGTCGTTGTCAATGCGATCGCTTCACACCATGGTGACGAAGAACCTACCTCCGTTATATCTGTTCTGGTCGCAGCAGCCGACGCACTATCGGCGGCACGGCCTGGAGCAAGAAGTGAAACGCTGGAAAATTACATCAAGCGTCTCGAAAAATTGGAAGAAATCTCTGAATCCTTCGATGGGGTAGAGAAATCGTATGCTGTACAAGCCGGTAGGGAAATCCGCATCATGGTGAAACCTGATGAAATTGATGATTTGGAATCCGTTCGGGTCGCAAGGGATATTCGCAAACGGATCGAAAGTGAGCTTGATTATCCAGGCCACATCAAAGTGACTGTCATTAGGGAAACTCGAGCAGTCGAATACGCTAAGTAAAATAAAAGCAGTCATTCGACTGCTTTTTATTTTTTGCGATTTGTTTTATTTGAAAAATCATATACAATATACATAAACTCAAGGGAAACGTCGAGATAGGAACTGGGAATACAAATAGGAAAGTGAGGTCATATTCTCAGTTTTATTATGTTGAATGTTATGATATGATGCAATGATAATAAATGGATAAATGAAAAAAAGACTAGGATGAGAAAAAATGAAAATACTATTTATTGGTGATGTCGTTGGCTTGCCGGGACGGGAAATGGTCAAAGAATACTTGCCGAAACTGAAAGAAAAATACCGTCCGACGATGACGATTGTTAATGGAGAAAACGCAGCGGCCGGGAAAGGCATCACTGAACCGATCTATCGGGGGTTTCTCGAATGGGGTGCGCAAGCCATCACAATGGGCAATCATACATGGGATCGCAAGGAAATTTTCGACTTTATCGATGATGCCAAGTATCTCATTCGACCAGCGAATTTTCCTGAAAACAATCCGGGGAAGGGAATACTTTTTCTGACGATAAACGGTTTGGAAGTAGCAATCATCAATTTGCAAGGGAGGACGTTTCTTCCGGCGATTGATGATCCATTCCAAAAAGCCGATGAATTGATTGAAGAAGCAAGAAAAAGAACGAACATTATTTTTATCGATTTCCATGGAGAGGCGACAAGTGAAAAACAAGCATTCGGTTGGTATGTGGACGGCAGAGTCAGCGCGGTAGTCGGTACCCATACCCATACACAAACAGCGGATGAACGGATTCTTCCAAAAGGGACGGCATATATAACCGATGTGGGAATGACCGGCCCTTATGACGGAATATTAGGAGTCGAGAGGGAAGCGGTTTTAAAAAGATTTTTGACAGCTATGCCGGTACGTTTTGAAATTACAAAAAAGGGTAGAAGACAATTGAACGGTGTCCTCATTTCCATCGACAAAAAAACAGGAAAAGCAACCGCCATCAAACGGATTTTGATTAATGATGACCATCCTTTTTTACCGAATGACTAATGGAATGAGGTCGATGATTCGTTTATGAAGCTAGGTTTTAGGGAATAAGCTTACAACTCCAAGAATATAGTAAAGATAGAACTACAAAACTCATTAAGGGAGGTACTAGCGGTGGAAGTATTGAAGGTTTCCTCAAAATCCAATCCTAATTCGGTGGCAGGGGCTCTGGCAAATGTGCTACGTGAGAGAGGTTCTGCAGAAATACAGGCAATCGGTGCGGGGGCATTGAATCAATCGATAAAAGCAGTGGCCATTGCGCGAGGGTTCGTTGCACCAAGTGGAGTCGATCTCATCTGTATCCCGGCTTTCACAGACATACAAATCGATGATGAAGAAAGAACAGCGATCAAATTGATTGTAGAACCAAGATGATAACTGAAGATGGATACACCTTCCTTATTTGAAAGGAAGGTTTTTATTTGCAGTTTTGTTGTATATATTGTTAAATTTATTTAAAAGCCTTATACTGTATTAATGGACCTTCATACATAACAATCAATTCGGAAAGGAGAGCCGACATGAACGAAAAGCAGCGTAAAGAACAAGCACAAATCAGTGCTGAAGAAAATATTGAACGAATCCGTAACACGCCTAGTGAAGAGATGATTGCTAAATATTTCCATACCGATTATACACCGCAAACTCCTGACATAAATAAAGCTAGAAAAAGAAGAAGAGAAAAAGTCAAATTCCAATATGATTTCTCCATTCCAGAAGACTTGCAGTCGATCGGAGAAGGGAAAAAATTCCTCATCCGTACGTACGGGTGTCAAATGAATGAACATGATTCAGAAGTGATTGCCGGGATTTTGACGGAAATGGGTTATACATCCACAACGGAAACGGAAGAAGCCGACGTCATCTTCCTGAACACTTGCGCCATCCGGGAAAATGCGGAAAATCGGGTGTTCGGTGAAATCGGTCATTTGAAATCGTTGAAATTGGAAAAACCCGACCTAATTCTAGGAGTCTGTGGCTGCATGTCCCAGGAAGAATCCGTCGTCAATCGCATTTTGAAAAAACATCAACATGTCGACCTCATTTTTGGAACCCACAATATCCATCGCTTGCCGCATTTGATGAAAGAAGCGATGTTCAGCAAAGAAATGGTCGTTGAAGTGTGGTCCAAAGAGGGAGACATCGTTGAAAACCTTCCGAAAGTACGTCAAGGGAAAATCAAAGCATGGGTCAATATCATGTATGGGTGTGATAAATTTTGCACCTATTGCATTGTCCCGATGACACGCGGAAAAGAGCGGAGCAGAAAACCGGAAGATATCATTCAAGAAGTAAGACATTTGGCGGCGCAAGGGTATAAAGAAGTCACTTTGCTTGGCCAAAACGTGAATGCTTACGGAAAAGATTTCGAAGATCGTGATTATACATTTGCTGATTTGCTTGATGACATCCGTAAAATCGATATTCCACGAGTTCGTTTCACTACTTCCCACCCACGGGATTTTGATGATCGATTGATTGAAGTATTGGCAAAAGGCGGTAATCTCCTCGATCATATCCATTTGCCGGTACAATCCGGCAGTTCGGAAGTTTTGCGGAAAATGAACCGGAAATATACACGGGAAGATTATTTGGAATTAGTGCGGAAAATTAGAGCCGCCATACCGAACGTCACTTTGACGACAGACATCATCGTCGGTTTCCCGAATGAGACGGAAGAGCAATTCGAAGAGACGATGTCATTGGTGGAGGAAGTCGGCTTTGAATCAGCTTATACGTTCATCTACTCTCCAAGGGAAGGCACACCGGCAGCAAGATGGAAAGATGAAGTGCCTGAAGAGGTGAAAAAAGAGCGGCTTTACCGTTTGAATGAACTCGTCAATAAACAGGCGAGAGAGGCGATGGAAAGATATGAAGGGAAAACGGTGAAAGTGCTCGTTGAAGGAGAAAGTAAAAAGGATCCGGATGTTCTTGCCGGTTATACGGAAAAGAATAAACTGGTGAATTTCAAAGGCCCTAAATCGGTTATCGGTGAAATCGTCGATGTGAAGATAACCGAAGCAAAAACCTGGTCTTTAGATGGCATCATGGTAGACAGCAAAATTGAGGTGAATGGTTAATGGCACAGTATACCAGGAAAGAAGTGCTTGATGAAGCGAAAAAACTGGCAAAAATGCTGGCAAACACAGAAGAAATCAATCGGTTCAAAGAGCTGGAAGTGAAAATCAACCAAAATCATAAGGTGCAAAGCTTGATCAAAAAAATCAAAGCATTGCAGAAACAAGCGGTGAACTTGCAAGCTTACGATAAAAAAGAAGCATTGGCACGGGTGGAAGAAGAGTTGGAACGAATGGAAAAAGAATTGGATGAAATCCCAATCGTTTCGGAATTCAAAGAAATCCAAGTGACAGTCAATGA
>CALKWU010000159.1 GCA_938004015.1 uncultured Oceanobacillus sp.
CATCCGCATTACACAGTGTTTATGGGAGCAGGCTTATGGACGGTCTATTACGTTAATATGTCTATTCCTGGTTTTATTCCATTTTTCAGTGCAAGTGTCATGGCCTATATTGTGATGAGGACGACTTATCGAATCATTAGACGAATGGAAGCCAGTCAAATCCATCGGGAAGAAGCGGCAACAAGTCCACAGATCCCGGATTCAAAGTAATCCAGATGGAGTGGGATAATGTTTTTAAATCTGTTGGCATGACTGTTTTGAAGCTAGAACATATGCTTGACAGATTTTTAAATAAAAAAGAATTGGGGGATGATGTTATGCAAAAAAAATATGCTCTCGTTGGACCAGGGGGAAGGGCAGAGTTTTTTTATGGAGCGATGGCAACAGACTTTAGAGAGACGAGTCGATTGGTTGCGTTTTGTGATATGAACCAGACAAGAATGAACTATGCAAACCGTCTATTGGAAGAAAAATATAACCATCCGAACGTTCCGACTTATTTAGCTCATGAATTTGATGAGATGATAGAAAAAGAAAAACCGGATATTGTGATTGTTACAACGATTGACCGCACTCATCATAAATACATTATTCGTTCTCTCGAATTGGGGTGTGATGTCATTACTGAAAAGCCAATGACGATAGATGAGGAAAAAACCCAAGCAATCATTGATGCAATCAATAAGACAGGTAGAGAAGTCCGAGTAACATTCAACTACCGCTATGCCCCGCATAATACGAAAATTCGGGAACTCATCCGTGATGGGGTGATTGGTGATGTGTATTCTGTAAATTTTGAATGGGCACTTGATACACAGCATGGGGCAGATTATTTCCGCAGATGGCATCGGGATAAAAGAAATAGTGGTGGTCTGCTTGTACATAAATCGACTCACCATTTTGACTTAGTTAACTTTTGGTTAGATACAACTCCAGATACGGTATATGCCGCAGGAGGATTACGTTTTTACGGTAGAGAAAATGCGGAAGAACGAGGAGAAACCAAATTTTATCAACGTGCTCACGGTAGCGAATATGCAAAGGATGATCCATTTGCCCTTCATTTAGAAGAAAATCCACATCTAAAAGCGATGTATTTAGATGCCGAAAGAGAAGATGGTTATCAACGAGATCAAAGTGTTTTTGGGGATGGGATCAGTATAGAAGATACGCTTGGTGTACTAGTGACTTATAAAAACAAAGCCATTCTTAACTATTCGTTAAATGCCTATTTACCTTGGGAAGGATTCATTGTTGCTTTCAATGGGAGTAAGGGGCGTCTGGAAGTTGAAGTGCGCGAACAGTCCTATATAAATTCAGGAGGACGAAAGAGTGATGAGGGAAAATTGAAAGAAAAATCGATTCGCGTGTTGCCGATGTTCGGCAAACCTTATGAAGTGGAAGTTGTTGAAGGGGAAGGAGGTCATGGTGGAGGAGATCCACTATTATTAAAAGACTTGTTTGGTGAGCCTGAAGAAGATGAGTTTAAGCGTGCTGCTTCACATATTGATGGAGCAATGTCTATTTTGACCGGAATTGCCGGCAACATCTCCTTACGAACAGGGCAACCGGTCAAAGTGGATGGATTAGTCGACTTTTCAGACGGGAAATAATGGAACGTTTTATCGTTAAAGTAAAAGCAATCGAATCATGGATGAATCAACAAATGAAAACGTATTGTATACACAACAATTGGTTAGGTAAACTATCGATTATTAAGGAGTTGTTTACCTAACCAATTCCTTTGTTCATATATTCAGCAGGATAGGAGGAAAAAACAAAGAGTGGAACGGTTAGGGGGGTTCATTTGTTTGAGTTGCTTTCAATATTAAGGAGCATTATATTGCCTGTTTTTATTGTGATGAGTATCGGGTATGCCATGCAAAAGACATTTAATCTCGATATTTCGACTTTGGCAAAATTGAATATCTATTTCGTCGTTCCTGGATTCATATTTGTTAAATTATATAGCACCCATTTTTCTGCACAATTATTCCTCATTGTTTTGTCTTTTTTTGTTTTATATGTTGTCGTTTTGTTTGTTATCGCGAATTTTGTCGGCAACATCATGAAATTAGAAAAAGGTAAAAAAATAACTTATCGAAATAGTGTCGTGTTTTACAATTCTGGTAATTATGGAGTTCCGGTAAATGATTTGGTCTTTAGAAGCGATCCCTTTGCCATGTCGATTCAGGTGATTATGCTAACTTTACAAAACATATTTTTGTTTTCCTATGGAATTTTTTCTTTGCAGTCGATTAATGCCGGCAAGCTAAAAGCAGCGCTAGGGTACTTTAAAATGCCGGTTTTATATGCAATGTTAGCTGGAATATTTTTAAATTTACTTCACGTGCCGATTCCAAACTTCATTTGGGTTCCGGTCAACTACATAGCGGATGCTATGATTGGCCTTGCTTTGTTTACTTTGGGTGCGCAAGTGGCCAAAATAGAATTCACATCAGGATTGTCGTCCGTCTACAACAGTCTTACACTTAGATTAATCATCGGGCCTATTATTGCCCTGGGCATTATTTGGCTTTTTAGATTGGATGGAATCATGGCTCAAGCATTATTAATTGGTTCGGCTATGCCTACTTCTGTTAATAGTGCGGTGATTGCCCAGGAATACAATCATCATCCTGATTTTGCAGCGCAAATTGTTTTATTTTCAACCATCATCAGTTCTATCACCGTCACATTGGTCATTTATTTGGCAAGATTATTATTTTAACGGTTGTCTCGGTTGAGTATATATTTCTTGCAAAAAAGTGTAGATGTGTGAATGGAAGGGATAGTTAACAACTAGTCTTATGAGAGAAACAATCAGACGGTCAATGATAAAAAGAGCGGATCTTTTATGGACACACTGATTGGAAAAACTATAAAAACGATACATATCATGCGAATTGTTTAATATTGGATCATTGTTTTCGGAGTTGCCGTTTGCTAGATGATATCCACTGGCTTCCTCCCCTCATTTCTCTATGGAACAAAAAGAGACTATAACTAAATCTTAAAAATTCAAACAAAGTGTTTAAAATTTTAACTTCTATAAGAAAGCGGTTTCAATTATGATGTTAGTAAAAAGAAGGAGGGAGAGAGGATATGGGGGATACGGCAAAGAAAAGTAAACCATTTAAGTACGATAAATGGATCCCATACTTATTTATATTACCATCCACATTAATTATCGTTGCATTTTTGTTTTATCCGATTGGGACTGTGTTTTATTACAGTTTTCAGAACTATGATATATCTGCGCCTTTTTACAATAGTTTTGCAGGATTTGACAATTTCATTAAAATTTTCACCGAAGATGAGCAATTTTTCCCTAGTTTATGGACTAGTGTGAAATGGGTCGTTTCTCAAGTAGGTTTACAATTAATCTTTGGGTTGATTTTTGCCTTACTGTTGAATCAGACGTTTAAACTCAGAGGTTTGGTACGGGCGATCGCTTTTATACCTTGGGCGATTTCGGGAGTGCTTGCCTCTGTCATGTGGGCTTTATTGTATAACGAACACATGGGTGTATTTAATGATTTGTTGATGAAACTCGGAATCATCGATGAACCAAAGGCTTTTCTTGCAAGTACTTCAAGTGCATTCATATCAGTCGTGATTGCTGAGTTATGGAGAGGGATTCCTTTTTTTGCAATCACACTCTTAGCTTCGTTGCAAAGTATTCCAGGGGAACTTTATGAAGCTGCCGCTGGGGATGGGGCAAACAAACTCAGGCAATTTTTCCATATCACGTTACCGCATTTGAAAAATACGATCGTTTTAACGACGTTGTTGCGTACTGTTTGGGAATTCAATAATGTAGACTTGATTTTCAACTTGACGGGTGGTGGACCTGCCCAATCAACGACAACACTGACAATGTATATCGCAAATTTGGCGGTTTACGGCAGTGATTTCGGCTATGGTTCTGCTTTAACTGTCATATCATTCGGACTACTATTTATCTTTGCGGTGCTCTATCTGAAATTATCCCGCTTCGAAAGGGAGTGATTAGGTGCTCAATGTAAAAAAGCGGTCAAATAAGATTTTGTTTTTCTATTTACCATTAACTCTCATGTTGACTTGGACGATATTTCCTATTTATTGGACGATCAATACGGCCTTGAAAAGTGAAGGGGACATTATGAAAAGGCCGCTGGAATATTTCCCGTCTGCTCCGACTATAGAGAATTTTGTCATGGCTTGGAATAATGTAGGTTTTGCAACATTCTTTAAAAACAGCTTAGTAGTTGGCATATCTACTGTTCTAGTTGTTATCGTGTTATCGATATTATCCGGCTATGCTTTAAGCAGATATCAATTTAAAGGAAAACGTTCTTTTCTATTGATGCTGTTAAGCACACAATTTATTCCAAGGGCGATGTTGATCATTCCACTTTTTATCATCTTCAAAAACCTTGGTTTGATCAGTCATCCGTTGTCTTTGATCATTACATATACAGCGGTGGAAATTCCTTTTACTACGATTTTGATGAGTGGATTCATCAGTAATATTCCAAAGGAGTTGGAAGAAGCTGCCGCAGTTGATGGGTGTACAAAATTGCAAGCAATCCGTTATGTGTTACTGCCTTTAGCACTTCCTGGGATTGTTGCGACTGGAGTATTCACTTTTATCTATACATGGAATGAATTCCTGTTAGCATTGATGCTTACAAATGAACAAACGAGATTTACTTTACCAGTCGGACTAAGTTTTATGATGGGGGAATTTAATGTGAACTATGGGGCACTTGCAGCAGGAAGTGTCATCGCATTGGTGCCTGCCGTTATTTTATTTGCATATGCACAAAAGCACCTCGTTAGCGGCATGGGTGGAGCTGTAAAAGGATAAGACATGCGGAAATGCTCTTCTTACTCTGATGATATATGCACTCATTTCCATAATTAAGGTTGGCGAAATGGAAAAATTTGAAAATCAAAGTATAAAGAAGGAGGAAAAACATTGTTTAAAAAATATTTTTTGACTCCAATTTTAATGATAATGGTTTTAGGATTAGTTGCTTGCGGTAATGATGGGGACGAAAGTTCAGGAAGTGGTACAGGAAAAGTTTCAGAGGATGTAGTCGAGCTCACCTTTTGGGATGAAAACGCAGGACCTCAACGTACGCCGATTTGGGAAGAATTAATTGAGCGATTTGAAGCGGAAAATCCAGATATATCAATAGAATATGTCGGTTTACCGAATAGTTCATCAAAATCAAAATTAGATACAGCTATTGCCGCTAATAATACGCCGGATATTGGTTCTGTACAGACAAGTTGGTTACCAGAATTTTCGGCGAGAGACGCTTTACTGCCTCTGGATGATTATTTTGCTGACTCGGAACTGAGTGGTCTAATTAATGAAGGTGCAATCGAATTCAATAAAGAGATAGTCGCTGACTCCAAATTGTACGGCATTCCGTATACGCAAAACTTAGATGTCATTTGGATACGCTCAGATTGGTTTGAAGAAGCTAGCCTTGATGCCCCGGAAACATGGGATGATTTTTTCCATGCAGTGGAAGCGATGACTGACTCTGAACGATATGGATATACGATCCGAGGAGGAGCAGGCGGTTCCATCCAATTACAACGATTGATGTTTGCTTACACTGGATTTGAGCAGTATTTCGATGAAGACGGAAACGCTGTTGTTGGAGATCCAGCCAATGTGGAATTTTTAGAGAGATATTTTGATTTATACAAAGCATACACTCCTGAAAGTGACATTACGAATGACTACAAAGAAATGATTGCCGGTTTCGACACGGGCGTTGTAGCGATGGTTCATCATAATATCGGTTCATTTGGTGAGCATAACAAAGCTTTTGAACCTCATCAATTTGAAGCAATTCCACTTCCGAAAACCGAAGATGGACGATATGTAGCTGAAGGCGGCAATACGATAAATGTTGCTATTTTCAATAGTACAGAACACCCGGACGAAGCATGGAGATTTGTTGAATTCATCAATTCAGCTGAAAGTCAAAGTTATTGGAATGAACAGGTTGGACAAATTCCGACTAACTCTGAAGTCTTAGAGATGGAGTGGATCCAAGATGCGCCACACATTGAAACGGCGTTTGAAGTATATGACGATCCAAACACAATTCTTTATCAGCCTCCATTCTATTTGCCGGACTACCGATCCATACTTGATAACATTGTGGATCCTGGCATTCAAGCAGTGATGAGTGGAGAAAAAACCATTGAGGAGTTCCTGACAGAGTGGGCGACAGCAATGGAAGAGTCGGAAGCAAAATATAAAGAAGTATTCAATGAATAATTGGATTTTAGTGCTTCAATATTTTTGTTCCAATTCTGAAAAAATATATGAAAGGATGTTTTCAAAAACAGATGATTAAGAATGGAATCGGCTTGCAAATGGCTGAAAAAGCGTGCTGCGCCATCATGGAAACGTATACGCCTGAAGAACTGCCACCAGCGGATCGTTGGCATTATCATCAAGGAGTATTTCTGTATGGCATGTGGCTTGTATGGAAAAAGACAAGGAATGTCCAATACTTTGATTATATAAAAGCCTATATTGACAATTTGGTCGATGAGGAAGGAAATTTTTACTTTGCTCGTGATGAACTGGACTCGATTCAAGCAGGAATTTTATTATTCCCTTTATATGAAGAAACAGGGGATGAGAAATATTTGATTGCTGCAAAGAAATTAAGGTATCTCCTTCGAACCATCAATCAAACTTCCGAAGGGGGATTCTGGCATAAGGATAAATATCCATATCAAATGTGGTTAGACGGCCTTTATATGGCAGGACCATTTTCGGTGATGTACGCCAATCATTTTCAGGAGCCTGAGCTTGTCCATGCCGTTTTATATCAAGAAAAATTGATGAGGAAAAATATGAAAGACCCTCATACTGGACTGCTTTATCATGCTTGGGATGAGAAAAAAGCACAACCATGGGCAAACAAAGAAACTGGTTGTTCACCAGAATTTTGGGGACGTTCACTTGGTTGGTATGGTACAGCTCTCGTTGATCTTTTAGCATTGATTGATGAAAATGTTTATGGGCGGGACGAACTGATCGAATCTTTACAATCATTTATACCGGCAGTATTGCAATACC
>CALKWU010000160.1 GCA_938004015.1 uncultured Oceanobacillus sp.
CCAAAATAAATATGTACCGGTCCGTCTTCTTTCAACGGTTTGCCTTCATAGGCGAACAAGAATAGTGAATTTTTGAGTTGATCTAAAGTGATGGTCACTTCATTCCCATCCGTTTGGACGATTGTTGCATCTTTTGCATCTGCTTCCACTTCTGCATTGTTGTAAAATGGTTCAAAGGGCATGACGAGCGTGCTTTTTAAAATTTCTTCCGCATCTTTTTTAGGAATCGGTTTGTTGTCATTCGTCGCTTCGAATACTTCCCGATTGAATCGCTCGGCGGATGTGTATTCTGGCTCTTTTTCTGACGTTTCTTCCACCCGTTCATTCTTCTTAAAAGCTTCTTCAAATTTGATTCTCCGGTCATCGAATATCCAAACACTCGCATCCAAGGTGATCGGGAATTTCACTTTGCCTGTTACTGCTATGATCATGTTTTCTCCTCCTTTTGCTCTCTGTAGTTCAAGGTGTACCACATTCTTTACAATCATAACAGACAGAAGGGCTATTTTCATCTAATGAGCGCCATTTTTGAAAGAAAGCTTTGGTATTGGGGGAACTGCTTATTTTATATTTGCAATTTTAATTGACAGGCTTTAAGATATAATAAAGAGTCTTATTACTGGAGGGGATATTTTTGATTCCTGAGGTGACCGTCAACCATCGCGAAAAAGCCTATGCCCTTCTGAAGGCTGATGCTGAAAAGATCTTACGTCTCATTGAAGTTCAAATAGATAACTTGACCACACCGCAATGTCCGGTGTATGAAGAAGTTTTGGATACACAGATGTACGGTCTCTCCAGAGAGATCGACTTTGCTGTGCGTCTCGACTTGATCACGGAAAGTGAAGGGAAAGAACTTCTGGAAAATTTAGAGAAAAAGCTGAACATCTTACACGAAGCATCACAAAAATCAGTATGACCATTTTCTGTTTTGCGTAGGGAGCAAAAACTTTGCCTGACTATTTCGGCAAGGTTTTTTTGTTTTATTATTGACAAAAATCAGGAAAGACAATATTTATTTTATATTGTTCCTGCAAATATGCTATACTTTAAAAAAAGTTTTCAACAGCATGTCGTCAAATAACAGTTGGGGAGAAGAAAGATGCGGCGAAACTTGAAGTACTATGACTACACATTGATTATAACACCGTTGCTATTGACTGCGTTCGGGCTTGTGATGGTTTACAGTGCAAGCATGGTGACAGCTGTCGTAGAAGGATTGGAAAGTACATATTATTTGGAACGACAAGCAATGTGGTTCGCTGTCGGACTCATCGGATTCATCATTACATGTTTTATCCCTTATCAGTTTTATCAAAAATGGATCAAAGTCATCGTTCTTGCAGTGCTTGCCATGCTGATCGGCGTCCTTATTTTTGGAACGGAGGTCAATAATGCAAGATCTTGGATTCGCATCGGCTCTTTCAGCATTCAACCGGCGGAGGTCGCTAAACTTGCCATCATTTTATATTTGGCAGCCGTCTATTCCAAGAAGCAGACGTATATCGACAAGTTTTCAACGGGTGTATTGCCGCCGATGATTTTGACAGTTGTCATCGTCGGTTTGATCGTCATCCAACCGGATATCGGAACAGCATCGATTGTGTTTTTGATTGCGTGTGCGGTGATTGTCAGTTCCGGCATCCGGTTTCGGCATCTGTTCTTACTCGCTCTTGTCGGGATTCTGTTTCTTGCACTAATCGCGCCTGCCTTGGTGACGGAAGAACGAATATCCCGATTCACAGGTGCGTATCAACCCTTTCAAACTCCTGATACCGCCGGTTATCAATTGATTCAATCGTACGTCGCGATTGGAGTCGGCGGTTTGACGGGAGAAGGTCTCGGTCAAAGTGTGCAAAAACTCGGTTATTTGACTCAGGCCCATACGGACTTCATTATGGCGATTATTGCGGAAGAACTCGGTTTTGTCGGAGTCGTCATCGTCATCGGGATGCTTGCCGTCATTGTATTACGGGGTATTTTCATTTCGAGGAAATGTATGGACAGTTTCGGTGCCCTGCTTGCCATCGGGATTTCATGTATGGTCGGCATCCAAGCCTTCATCAATCTGGGGGCAATAAGCGGTCTCTTGCCGATTACCGGAGTCACGTTACCATTCATCAGCTATGGAGGAACATCGCTTCTCATATTACTGTTGGCGATGGGGGTACTGAACAACGTAGCCATGCAAGTGAAGAAAAGGGAAATCGAAGGAGAAGAAAAGGAAGAATCAAAACAATTAAGACAAATAAATCGAGGTGGGAAACATGGTAGATTTAAAGCGTATTAAAAAAGTGATGGTTGCAAATCGGGGGGAAATTGCAATCCGTGTGTTCAGAGCTTGCACGGAATTGGGCATCCGTACTGTTGCAATCTATTCGAAAGAGGATATCGATTCTTTACATCGCTTTAAAGCGGATGAAGCCTATTTGATAGGTGAGGGGAAGAAACCGATTGAGGCTTACCTCGATATTGAGGGCATCGTAGAATTGGCCAAAGAGAAACAGGTGGATGCGATCCATCCGGGTTACGGTTTCTTATCGGAAAACATCGAATTCGCCAAACGATGTGAAGAAGAAGGGATCATTTTCATCGGACCGGACTCAAAACATCTCGACATGTTCGGCGATAAAGTGAAAGCGCGGGAGCAAGCGACAAAAGCTGGTATTCCCGTCATTCCGGGAAGCGGTACCGTTGAGTCGATGGAGGAAGTGCTCGCTTTCGGAGAAGAACATGGATATCCGATCATTATAAAAGCGACTCTTGGCGGGGGCGGAAGAGGAATGCGCATCGTCAACTCCCCGGAAGAAGTGCCGGAAGCTTATGAACGTGCGAAATCTGAGGCAAAAGTCGCTTTTGGTGACGATGAAATATACCTTGAAAAATTGTTGATCAATCCGAAACATATTGAAGTGCAAATCCTCGGGGACAAGGAAGGAAATATCGTCCATCTTTATGAACGGGATTGTTCCATTCAACGGAGACACCAGAAACTCATCGAAGTAGCACCGAGTGTATCTTTATCGAATGAGCTCCGCCGTGACATTTGCCAAGCGGCAGTCAATTTGATGAAAAACGTCAACTATGTGAATGCCGGTACGGTGGAATTTTTGGTTTCAGAAGGAAAATTCTATTTCATTGAAGTGAATCCGCGGATCCAAGTGGAGCATACGATTACGGAGATGATCACCGGAATCGACATCGTTCAGACGCAAATATTCATTGCGGACGGTCATAGCTTACATGATGATGTCGTTCAGATTCCTCAACAAGAAGATATCATGCTGGACGGATATGCCATTCAATCCCGGGTGACGACCGAAGATCCATTGAACAATTTCATGCCGGACACCGGCAAAATCCTTGCCTACCGGACTGGTGGCGGTTTCGGGGTTAGGCTTGATGCGGGAAACGGTTTCCGTGGCGCGGTCATTTCGCCGCATTATGATTCCTTACTTGTCAAAGTGTCGACATGGGGAAGAACTTATGGGCAAGCGATCCAAAAGATGGTAAGAAACCTTAGAGAATTCCGAATTCGGGGAATAAAAACCAATATTCAATTTTTGGAAAACGTCATGCATCATAAACAGTTCCTTTCCGGGGAATATGATACGACCTTCGTCGATAAAACACCGGAATTGTTCGAGTTCCGCAAAGTGAAAGACCGGGGAACGAAATTATTGAATTATATCGGTGATATTACCGTGAATGGAGTGGAAGGCGCAAAGAAAGTGGACAAGCCGGATTTCCCTATGCCGGTTGTGCCGAAAGTAGAACGGAAAAAGCCTTTCCCTAAAGGTACGAAACAAATATTGGATGAAAAAGGCCCGGATGGTTTGGTTGAATGGGTGAAGAATCAAGAGAAAGCTCTCTTGACGGATACGACTTTCCGCGATGCCCATCAATCGTTGTTGGCGACTCGAATCCGTACGAAAGATTTGTTGGCAATCGCTGAACCGACAGCAAAGTTGCAGCCGAATCTGTTTTCCATCGAGATGTGGGGCGGCGCGACATTCGACGTTGCTTATCGCTTCTTGAGAGAAGACCCATGGGTACGTTTGGAAAAACTTCGGGAAAAAATGCCGAATGTCTTGTTCCAAATGTTGCTTCGGGCAAGCAATGCGGTTGGGTACAAAAATTACCCGGACAATTTGATCGAAGCGTTTGTGGAAAAAAGTGCCGAAAAAGGCATCGATGTATTCCGTATTTTTGACAGTTTGAACTGGTTTGAAGGAATGGCCGTCGCCATCGAAGCCGTCCGCAAAACGGATAAGATTGCCGAAGCGGCCATGTGTTATACGGGAAATATCCTTGATAAAGGCCGGTCAAAATATGATTTGGACTACTATGTCAATTTGGCGAAACAATTGGAAGCAGCAGGCGCCCATATATTGGCGATCAAAGATATGGCAGGATTGTTGAAACCTGAAGCGGCTTACCAACTCATTTCCACGTTGAAGGAAAAAGTCGATATGCCGATCCATCTACATACACACGATACGAGCGGAAACGGCATTTACACATATGCCCGGGCGATCGATGCGGGTGTCGATATCGTGGACGTGGCGAACGGTCCGCTTGCCGGCATGACTTCCCAACCGAGCGCACAGACGCTTTACCATGCTTTGGAAGGCCACGAACGTCAGCCGGAAATGGACATCGCCAAGGTGGAGGAACTCGGTCGTTATTGGGAAGGTGTCCGCGAATATTATGCAGATTTTGAAAGCGGCATGAAAGCTCCCCACTCGGAAATCTACCAACATGAGATGCCTGGCGGACAATACAGTAACCTGCAGCAACAGGCAAAAGCAGTCGGTTTAGGGGATCGTTGGGATGAAGTGAAGAAAACCTATCGTCTCGTGAACGATATGTTTGGTGACATCGTCAAAGTGACTCCATCATCCAAGGTGGTGGGGGATATGGCATTATTTATGGTACAAAATGATTTGACGGAAGAAGATGTCTATGAAAAAGGGCATATGATCGACTTTCCGGAATCGGTCGTGGAATTTGCCGCAGGATATTTAGGTCAGCCGTACCAAGGATTCCCTGAGAAATTGCAAAAAGCGATTTTGAAGGATAAAGAGCCGATAACTGTACGTCCCGGAGAATTGTTGGAGCCGGTGGATTTTTCCGCATTACGTGAGGAGTTGGAAGAGAAAGTGGGACAAGTGACAGATTATGATGTCATCTCCTATGCGTTATATCCGCAAGTGTTCCTGGATTACAAACAATTCTGCGAGGACTATGGTGACTTGTCTGTCTTGGATACACCGACATTCTTCTACGGAATGAAGTTGGATGAACAGATTGAAGTTGAGATTGAGGAAGGAAAGACGCTCATCATCCATTTGGAATCCATTTCGCAGCCGAAACCGGACGGAACACGCATCGTTTATTTTGAATTGAACGGACAAACCCGGGAAATTGTCATTAAAGATAAGAGTATCCGTTCATCGGTGGCATTCCGACCGAAAATTGAAAAAGGCAATGAGAAACATATCGGTGCAACGATGCCGGGAACCGTATTGCAGGTCAACTGTAAAAAAGGAGACATAGTGAAGAAAGGCGACCATTTGTTGACGACAGAAGCGATGAAAATGGAAACGAGCATCCAAGCGCCATTCGATGGTGTCATTAAAGATGTGTATGTGAAAGATGGATCCATTATTGAAGTCGATGATATTTTAATAGAATTTGAATAAAAAAATCGCTCAAGCGTTTGTCTTGAGCGATTTTTTATACGGATTTTTCGAGGACTGCTTTTTCTTGAGTTGTTGTTTCGTTATCCAATCCCAATTTTTCCTTATGGGCACTTCGGTTAGCCAGGAGCAAGTAGTAGCTGAGCATACCGAAATAACAAGAAATGAAAAATGCGTGCATGAGTGCGACGAACAAGTTAAGCATGGTGAAGATGATCAACGCTCCAAATACGACTTGCATGACAAGCAAGCTCAGCGTAATCGTCCATCCGATCACCATCACTTTGGATGTCCGGTAGTTCTTCACGACTTTGATGAATAAAGAAATCGTCCAAATGAAAAGGATGAATGCACTTAGACGGTGGCCCATTTGTACCCATTGCTGGAAACTGTAATCCAAGAATCGGAACGGCTCGCTGTTTACGCAAAACGGCCAATCGGGACAAACGAGATTGGACTCCGTATGGCGGACAAGCGCTCCCGTATAGACGACGGCCAGGGTGTAAACCGTGAGAGCAAGGATTTCGATCCGATGTTTTTTCTTTATGGAAATAGTGTCCGTCTTCAGTTTTTTATCGGTCTCAAAAATGATGAGCATCAATAAAAACACGGTCGCAAAAGAGATCAAAGAAATTCCGAAATGGAGGGCGAGTACGAAATCCGATTGTCCCCACATGACGGCTGCAGCACCGATCAGCGCTTGTAAAACGAGGACGATGACGGAACTTACCGCCAAGAATTTCACTTCGCGGACATGACTCAAATGTTTCCAAGCCAAAACCGCCAATAAGACGACGATGATGCCAACTACACCAGACACAAGACGGTGGCTCAGTTCAATGACCATTTCCATCGTGAACTCGGATGGAATCACTTGCCCTTCACATAACGGCCAACTGTCGCCACATCCGTCTTCCGACCCGGTTTTCGTCACCAACGCTCCTCCTAAGAGAACGAAAATCATACCGATTGTCGCAGCGACGGACAACCATTTTAGATGTTTGACCATAATGTATCCCCACTTTATATTTATAAAAAATAATGATGTCTGCTTCATACAATAATAATATCACCGTATTAGTTTTTGCAATGAAAAATACTTGGAATTTCCGATAAGTCATAGATTTGTAACAGTTTTCCCTTTATTTACGGTTTTTACCATGAGAATAGTGAAAAATACTTGAAATTGATTCCGTAGTCTGCTAGAAATAATATGAGGGCCGAGACCGAACGACATGGAATGATACTTACAGATTCCCCGTTATAGAAGCATTGACATCCGATAATCTATGAACATTATACCAAAATATCATGGATTTGCTTTGATAGAATCTTGTACAATTCCATGGTACAATAAGTTGTAATTACGGCAAACCATTGGATGTCGAAATTCAGTGGCATGCGGTAGTAAATCGGTTTCTGTTGAAAAGGGGGGAAATTTGGATGAACAAGGTGGATACGCCACAAACAGATGTTGTTGGTGACACCACGATTCCTACCGAAAATAAAATGAAAAATTTCGTTCAATCTGTAAAGGCCCTAATAAAAATTGGTATTGTCAATTCAAATTTAATAACGGTAGCTGCCGGATTCTGGCTGGCGGTCCATTTTGGTGGTTATACATTCAGCGAACATATTGGAACGTTGATTTTCGCGTTGATAGGTAGCGGACTTGTCATTGCCGGTGGAGCGATTTTGAACAACTGGTATGACGTGGACATCGATCCGGTGATGAGCCGGACAAAATCACGTCCGACGGTTACGGGTCAATTTTCGCTCAAGACCGTGTTCATATCCGGAGTCATTACAACTGTAGTCGGTTTGGCGATTTTACTTTTGTTTACAACTGTATATGCGGCCTTATTCGCTTTTATCGGTTGGTTTGTTTACGTTTTCTTGTATACGATGTGGTCAAAACGGAGATACACGCTTAACACCATCATCGGTTGTTTTTCAGGAGCGATGCCTCCACTTATCGGATGGTATGCCATTTATCCGCAACTACATATTGTTCCGGTTGCACTATTCCTGATTATGTTTTTATGGCAGACACCGCATTTCCTAGCTTTGGCGATGAAAAAAGCGGAAGAATACAAAAGTGCAGGGGTACCGATGTTACCGGCAGTTTATGGTTTCGAAATAACGAAAAGACAAATCATCGTCTATATTGCGTGCCTTTTGCCGTTACCGTTCATGCTGTATCAACTTGGAATCCTATTCGTAGTAGTTGCCACCGTGTTGAATATCGGCTGGTTGGCGTTGGCCATTTCGGGTTTGTTTACGAAGGATGATTTGAAATGGGCGGATCGGATCTTCATCTATTCACTGAATTATCTGGTCGTTGTATTCCCGTTGATGATCATCGTGACCTTACCGGTATTCAATTGATTACGTCCTTAAAAACATCATATATATAAGGAAAGTAACATTAGAAAGAGAGGTATGAATACATGAAATCTTGGATGGGCAAAATGAAAGCAATCATGCTTTTCGGTTTCTTGTCCCTTCTCCTTGCAGGTTGCGGAAAAGAAAACCTGACCGCTCTTGATCCAAAAGGTTACGGGGCAGAAAAATCGCTCGACATCATTCTCCTGACTACAGGAATCATGGTTGGCGTATTTCTCGTTGTAATCATCATTTATACCATCGTATTGGCACGTTTCCGCCGGAAAAAAGGAGACAATCATATTCCGGAACAGGTGGAAGGTAGTAAAAAACTGGAAACGATTTGGACGGTCATCCCGATCATCCTCGTCCTCATCATGGGTATTCCGACAGTCGTTTATACTTTCGACTTGGCCGATACGTCAGAAGCGAGCAGCACCTTGAACATCAATGTGACAGGTCATCAATATTGGTGGAATTTCGAGTATGAAGATCACAATGTAGTGACGAGTCAGGACTTATATATCCCTGTAGGTGAAAAAGTATATGTGAATATGCTTTCCTCTGACGTCATCCACTCCTTCTGGGTGCCGACGATCACAGGTAAAATGGACGTCAACCCCGAAAACGTGAATACGATGTATATCGAAGCGTATGAAGAAGGCGTCTACTGGGGTAAATGTGCTGAGCTTTGTGGTCCTTCCCACTCACTCATGGATTTCAAAGTCATCGTAGTGAGCCCGGAAGAATTCGAACAATGGATCACGGATATGCAAAACGTCGATCCTGAAGAAGTTCCGACAGATGCTGTAGCACAAGAGGGGCAGGAATTATTCCAAAGCAATTGTATGAGTTGCCATGCAATCGGCGATGCTTCATCTGCTGGTCCTAACTTGACGAACTTCGGAAACCGTGTCCACTTTGTCGGATACCTTGAGCCGACAAAAGAAAATCTTGTCGAGTGGATTATGGATCCGGAATCTTTGAAACCTGGAAACAAAATGACAGGAATGTATGAAGTGACGGAAGAAGAAGCTGAAAAGATTGCTGAATACTTGATGCAATTGAAGTCGACAGATGTTACCCCGGAAAGTGCTGGAGGCCTCATTGATTAAGAAAATATAAAGGGATGAAAGAGTAACTACAAAAGGGAGGTTAATGATTTGAGTACTGCAACTACTCAAAAGCGAAGTGTTAGTGCCGTTATATGGGATTACTTGACGACAGTCGACCATAAAAAAGTCGGTATTCTGTATATGCTCGGTGGTGCGTTCTTCTTCCTCCTTGGAGGGTTGGAAGCACTCATCATCCGTATTCAGCTGATTAAGCCTGAAAACGACTTTGTTTCGGCAGGTTTATACAATGAAATGATTACGATGCATGGAACGACGATGATATTCTTCGCAGCCATGCCGATCTTGATTGGTTTGATGAACTATATTATGCCGCTTCAGATTGGTGCTCGTGACGTGGCATTCCCATTCTTGAACGCATTGGGAGTTTGGCTTTTCATTTTCGGTGGACTTCTGATGAACGTCAGCTGGTTCACAGGTGGAGCACCGGATGCAGGTTGGACCAACTATGCACCGCTTTCTCTGCAATCTCCGGGACATGGTGTCAACTACTATGTTATGGGATTGCAATTATCGGGTGCGGGGACATTGATGAGTGGAATCAACTTCATCGTAACGATCGTACGGATGCGTGCGCCTGGAATGACGTATATGAGAATGCCGTTGTTCTCCTGGACGACACTAGTGACAAGCATTCTGATCCTGTTCGCTTTTCCGGCGTTCACTGTTGCGTTGTTCTTGATGCAATTCGACCGTATGTTTGAATCTGCATTTTTCGATATCGCTTTAGGTGGAAACTCCATCATTTGGCAGCACTTATTTTGGATTTTCGGACACCCTGAAGTGTACATTTTGATTTTACCGGCTTTCGGTATTTTCAGTGAAATCTTCCCGACATTTTCCAAGAAACGTCTGTTCGGATACACTGCCATGGTATTTGCAACATTCTTGATTGCATTTTTAGGGTTCATGGTTTGGGCTCACCACATGTTTACCGTTGGATTGGGGCCGGTCGCAAACGCCATTTTCGCAATTGGTACAATGGCGATTGCAGTGCCTACTGGTATTAAAATTTTCAACTGGCTCTTGACGATGTGGGGCGGAAGCATCCAAATCAATTCTGCGATGCTCTATGCACTTGGTTTTATCCCATCCTTTACAATTGGTGGAATGACTGGGGTCATGCTAGGTGCAACAGTGGCAGACTTCCAATACCATGATACGTATTTCGTTATCGCTCACTTCCACTATGTCATCGTTGGTGGGGTAGTGTTCGGTATCTTGGCTGCAATGCATTACTGGTGGCCATTGATGTTCAATCGTATTTTAAATGAAACTCTTGGTAAATGGGCGTTTTGGACGTTCTTCTTCGGTTTCCATCTGACGTTCTTCGTCCAACATTTCTTAGGCTTGATGGGAATGCCGAGACGTTACTGGGTATTCTTGGAAGGCCAAGGACTGGATGTCGGAAACTTTGTAAGTACTATCGGTACTTTCCTCATGACGATCGGTGTGCTTATTTTCCTTTACAATATCGTCCATACGTATTTCAAAGGAGAAGTACCGGCACAGGATCCATGGGATGGAAGAACGCTCGAATGGTCTGTACCGACTCCGGTGCCATTCTACAACTTCAAACAGTTGCCGTTGGTCCGTGGGCTTGATGCTTTGTGGCTTGAAAAGATGGAAGGCGACGGTAAAATCAAACCGGCAGAACCGGTTGCACCTATCCATATGCCGAACTCATCTATCCTTCCATTTATCATGGCTGTTGGCTTTACGATTGCATCTTTCGGATTCATTTATCAATTGGATGGTCCATTGGGCAGAATCACGATTTACATCGGTATGGCAATCGCTGTCGGCTCAATGATTATCCGCTCTCTGAGAGATGACCACGGCTATTACGTGGAATTTGATGAAGATGAGCCGCAGAAGGAGGGTGCATAAGATGAGTCAGGATTATTCCATTGATCCGAAAAATCTGCCGGAAGATCCATCAAGAGTTACTGATGAAGGTAAATTTAAACATTTAGGTGTATGGATGTTCATCGGAGGTGAATCGGTCCTCTTTGCGAGTCTTTTCGGGACGTATATCGCCCTGAAAGATTCGACTGCTGGGGGGCCGACCACCCAGGATTTATACGGTCTTGAACTTGTTTTCCTTATGACGATGCTACTTCTTACAAGTTCATTGACAAGTGTATACGCCATCTACCATATGAAGAACAACAACTTTAAAAAGATGCAATTATGGTTTGGCATCACCGGTTTGCTCGGTTTAGGTTTCTTAGCTTGTGAAATTTACGAGTTTGCCCATTATGTTGTTGATTACGGCTTTACATTCCGCTCTTCAGCGTTCGGATCAGCTTTCTATACATTAGTCGGATTCCACGGCGGGCACGTTATTTTCGGACTCGCTTGGTTGATTACGCTTATGGTACGTAACGCAAAGCGCGGACTGAACACATACAATGCTGCGAAGTATAACTCCTTCTCTCTATATTGGCACTTTATTGATGTTGTATGGGTGTTTATCTTCACGGTCGTATATCTGATGGGGATGGTGAGTTAATCAATGACGAAAAACACTAGTCCGAATAATGTAGACTACCGTAAAGAGCAAAATAAAGAAGAAATGAAAAAAGTGTTGATCAGCTTCGCCATGTTGCTGATGTTTACGATCATTGCATTTGCCGTTGTCGGCACAGAAGCAATTGAAGGTTCTTATGTTTTGATTTTGCTCTTTTTGATGGCTTTCATCCAAATCATGTTCCAATTCTTCTTTTTCATGCACATGAAAGAAAAAGGGCATGAAGAAGCACAAATCATCATCTATGGGGCATTCTGGGTAACGTTCCTCGTGATGATGGGCTTGGGAGTCATTACTTGGTGGTAAAATGGAACAAAAAAGACTGGGAAAAATCCCGGTCTTTTTTTTGGAAATTCGTCACAATTCTTAGCGTTTAGAGACGCTTATGTGCTATATAATAACTAGATACCATCGCAACTGGAGTGAGTTTTTATGTGGTTGGAATTGCAAATCTTCGGCTTCCGTGCATTATGGAGTCCTTATTTCTTTTTGTTTTGTGTCGCTATAGGAGTAGTCTATTATTTGGTGACCGGTCCGTATCGTCATAAATTTGGTGGAAGCGGAGAGGATAAACCGACAACCAAACAACATATCGCCATGTATACTGCATTATTGTTATTGTATGTCGTCAAGGGTTCTCCTGTGGATTTACTTTCCCATATTATGCTCACTGCCCATATGACGCAAATGGCGATCTATTTGTTGCTCTTTCCGATCTTGACGATTATTGGAATTCCGTTATGGATTTGGAGAAAAGTCATCGATAATCGGGTATTAGGACCAGTCATCAAGTTGTTGACGAAACCAATCATCTCCCTTTTATTATTCAATGGGATGTTTTCCGTTTATCACATCCCGGTCGTTTTTGATTTTTCCAAATCATCTCCAGTTTGGCATTTTATCATTCATATTTTACTGTTGATTGCTGCTTTTATTGTCTTTATGCCTGTTTTATTACCTTTCAAGGAAATAAACCGGATGTCACCATTGATGAAGATCGGCTACATCTTTGCGAACGGGGTGTTGATCACTCCTGCTTGTGCACTTATCATCTTTGCCAATGTGCCCGTATATAGCGCTTATCTCGAAGATGGCGCATGGATCCAAGCGTTGGCGATTTGTGTGCCGTCTGATGTCTTATCTGGAATTTCAACCTCCTTATCGGGTCCGGAAATGTTTTCTCCGCTTAGCACATTGATCGACCAACAACTTGGAGGAATCATTATGAAAGTGCTGCAGGAAATTATTTACATGGTTCTGCTAATTCGGGTCTTCTTCCGCTGGTTCAATACGAAGTCAAGGGAAATTGATCCGATTGTCGATACCCATTGATCCATCGGCTTTTACTAAATTTCATTCATAGATTTAAACAACAGAAAGGAAGACAACGATGCCAATTTTACCTACCATCAGTACAGCATTCATTTTACTGAGCGCAATTTTAGTAGCGATTGGATGGCGTTTGATTGTAAAAGGAAAGAAAAAAGCGCATAAAAACGCAATGATTCTCGCTGCGCTCAGTGCACTCAGTTTTTTCATCATTTATTTATCACGAACCGTATTTATCGGAAATACGAGCTTCGGTGGACCGGATGAGGTGAAGATTTATTACACGATTTTCCTCATTTTCCATATCATATTGGCGACAGTCGGAGCGGTGTTCGGTATTGTGACACTAGTTCTGGCTTTCAAAAGGAAAATTGAAAAGCATGAGAAAATCGGTCCATACACGAGCGTCATTTGGTTTTTCACAGCAATCACCGGCATTATGGTATACCTTTTACTCTACGTCTTCTATGAAAGTGGAGAAACAACAAGTGTCATCAAAGCAATATTTGGATTTTAAAATCAAAAGCGGAAGCGACTTAAAATGAAGGACTGAGGTAGACTCGTCGTGTTGCAAGTTGATTCGGTGAAGCCGCACTCCTCGCAAAGCTTCATAATGTATTTCAAAGATGTTTTTCATGAAGTAATTACAAGAAGTCGCTTCGCTGAATAGATGTCATCAAAAGCAAAAAAGGTCAGCCTTTGCTGGAAAGGCTGACCTTCATTATTATTCTTTCACTTCTTCTTTTGCCAACGGTTTCAAATCATTTGCAAGGTCCGTCAATAGTGTTTGTGCACGTTCTACTAAAGAATCCGGGAAGTTTTCATCTTCTCCGTACTCGACACCATGCGGATAGTAATGTTTTCCGAGTAAAGGCGTCAACAATTTGATGACGGCATCGCGGCGATCGACGTCGCCACTAAGGGCATAACCTTGAACTCGAACATAATATGTAACATTTTTTTCATTGGAACCGATTTTATAATCATAAGTTACGCGTTCATAGTCCCATGATGAACCACGGATGAAAGCATGTTGTCCAGTGATTTTATCAAGTGGCTTCAAATCAAGTACGAGGCCGTCAATACCCGTGTTCTCCATTCTCATTTTATATTCACTCCTTATATATGTCCTCGTTATTTAATCATATTATGAAAAGCGGGAATTTGCAATGAAAAACATGCTTTTCCCCTTCGTTATCATTTTTGTGATTATATTTCATTTAAAAGGGAAAAGGTTGAATGTATTATATTTTCCATCATAGAATGTACTATAACGTGGTAGAGGGGCTGTAAGTGATGCGGATATTACGGATTACGATACTAGTGCTTGCTGTTGTTTTTCTTCTTTATTTTTCCTTTGCAACCGACACAGATGAAAGTGTTTCGATGCAACATAACGATGCGGCTGTAAAAAGCCTCTATGTGAAAAGGAAACCTTCACCAGGACAATTTGTAAAGAAACACAGCTTGGAAGGAGAACTGTTCAACTGGATCGGCAGTACAGAGGAGGAATTGTTGCATGAATTCGGTGAACCGGATAGGAAAGATTTGAGCGCCTATCAATATGTCTGGTGGGTCTATACGAATCAAAGAGATTATCATATCCAATTCGGTGTGGAAGATGGCATGGTCCAAACGATTTATGCAATTGGTGAAAATGTGCCGGTGGATTTTTTGCAAGCGGGAAAATCTTATCAAGCGATTCAAGAGGTTTTCAACTTCAATGAGGAAGTTTCATATACCGATGGATTTGCGTATTTTACATTCCGTATGACACAGGAAGATATCTTACGAAGACCTCTCGTTAAAATCACCGATGACATCTTCATCCAATTTTATTTCGATACCTTTACCGATGAGCTGTCTTCCATCCGGATCATGGATGCGGAGGTATTGTTGAGACATCAGCCTTATGAAGTCGTTTATCGGGGGAGCCTTCCGCCGAAACCGACCCTTAGCGATGAAGAGTGGAGTCAAGTGGAAGAAGGAATGGAGCAACAAATATTTGATATGAGTAATGTGATACGCCATCGCTTCGGTAAAACACCGTTGGAATGGGAAGAACAAGTGAGTGAGGTCGCCTATCTTCATAGTAAAGATATGAATGACAACAATTATTTTTCCCATTACAGTTTGAATGGTGACGGATTGAAAGAACGGTTGACGGATACGGGTGTCTTTTACGTTTCAGCAGGAGAAAATATCGCCGCCCAATATCCGGATGCTCCTTCTGCCGTGGAAGGATGGCTGAATAGCGGAGGCCACCGTGAAGCATTGTTGGCAGATGAATATACTCATCTCGGGGTAGGCGTTTACCGATTCTATTATACGCAAAACTTTTTGGCAAAGCCGATGTGATGAAGGCTTTGCTTTTTTTTTGCATTGAAGGAAATATCGAACAGTCAGTTATTTGTTGCATATATTATGGTAGCATTACGAAATGGATAATGAGGTGATGACATGAGTGGAGAGAAGCAGTCCAATGAACTGAGCGAATTCAAGAATTTCATTAACCGTCATCCAAAATTGATCCGGGAGATCCGTAAAAACGGTGAAAGTTGGCAAGGGATTTATGAACAGTGGATGCTACTCGGCGAAGATGATATCCATTGGGAACAATATAAAGAAGATCAGGAAGAAAAAGAAAGCAAAGAATCGACCGAAAAGTTGCTTTCCAAATTCGACTTGAACCCGGAAATGTTGGAGCAAGTTGTAAAGTATGCGAAAACGATCGATATCCACAAGCTCCAAGAATATGTGAAACAGTTGAGTCATACGATTACGACAATACAAGAAATCGTCGATCAATATCAGCAATCGAAACGGCCGTCGCAACGAATGGAACGGCCTTTCAACTGGTTTTCGGACTAGGAGGAAACGATGGATAACATGACATATCTTTATTTGCGCAACCGACCGGAATTGTTGGAGTTTATGCGGCAACATCCGATTTGGTACCGTTATTTGATGAGAGATGGTGTCAATCGGTTGCCCGAATTGGAAAAAGAGGCGAAAATCTTTTATGGACAAACGTTTTCCGGAAGATTGGACAGAGTGAATAATCAAGTGCAAATGGCCTCCATGCTCATAAATCTTGCAAATATTTTAAAAGATTGATGCAGTTTTATTTCCATTCAAAGAATTAAATGTTAAAATCGAGTTGTGGAGGTGTAATCATGATTGCTACAATGGAGTATGTATCCATTTTGGATCATGCAGAACGGCTCGGAAAAATCGTTTTTGAGTCGGAAGTCATGGAAGATTATTTGGAAAAAAAAGCTGCTTTGGAGCAGGACGAAGAAGCGCAAAAGCTGATTAAAGCTTTTAATGATATAAAAGAACATTATGAAGATATCCAACGGTTCGGTCGCTATCATCCCGATTATCATGAAATCATGAAAAATGTGCGAACCACAAAGCGGGAGATGGATATGCATGAATCGGTCGCCGCTTTCAAGGTAGCCGAGCGGAATTTGCAAAGTTTATTGGATGAAATCAGTGAACAGATTGCTTATAGTGTAAGCGAGCAGATAAAAGTGCCGAAAGATGGCGCATTTTTGACCGACAGCGGCTGTGGTTGCGGTAGTGGCGGTAGTTGCGGTTGTGCGTCTTAATGATAGTACTACTCCAGGAAGGTGAACATGGTGATACGGAAACGTCAAGGGTTGATCGTCTGGTTCCAGCATATGCGGAATTTGAAACATATTAAACGATATGGCAATCTGATCTATGCATCACGAAAAAGGAAATACGCAGTCGTCTATGTCGATCAAGATCGGATTGACAAAATAGAAGAAAAGTTGCTCCGTCATTCCTTCGTCTCAAAAGTCGAACGTTCCTACAAACCATTCATCCGAACCGACTTTGAACGTGCCAAAAACGACGAAGAAAAGAAATACGACTATAAGATGGGGATATGAGCAATGGAAAATAGCCAAGAAAAAAACCTGCAGATCAACTCTGCAGGTTCTTTTTGTTCCCGGATGGAAACAAAAAGACAAAGGGAGAGGAGAAACCAGAGTAAAACCTACGGGGAAGAATAAGTATACTCTGTGCTGAATCAACCATGCTAACGTTAGGGTTGAATCATTATGCTAGTATGGACATTGAAACAAAATTTATACCGAATTTTATTCTATTTTTATAAAAAAATATCAGAACGAGAGGAACGAATATAATACGACGGAAGTCCAGCAGTGTGACATCTTTCCTTTATGGGAAAGCCGTTTTCTGCGTAGAGATGAAACAGAAAGTCTGATAAATAAGAGAACAAAAATGTTCG
>CALKWU010000161.1 GCA_938004015.1 uncultured Oceanobacillus sp.
ATCCTTTTTGCATGAATTGAACTAAAAACCCGTATCCAGGGGATTGATTCCAAATAAAAGACAACAGACCGAAAGAGGTTTGTTGTCTTTTTTCATCATGGCGACCTTGACTTTTGTTCAAAGCAAAATTCAAACCAGCCTTCGATCATTCGTAAAATCAAGCCAAGACTCGCCACTCCTCTATCAAAACAATGACTTCAACAACAATCGTCAGCCAATTGATTCTTCGGAATAAAAAACCCTTTTCACAACAGCCACCCCGACCAAAACAGTGCAAAGTTCTGATGAAAGCAATCGTTTCACAGCAAGTTGCGAATTTTGTATAGTTAATATGAACAAATTGGAACAAGTTTTCGGATTTCACAAAGACTTCATATTTTTATCCGATAATAGAAGATAACGATTGTCATAAGGAGGGACTTGGCGGGATGGATGACGTTACCATTATGGTCGTTGAAGATGAAAAGGACATGAGGAAAATGATCCGCACCTTTTTGGAAACACGGGGATACCGGATCATCGAAGCGACAGATGGAACCCATGCCCTTTCCATCATGGAGAAAACAGAACCGGATTTGTTGATCGTCGATGTGATGATGCCTTTCATGGACGGGTTCGAATTCACGGAAAAAGTGCGGGAAAACTCCAACATTCCCATCATCTTTTTATCGGCTAAAGGCGAATATTGGAATCGAATCGAGGGATTGAAGTTGGGAGCTGATGATTACATCCCCAAGCCATTCGTACCCGAAGAATTGCTCGGTCGGGTGAGATCGGTTTTGCGGAGATCCTACAACCGTCAAGTGGACAGGGAAATCATCACGATCGATTCCCTGATGATCGATAAAGATTCACACACCGTCACCTTGGATGGAGAGCCTCTGACATTGACCCGGAAAGAATTCCATCTGCTCCACCTTTTGGCTAAAAACATGGGACGGGTCTTCTCAAGAGAACAATTGTTGGAACTCATCTGGGGCGAAAACCATCATAGCAGTGAACGGACGGTGGACACCCATATCAAAACATTAAGGATCAAGCTGGGGGATTACGGTAAACTCATCAAAACCGTTTGGGGGATCGGCTATAAACTCGAGGTGTGAACATGAAGAATCTGTCTTTCAATCAACAAATAGTGCTCGTATTTCTCTTAAGCATCGGTTTTACGCTCGCTTTCTCTTTTTTCTTCATCCATCATTTGTATTCAGAGTTGTATTTGTCGCGAATTGAAGAATCGATTATCAAACAGGGTGAGCGCACCGCTTCGCATTACCATTACGGAGAATTGAGCGAAGAAATCCAGAATATGATCGAATGGTACAATATCGTTTCCGAATATGAAGTGATCGTCGTGGAAAACTTGGATAATTTGACGGCCCATTTCCCCTATCAAATCGATTATGAGACGCTTGTCAACGAACAGGATCGGGGACAATTGGAAGAGGGGAAATACGTTTTGAAAAAAGGATTCGTCGAAGAATTCAATCGGGAAATCCTTGGGGCGATTTTTCCGATCAAGGGCGAAGTCGGAATGATCGGGTTCATCTATATTTACGTTCCTCTCGCAGCGATTGAAGACGTGTTCAAAAACAACATCCCGCTTTTACTCATCGTCGGCGTTTTGTTTTTCGGGATGTTTTATTTCATCTTCAAGCGGGTTTGGCGATCGATTTCCCGGCCGCTGGCAAATTTACAACAATTGGCCCATGAAGTGTCGAAAGGAAATTACTCGAATCAAGTGGAAATTGAACGGAAAGATGAAATCGGTCAATTGGCGGAAGCATTCAATCAGATGAGTATGTCCTTGCAAGAACAAGAAGAACGGAAAAAGGAATTCACATCGAATGTTGTCCATGAGTTGCGGACCCCCCTCACCTACATCCGGGGATATTCCAGTGCGTTGAAACAAAAAATCTTCACCTCTCCGGAAGAAGCCGATTATTATTTGACGACGATTGAAAAGGAAGCGGATCGGATGAATCAGTTGATCAATGATATCGTCGATTTGAACCAGTTGCAGGAAGATTTATATACGATTGAAAAAGAACCGATATCCATTGCCCAGTTGTTGTTCGATACGATCGACTTGTTCACCATCCTTATTGAAGAAAAAGAACTCGAATGGGACTTGGCTGTGGATGAAGAACTCATCGTCTCGGGTGACTCCCAACGGTTGCATCAAGTGTTTTACAATACGATCGACAACGCCATCAAATATTCGAATAACGGCGGTACAGTTTCAATCAAAATAGAAGCAGTCAATGATGCAGTCGAATATCGGATAAATAACGAGGGAACCATCATCCAAAAAGAGGATCTCCCACGGATTGGCGAACGATTTTTCCGGACTGATCGGGCGCGGAACCGGGCAACGGGAGGCAGCGGATTAGGATTATCGATTGTAAAAGAAATCGTCCGTTTGCATAGTGGTACATTTTCCATTGAAAGTGACGAATCGACGGGGACGACGGTAACGATCCGGTTACCTCAATGGGACATGGAGGGAGCTGAATAATAGTGCCAAAACCGAAAGTGATACTCTCTATTTTGTTTTGTTTGATTATCGTTTCCGCTTGTGGTGCCGACGAACCGTCTGAACAAGAGATTGCTGCGTTTTCATTCATCGATCAAAACGGCGAACCGTTCGGTACTGATGATTTGGCCGGATCGGTTTGGGTCGCGAATTTCATTTTCACGGAATGCGATACGGTTTGTCCACAAATGTCGGTTGAGATGGCGGCTTTGCAACAGGCATTGGCTGAAAACGACATCGAGGTGGAACTCGTCTCTTTCACCGTGGATCCGGAAGTGGACAGCCCGGACGTATTGAAAGAATACATGACGAAGTTCACCGATGACGCAAGCAACTGGCATATGTTGACTGGTTATTCCCAGGAAGATATCGAAGCGTTTGCCAAAGAGCAATTCCAAACGATTGTACAAAAACCGAGTTCTTCCGATCAAGTCATCCATGGAACGAATTTTTATTTGATCGATCAGGATGGGGTCATCCAAAATCAGTACAATTATACGGATGCGTCTTATATCGAGAATATGATTGAAGACATCCGCAGCCTCCAATAAAGGAAATCACGGACTGCAGCATCAAAAATTAAAAGCATCCACCTCCACTAAAAGAAGGATGGATGCTTTTTAATGTCTTATCGGCTTCACCCGAAATCTTCCCTGACAAACATTCACGCCATTTCCGCCAGAGCGGATTCGTACGCTTCTAATGTATCATTAATCTCTTTCTCACCATGGGCGGTCGACATATTGTACCGGTTGAGCGGCTTCGTATAAATTCCTTTTGTGAGCAAACGGAAGTCCAGCTCCCTTCTCATGGCGAAATCCGCTTGTTGCAAGTCCCGATAATTTTTCACTTCTTTATCCGTCAAGACGACATTGAAAATCGAACCGACACCAATCGCCTGCATCGCAATGCCCCGTTCGGCGAAAAGCTTTTCCAGTTCTGTTTTCAATGTTTCCGTCGTCTTTGTGACATGTTCGATTCCTTCTTCCAAGACAGCGATTGTCGCAAGCCCGGCTGCGAGAATCGTCGGATGGCCGTTGTAGGTTCCGCTATGGAAAAGGACATCTTTTGCCCGGGATTGTTTACTATGGCTGCTGTCGAAAACATCCGAGGCCGCAGCAGGTGCACTGACCATCATAACGTCTTCCTTGCCGCCGACGATCCCTATCGGAAAACCGCCTCCTAACACTTTCCCCAGGGCAGTGATGTCAGGTTTCACATCATAAAGACCTTGAGCACCACGGAGACTCGTGCGAAAACCAGTTTTCACCTCATCGAATATGAGCAAGATCCCCAACTCGTCCGTCAACGTACGGAGTCCTTCCAAAAATTCAGGTTCCGGTGGAATGAACCCTCCTTGAACCGGTTCAATAATGACTGCAGCAAGTTCGTCTTGATGTTCCTTCAAAATGTCGGCTGTATGCTCCAAATCGTTGAACGGCAGAATAATCGTATGCTCCTCATGGTAAGCATCGACCCCTTTGGATTCGACGACCGGTTTTGGCGCATGCTCCTCCCCCGCTTCTTCCAAAGAAGGATTGATGCTCAAGAGCACTTGATCATAGCCGCCGTGATAATGGCCTTCAAACTTGGCGATTTTCGTTTTGCCCGTATAAGCATAAGCAAGACGGATCGCCAACAGTGTCGCTTCAGTTCCGGAGTTCGTGTAGCGGATTTTTTCCATGCTCGGATAAAGTGCCTTGATTTTTTTCCCCATTTCCATTTCAAGCGCATGCGGCGTCCCGAACAACGTCGTCCCATCTTCCAGCAACTGATGTTGGACGGCTTCCACAATTTTCGGATGGCCATGGCCGAGCATTAATGCACCGTAAGAAAGCGTGTAGTCAACATATTCATTCCCATCATGGTCATATAAGCGGGCCCCTTTTGCCTTCTGCATAAAAATCGGATACGGTTCAAAGGATTTGATGTTTGCCGTCACGCCGCCCGGCATGATTTCCTTCGCTTCCAGGAACAGCTCCCGCGATCGGACTGTCCTCTCTTCAAACTCCTGAAGATACGACTTCTGCAGTAACACCATCAAATAAAACCTCCTGGAGAAATATTTGTTTAAAATCATTGTCTATATGAAATTCTTATTTCATTATAAGCCATAACGTTCGGCTTGTGAATAGTTTTTGAACAAAAATTTCACCCAAATTTTATAATGAAACTTTTGTTGCATCCATAATGGCATTGAAATATCCTGTTTATAATGGAATAATGGTTACAAGAGAGGAGGGACGATGTGCCAATGAACATTTATCAAATGATTGCCGAAAAAATGCCGATGATGAGCAAATCGCAAAAAAAGTTGGCTACTTATATTTTGGAAAATACGAACACCGTCCCTTTTTACACCGTGGCGACCTTATCGAAACGGGCCGGTGTAAGTGAAGCTTCCGTCGTCCGTTTTGCAGTCTTTCTCGGGTTCTCCGGCTATCGGGAGTTGCAAAGTGAAATGCAACAATCGGTGCAGAAGCAGTTGACGACGAGAGAGAGGATTAAAATCTCATCACAAGTATATGATGATTCCAATCAAGGCATTTATGATATTTTCAAAGATGATATCGCCAATATCCGTTCGACGATGGAGAATCTCGATACGAAAGCGTTGCTCGATGCTGTGGATCTCCTTTTGAAAGGAAAAGAAATATATATTACAGCCAATCGGAGTTCCGTATCCCTCGGGATGTTCCTCGAGTATTATTTGGATATCATTCTCGGAAACACCCATTTGTTGGGGCCGGTTGAAATCAAACCGGAAGAGTTGCATCGGTTAAATGAGAAAGATGTCGTCATCGGCATCAGTTTTGCCCGTTATTCGATGAGCACGGTCAATATGATGTCCTATGCGAAAGAGTTGAATGCGACGACGATTGCCATCACTGACAACCTCCGTTCTCCGCTCATTCCGCATGCCGATGTCGTGCTCACCGCATCGAGCCAGTTACCGACATTTTTCGATTCGTATGTTGCACCGTTGAGTTTGATCAACACATTGATCACGTTCGTCGGGCAAAAACGGATGGAAGAGTCGGAAGAGCGGCTGGAAAAATTGGAGGACATTTGGGATCGATTCGGCACCTTTTACTCTGACGAAGGAGAATGACAGGGACCAATAGCAAAACTCAACAACAATGATGACCATCATGATACAAGCGTCAAATCGTCCGGAACGCTTCGGACATTTGACGCTTGTTTTAAAATGATTGGAGTTTCTTCCTGTACGAAACTGGAAAATAGGAGTAAAATA
>CALKWU010000162.1 GCA_938004015.1 uncultured Oceanobacillus sp.
GTTTCGATTTTAATCGGCTTACTTTCAGCATACGGCGTCGACACCCCCGACTCCCGAAGGACTGCTGATTTTATTTTCAATCGTTCCACCTCCACTTGTTATAATTTGATTCCGATGAATTTCGTCTCCAACATATCTTCCATCGCATATTTGACGCCTTCTTTTCCGAAACCGCTGTTTTTCACTCCACCATAAGGGATATGATCGTAGCGGCGGACCGAAACTTCATTGATCCACACACCGCCCGTTTCAATGGCTTCGGCTACACGGAAAGCACGATCGATATTTTTCGTAAACACTCCGGCGTGCAGTCCAAACTCCGAATCGTTCGCTGCAGCCACTGCTTCATCTTCCGTTTCAAACGGAATGACTGTCACAATCGGGGCAAAAACTTCCGCACAAACGACTTTCATTTCAGGTGTCACATTCGTTAAGACGGTAGGCTCAAGTAATGTGCCTTCCCGCTTTCCTCCGGTCACCACTTTCGCTCCGCCGACGACCGCATCGTTAATCCAAGATTCAGCTCGGATCGCTGCTTCTTCCGTAATCATCGGCCCGAAAGTCGTTTTTTCATCCAATGGATCTCCGACGTGCAACTCTTCCAGTTTCTCAACAAGTTTGTCCACGAATTCGTCATAAATCGATTGTTCCACATATACCCGCTGAGCAGCGACACAAGCTTGACCGGCAAATGTGTATCCACCCATTGTAATAGCATCCACAGCCTGTTGTAAATCCGCATCAGAAAAAATGATGTTCGGTGCGTTGGAACCTAATTCTAAAGTGACCCTTTTCCGAGGCACCATTTCCTTGATCATCCAGCCGACTGCACCGCTACCGGTGAATGTCACTTTTTTCACCTTAGGATGCGTAACAAGTGGCTTGACAAGCTCTTGACCAGGTCCCATGACGATATTGAACGCACCAGCCGGCAAACCGGCTTTATGGAACAGTCGATGCAACATCACCGCAGAAAATGGCGTTTTTTCCGCTGGTTTCAATACGACCGTATTTCCAGTGGCGATGGCCGGTGCGACTTTATGCAATACGAGATTGAGTGGAAAATTGAACGGTGTAATAGCAGCAATGACACCAATCGGCACCCGTTTCGTAATACCGATTTGTTTTTCTCCACCTATGGCGCTATCCATCGGAATGTGTTCACCGTAAATCGCTTTTGCTCCCTCTGCGGAGAAACGGAGAACCTGGACTGCTCGGGTCACTTCTCCACGGGCTTCTTGAATTGGTTTTCCCGCTTCAAGGGTCAGCATCCGTGCAAAATCTTCAAATTGACCTTCCAATAAATCCGCTGTTTTCCGTAAGATTTCCGAACGCTTATAGGCAGGCATCTTTTTCATCGATTCACGGAACACCTCATCCGCTTTTTCCACCGCTTGATCAACATCTTCCACAGTCGCACACGAAATGTTGCCGATCACTTCTTGACTGTACGGATTGATGACTGCCAAACCCCGATCCGGATGTGTGATCTCATTTTCCCCTATGAATGACCCCGCATAGCGTACAACTGTTTTCGGCATCTAATCACTCCCTTTGCAGATCAGTGACAGAAAATAGCCTCGACGCTTTTGGAGGCTATTTTCTGCTTACAAATCTTACTCGTAATACCCTTCTGTCGATTTGATGAAAGTCTTGAATTGTTCCGCATCATGACCAAACCAAACTTGCGAATTCGTCCGTTCCGCGTACTTTTTAATTTTTTCCACTGTATTAAAATAACCGAGAGAGTCGTAGATGATGCCAGGCATTTTCACTGGAGGACCGTAATTTTCCGCTGAGTACACAGCATCCGATGCCAAAATGATCCCGCCTGTACCCGGCAGTTCCACATGCAAGCCGAGAAGACCCCATGCATGTCCCGACCCGAAGTTGAGGATTTTCACACCGGAAGCCAACTCGATTTCGTCTTCATTTGGTTTGATTGTTTTCCAATGCAAATCATTTTCAATCCACTTCTGGATATCCGCCCAAATATAAGCACCCATATCTTTCGTCATAGCAAATTGCTTCATCGTGTTTGAAAGTTCCCAATCGTGGACGATGATTGTAGCTTCTGTAAACAGTTCGAGACAACCGGCATGATCTAAATGAAGATGAGAAGCGACGACATATTTGATATCTTTTGGACTGACGTTCAATTGTTCCAAACGGTTGATCAAATAACAAGACTCATCTTGGAAAGCAGGGAACAGTTTTTGTACCCCTTCTGGCCATCTGCCGTTTTCCCCCATACCTTCCGGGTTGCATCCTGTATCGAACAAAATTTTTCCATCCGGGTGATCGATCAATACGGCATAGACCGGAAACTCGATGAACTCTGCCGGCGGGTTCGGATTGTCCACACTGGCAGGGTTATGCATCGCCACCATATAATTTTTGTCCATTTTCATCGTACCGGTATCCAATACATACAATTTTGTGTTACTCATCTCCATCCCTCCATTAAAAATTTTCATTCATTCATGACGATTGAAGCCCGGGTCACTTTTCTTTCCGCTGATTGATCTAACGCTTCTTTGATGTTTTCCAAACTGAATTCAGCATCCAACATTTGATGGAATGGATATTTGTCGATGGTAGCGGAAAGGAACTGCAAGGCCTTATGCAAATACCACGGATTATAACGGACGACCGGGATGATCCGAATGGATTTTCTCGTCAACAGACCCGGATCGAACGCCACAGTTTTTCCCGGTGTGATATTCCCGATGGAGATATAAGTTCCACCCGGTCGGATAAAGTGGATCCCTTCCGCAAATGCTTGCGGTGCCCCGGCAACTTCCACACCGACATGCACACCTTTTCCATCCGTCAAGGCGAGGATTTTTTCCTGTCTTTCTTCCAAACTCGGAAACTCGCTCCAATTCACCACATAGTCGGCACCAAATTGTTTCGCTTGTTTCAAACGGCTTTCAACAAAATCGGCGACAATGACGACCGCCCCTCTTTCTTTCGCCACGGCCGTTGCGTTCAAACCCAACCCGCCTGCACCTTGAATGAGAACCGTATCGCCATATGTCACATTTGCACGATCCAAGCCGAAATAAACTTGGGACAGGGCGCAGTTCGCACTGGCCGCTGCGACGTCCGGCACATTATCCGGCACTTTGTAAAAATATTGATTCGGATGGATGTAATAATGGCTGGCGAAAGTACCGTGGAAATGCGGCGACTCGTCCGGATCCTTATTCCAAAAATCGTAAGCATGTTCACATAAATGGAAATGACCTTCCAGACAAGGGGTGCATTTCCTGCACGTCAAATAATAGGCGGCAACGATCCGATCTCCTTTTTCCACCGGGTTTCCCGCATAGTCAGTCGTGACTCCTTCGCCGGCTTCATACAATTCTCCGACCATTTCATGACCTAATACACCTTGATGTTTTGTCGGATGAAGCCCTTTCCAAATATGGAGTTCTGAACCGCAAACATTGGAACGTCTGACTTTGACAATAATCGCTCCAGGGCCGGGTTTGGGAATCGGATATTCTTGGAATTCCAGTTCTTCCGGCGCGGTCATCATCGCAACTTTTCCTTTTTCCTCCACTGTAACGCAATCACCTCCTTTGGAAAGCGCTTACTTTTTTGTCGGATCTTGATGCACTTGTATGGTCAATCAGAGAATATTCCCTGCGCACCCCTAGTCGCACAGAGAAAACTCTGAATACCACCGTGATTTTCGTCAATCGGCTTCTTGGAACTGGCGGATTCCATCCTGATATTGATCGCCACCATAAATGTCGTGGATGACAATCACCGGGAAGTTTTCAATCCGCATCTTCCGGATCGCTTCCGTTCCAAGATCTTCATAGGCAATGATTTCCACTTCTTTGATCGCTTTCGAAATAAGCGCCGCCGAACCGCCGACCGCTGCAAAATAAACCGCCTGATGTTCGACGATGGCTTTCTTCACTTCTTCACTGCGATATCCTTTGCCGATCATCCCTTTCAAGCCCATTTCCAACAATTTCGGTGTATATTTATCCATCCGGCTGCTTGTCGTCGGGCCTGCTGAACCGATGACTTGACCCGGTTTTGCCGGAGTGGGACCGACATAATATATCACTTGTCCTTTTATATCAAAGGGAAGATCTTCCCCCTTTTGAATCGCTTCGAACATCCGCTGGTGAGCCGCATCCCGGGCCGTGTAAACCGTGCCGCTGAGATGCACCCGGTCTCCTGCTCGCAATTCTTTTAAACTCCCATCATCCAAAGGCAATGTGATATTTTTGATCAAGCGAATCGCCCCCCACTCTATAAAACTGCTTGTTTATGTCTGCTCGCATGGCAGTTTAGATTGACCGCCACAGGTAAAGATGCGATATGACAAGGTTCCACTTCGATTTTCACATCCAACGCCGTCGTTGAACCACCCATTCCTTGCGGGCCGATACCGAGTCGATTGATTTCCTCCATCAGCTCTTCTTCAAACTCTGCCACTTGTTTATCGGGATGCCTTTCCCCGATCGGACGGAACAATGATTTTTTCGCCAAAAATGCACAACGTTCAAAATTCCCCCCGATGCCGACACCGACGACGAGCGGAGGACAAGCATTCGGTCCGGCGACTTTCACGATATCCAAAATGTACTCCTTAATCCCTTCCACCCCATCGGACGGGCGGAGCATTTTCAATCCGCTCATATTTTCCGCACCGCCGCCTTTTGCGGTCATATGCAATGTCAACGCATCGCCTTCCGTATAGTCGATATGGATGATTGCCGGCGTATTGTCTCCGGTATTTTCCCTCCCGAGCGGATCTTTCACCATCGAATTCCGCAAATAACCTTCTTGATACCCTTTGCGCACGCCTTCATTGATCGCATCGGTCAAACTGCCGCCTTCGATGAAACATTCTTGGCCGATTTCCACGATAAAGACGGCCGTACCGGTATCTTGGCACATCGGCATATATTCCGCCGCCGCAATTTCCGCATTTTCAATCAGTTGGGTGAGCACTTCTTTCCCCGTTTCCGATTTCTCCGTCCGCAACGCTTGATGGAAGGCATTCATCACGTCTTCACCGAGTTCAAAGTTCGCTTCCTGGCATAGTTCTGCCACTTTCTCCACAATATCCTCATAACGAATAACCCGCAAAGCTCCCACTCCCTTTTTTGGGCCATTTAGGGACAGACCCCGATTGTCCCAATTGGGTCAATCGGGGTCTGTCCCGCTTTGACCCATCATGTTCGTTTGAGATAGAAGGTGCCGAATGCTTTAGCGACAAGTTCGCCTTGATCATCTGTGATCTCACATTCGGTCACAGCTGTCGTATTCCCTAGGTGGAGAATCTTCGGCTTTGCCAAAAGATAGTCTCCTTTACCACCTTTGATGAAATTCATTTTCAACTCCAAAGTGAACACCTTTACATCCTTGGGCAACTTTTCAATCAAATGGAAACCGATGGCAATGTCGGCAAGGCTGAATACAGCACCGCCTTGTGCGACGCCATACGTGTTTTCCGTCTGGACGCCGAGACGCATTTTAAAGCACGTTCCGGACTGGTCGATTTCCAAAAATTTCCCTAAATAATGATCGAACGGTTTCCGTTCTTGCGTGAATAATGCATCCAAGAACTTTTCCGCGTGATCCAATTCGGTTTCCGATAATTTTCCCAGCTTTTCTGTTATTTTATCTAATTTTTTTGACTTCACAGCCGTTATCTCCATGTATTTCCCCACTTCTACACTGTCTTCGTCGCTGTCAACGGTTCCATCAGACTTCCGACTTCAGGCATGTTTTCCAAATCCAATACTTGTTCTGCAAATGCTTCCGGTCGGACATCTGTGAAACCATTCGTCAGTTTGAAAAATTTCCCCTGTAACTCTTCGGCGTTCACCGGATTTTCCTGATCTCCTTTTGGATAGTCCGTCGCTTTTTTCCAAGTTTTCCCGGAGTGGAGTTTCACCTCAACGATCGCGCCCCACTTTTCCGGGTAAGCCCGATCGATATCCGCATCCACGACAAGCTCGACTTTTTTCATCAAGGAACGGATCCGCTCATCCCATAACGCTTCTTCCGTAAATTGATCGAGTCCTCCTTCCCCTTTCACTAATGCTAAGGCCGTGCAATATTGCAAACTGAACTTCCCCGCATAAACCGATTGCGGATCATCATTATCGGTGATGTTGATGGCGACTTGATACGTTCTCACGGTAATTTTTTCGATATCTTCAACGTAAATTTCTTTTTCCTTGTGCAACTCAATCGCCAAGTCCATGGCATGGTGAGTATGGCGGCAAGATGCATGGATTTTGAAGGAATTTTCCATGATTTTGTACTCCTCACCAAGACCATCTGTTATTTTTGCCACATCATACTGATCACTCATCGCTTCAAAGAAACCCCGTTTTCCTTCCAAAATTTTCCGGGCGCCTGTGAATCCTTTTTCCGCAAGCAATGCACTGATGACCCCATTCATCGCCGCTTTCGCCGGATGAAGTTGCTTCGACATGGCGCCGTCTTCGATGAACTCCCATAATCCGGCCGCTTGGGTTCCGGCACTGCCGAACGTCTGGACGATTTGTCTTTCATCCAGATCCAACAGTTTCGCCGTAGCGGCCGCAGCCCCGAACGTGCCACAAGTGGCGGTGTTATGCCAGTAATAATAATGTGAAGGGGTCACGGCTTCCCCAATCCGGAAACAGACTTCATAACCGATGACGATGGCGGTAATGAGATCTTTCCCGCTCGATTTTTTCCATTCGCCCACAGCAAGCGCTGCCGGAATGACGACGGTCGCCGCATGGATGATCGATGCTTTATGAACATCATCGAGTTCAGATATATGACTGGAAGCTCCGTTCACCAATGCCGCATTCGTCACGGATGTTTTTCCGCCCGTGACCAATGTCGCTTGTGGTGTCCCGCCTAATTCCCGGACCATTTCATCGATGATTTTCACCGGTTTCGTCTCCGTTCCGGAAAAAGCAGAACCGAAGTAATCCAAGATGCACAGTTTTGTGAACTCCACGACATCTTTCGGCAAATTTTCATACTCCGTCGCTAAAATATAGCGAGCCAACTTTTGACTTAAACTTTCCAATTGCCTCACTTCCCCTTTTATCCAGCGGACTTCATGTCAAGTTTCCGCTATCATTTGCATCACATTATTTTTTGAAAAGATTTAGACAATTGCTGTTACTTGAAGTATATTGTATCCAATATCCAAAGTCAACCGAGTACTCATGATTTTTTTCAAAAAATGGTATCACGGTGATGCATCGATTCGGCCGTCATCCGATTGGCCAAAAGCCGAGCCAACGCCACCAAGTGTAAGCGACGAGAAGCGTGATGGCGGATGTGGCAATGGTCGCCAATATCCCAGGAAGATAAAAATCTCGCTGTTTGACGAGACCCGTGCTGTGGACGACGACATTCGGCATCGTTTCAACGACTAAAATATAACCGAACAAGAGGGTAACTGCAGAAGCAAAGGCAATGACCACTGGATCGATGCCGACTTCCAGCGATAAACCAATAAGAACAGGTAAAAGCGTGACGACAGCAGTCGAAACATTCGTCACTCCCAAATGGTAAATTTGCGAGATGATGACGACGAGGCACAAAGCTAGCCACGGATTGCCGAATGCGTGTTGGACGATATCCGATGTCACCACCCCGGCCAACAAATCAATGGCACCGGAATCAATCAAAACGAATCCTAGAGATAATGTCGCTCCAACGAGTAACACGAGATCGAAATTGACGTCAACCACTTTTTTCCAATCGACGACACCAATCCTAGGAAAAGCGAAAAGGACGACCGCCAAAAGCGCTGGAATCGTCGGGTGATACCCATGCAACGGTTGCGTCATCCATAGGAGCACCGTCAACGTCAAAATGACAATACTCCTTTTTTCCACTTTCGAAAGCGTCCTCATTTTTTTGCTTTTTTCCAACATTTCTTTCTGCAGTTTTTCAAAAGAATAAGGTTCAGGTGGGTAAGAAAACCAAAGGACTGCAGGTATCACAATGATGAGAAGCAGCCAAATGGGCAGTGCGTATAAAAACCAATCGAAATAGGACAACGTGACACCAAGGTATAGTTGTAAAATTTCAATCGTGAGGATATTTCCAATCGCTGCCGTCAAAATGGCTGTTCCGCTGATATTCCCTGCATAAGCGGTTCCGACAAGCATCAGTTTTGTGAAATTACTGCGTGGACCGGCACCGACCACTTTTAAGATGGAAAGGACGACCGGGGTGACGAGTTGGGCTCGGACAGCAGTCGCCGGAATGAAGAAAGCTTGGATTTGCATAAGCAAAAACATTCCCATAAAAATTCCTCTTGATGATTTTCCCCATTTCGCCAGCAAGGCATAGGTGATCCGTTCCATTAAAGGAGTTGAATTGACCGCTTTTGCCATCATCATCCCTGCAATGATCAAAAAGACGGCAGATGATGCAAATCCGCTGAGAGCGACATCGATGGTCGTCCCTTTGAACAGAAGGAGCAATACGATTGTAAGTACCGACGTCATCCCTAAAGGGACCGGTTCCAACGCCCAAAGCAGAATTCCGTAAACCATGACTGAAATGCCGACCTTCGCACTCCATTCGATATTTCCGGGCATAAAAAAAAGCAGGGAGATGAAAACGACAGTTGCCAACAAAAACAACATCGCCTTCGTGTTGAACATAGGTTTTTTCATTGTTCTTCGATTCCCACTGATTTCCTTCATAACCATCCTACTTTTTTTATTAATGGAAATGGGTCAAACAGGGTCTGTCCCTATTTGACCCAGAAACAGCCGTGTTTGACCCATTTCAAAATTTCTATTAGCCTGCCATTTGTTGCGTTTTGACTGAATCAGGATCTGGTGTTTTATTGATGAATTTTTGGATCAATATCACCAGTGCCACTAAAGCCGCACCGGCCAAGTCGGTCACCAATCCGGAAAGCATCAAGAGAAGCGCCGCTCCGAATAGAAGAACACGACTATACCAGCTCACAGTTTTCTTGAAGAAATATCCTTGAATTCCTGCCGCTAAAATATAAATTCCAATGACGGCAGTAACACAAGCATAAACGATTTCTAAAGTAGTCCCTTTTTCCATCAACAATTGCGGACTGAAGAAGAACATGAACGGAATAATGAATGCAGCCAAACCGAGTCGGAAGGCCGTCACACTCGTCTTCATCGGATCGGTTCCGGCTATTCCCGCCGCTGCGAATGCCGCTAATGCTACTGGTGGTGTAATCGCAGAAATGACAGCAAAATAGAATACAAACAAATGAGCAACGAGTGGTTCCAATCCAATTCCAATCAATCCCGGTGCAATCGTTGAAGCTGCGACTGCATAAGCAGCAGTTGTCGGCATACCAAGGCCTAAAATGATTGAGATCACCATTGCGAATAATAGTGCCAGCAAAATATTGTCGTCGGCAAGGGACAACAACAAAGAACTGAAGCGTTGACCAATACCGGTCAGGGCGATGACTCCGACGATAATCCCGGCACAAGCAACGATTGCAATCAATTGCAACGCATCTTTCATCCCCAATTCTAATGCCGTCAGGACATCTTTCACTTTCATTCGGGTTTTCTTATTGAAAAGGCTGATAATGAAGGTCGCTGCAATCGCAACGGTTCCGGACATAATGACAGACCGTCCACTGACAAGCAGAGCAATCAATATCAAAATCGGAATGAACAGATACGCTTGTTTCAACATATTCTTCCGGTCCGGCAACATGCTCCGTGGAATCCCTTTCAAGTTTGACTTAATGGCCTGAATATCAACCATGAAATAGACGGAAATAAAGTACAATAATGCAGGTATTGCTGCAGCAATAATGATTTCTGAATAAGGAATCCCCGTAATTTCTGCCATCAAGAAAGCTCCTGCCCCCATAATCGGTGGCAATAATTGTCCACCGGCAGAGGCTGTTGCTTCCGTCGCTCCGGCAAATTGAGGAGGATAGCCGGTTTTTTTCATCAGTGGAATCGTTAACGACCCGGTAGCAACCACGTTTCCCGCTGATGTCCCATTGATCGTCCCCATAAGGGCGGAACTGATAACTGCGACTTTTGCGGGACCACCACGCATACTTCCCGCTACAGAGAAAGCGAGGTCCATGAAATATTGGCCAACGCCGGATTTTTGCAAAAACGCTCCAAAAATGATGAAAAGGATAATATACTTGGACGACACGTCCGTCGTCACGCCAAACACACCGTCAAGACCGTAAATATATGTCACAAAACGCTCCAACGAATAACCGTTGTGATTCAAAATTCCTGGCAAGTATGGACCTAAAAACACATATCCGATGAAGATGAAAGACAAAATCGGCAGTGTCCAACCACTGGTCCTCCGTGTGAACTCAATGACCAAAAGCAAACCGATCAAGGCGACAATAAAATCCATCGTCGTCGGCGTCACTCCGAAACGGAATAAGATTTGATCCAAATTGACATAAATATAAACCCCGACCAATACAGCTAGTGCAATTAATATCCAGTCTACGATATGGACTTTATTCGATTTCGAGCGCCAACCGGAAAACAACATAAAACCTAAAACGAATCCAAAGGTCAAGTGGATACTGCGGAAAATCCAAGGATCGATCGGATTGAAATTCAAAATATACAAGTGGAATAGCGCTCCAACTATAGCGATTGCGCCAAAAACATAACGCGTCCAACCGGATAGAGTCCTCACTTTGGACGAAACTTCCACATCTTCATCAACGGACGTATCTATTTTACTTTGCGGCGAGATAGCCGTTTCTTCGGTTTCATTTTCCTCTTGCATCTTGTCTGGTTTCGGCTTCTCTTCATATTTGTCTGATGATTTTTGTATATCCTTTTTTTCCAGTTCTTCCTGTTCTTTTTTGCTCATTTCCTTCCTCCTCTCGGTTGTCGAATGGAAATGTTTGGATGAACTTCTCTTGGAACGATCGGACACACCGCCGTTTTACAATTATCACGTCCACCGGCGAGGAGCCCTTGACGCCAAGAATGATCCGTGGGCTCCCTTATTCGTTCCAAGAAACGCTTGTCCGAATGTTTCGCCGGGGATTATTCATCCAAATGACGACGAAATTATTCTTCCCACTCCGGCGGATAAACCGCTTCCGGCAATTCGATACCAATTTCTTCATAATAACGGATGGCACCCGGATGCATGTAATAATCTTCGTTCAATAAAATTGCTTCCGGATCGCGTGCTTCTTCAGCAGATGCGTGGGTTGTGATCATATCTTCAATATTCTCGTGGTATGCTTTCACAAAATCATAAACGAACTCTTCGTTCATATCTTTTTGGACGACTCCAAAGTTGTACATGGCGATTGTTTCGACATCAGAATCTAATGAAGCATACGTATCAGCCGGAATGACGTAATCTTGGAAATATGGCAGTTTTTCCTTGACGGTTTCCCGCTCTTCCCCGTCAATTCCATAGATGGTGATATCCATTTGCGTTTCGACTTCCGTCACCGCTGCAATCGGGATTCCTGCAGAGAACCCAATGTGATCCAACTGTCCATCCAGCATTTGAGAAGCCATGTCACTTGCACCTGCTGCGACTTGATCACCGGTTTCAATGCCTAATGCTTCATAAATCAATGGGTTATATGTTCCCGGGGTTCCTCCAGCCGGTCCTACACCTACACGCTCTCCCTCATGTTCCAATATGCTCGTTACACCAGTACTGGCTGCAGACCACCAATGGAAAGGTGTGTAATACATCGGAAATACGACACGGATGTCTTCAAATGTTTTATCCGTCCATTCACCTTCTCCTGTGACTCCTTCATATAGCGGTCCTTCCGTCACCATCCCGATTTGGATGTCCCCGGCATCCAACAGTTGTATGTTGTGGACCGGTCCACCAGTCACCTCAACGTTCGATGTGACTCCAAGATGTTCTTCCAACAAGTTGGCTAGTCCGCCACCCCAAATATAGTAAGTTCCACCTTGGGAAGCGGTTCCAATTGTCACTGTAGAAGGATATTCGCTACTACTTGCCTCATCTGAACCGCCATCAGCACTGTCCCCATTTCCTCCATTTCCTGAGTCATCGCCACAAGCGGCCAAGAGCAACATCAACACCCCTAATACGACTGCAAATAACCAATGAGTCCGTTTCATTTTGAGAATTCCTCCTATTTCATATGAATGTTTTAATGGTCCATTTTGAATTTTGGCAGATGGTTGATGTAAAGTTCTCCATATCTTTGTTCAAAAGATGTATATAAAGGCAAAAACGCATCTTCCCAAAGCTGCTTTTCCTCATCTGTCAATTCATGAATTTCGATGCAACGGCAGTCCATCAACTCCTGATATGCATCTTCGTTCACTTCTTCTGCAAGTTCTTTCACCCATTCCGTCACTTCGTCCAATGCATCCAAGATGACGATTTGGACTTCATCCGGCAAATTTTGCCAAAATTCGCCGTTCATCAACACTAAATAGCCAAGATACCCATGATTGCTCACTGTCATGTAATCTTGGACGGTATGGATGTTTTTGTTGACGATGTTGGAAAATGTATTTTCCTGTGCATTCAATTCCTCGTTGTTCAATACTGGAAAAACTTGATCGAACGTTTC
>CALKWU010000163.1 GCA_938004015.1 uncultured Oceanobacillus sp.
TTTTTCATAGCGGTGATCGGTGTCGGCATCGCTCTCGTATTCTCCCGTTTTGAGGAGAAAAAATATGGCGTCGATTTGACTGCCGGTCTGCGGAGCGAATTTGCAGAAGTGTTGGATGCTAAACCGCAAGCTTGGCGAATCAAGAGGGATTTCCGGGAATTTTGCATACTTTTTATTTCTCTGTTTGGAACGATTTTCCTTTTACAGGCGTTTTTGGACATTGAACTGCTCGTCTTGATCCCTCTCGTCGTCATGGTGTGGATTTTACTATACTATTTATATAAGAAGCGGCCATATAAATTGTGGAAGCAGTTTAAAGAACACATTCAAACAGGTATTCAACGGGAATCTTACCAGTTGTACATGATGCTTGGTGCTGGGATGATGGTGTATGCTTTGAACCAAACTGGATTCGCGACGGCGTTCATTAAGGGTATGTACGGATTGCTTGATGTCACGCCGTTTTTGAACTTACTTTATTTTTTACCGTTCATCATCATCATTCTTTCCTTCTTTGGACTCGGGCCGCTTACGGTACTGGCTCTTGTCGGTGGAATTTTAGGAAACCTCGACCTGCCGTATCCACCAGAAATCATCGTTCTTGCCGTCACTTCGGGCAGCGCCGTTTCCATTTTACTTTCACCGCTCATCATGCCAGTCATCACCCTCAGTGCCGTCAATGGTTTGAGCGGGTTGAAAAATGGAATCCGTTTCAACTGGAAATATGCCCTTGCGATATATATCGTCGTGCAAATCTATGTCCAACTTGTTGTGGCAATTGACTAGTGGGACGAACAGGGTCAGTCCCCGTTTGTCCCATTTGGGTCAAAACGGGACTGACCCTGTATGACCCAAAAACTTGTTTAAAATAGTCTGGTCGTTTAAATTTTGTTATACTGAAAATGAAAAAGTGAGTATAGGAGAATACCTATGACAAAGTTACTAGTGAGGATTAGTGAACAGTCCCGGCAATTTTCGGAGACGGAAAAAAAGATTTCCGACTATATATTGAATCATGCCGAACTTATTCCGAATATGACGACGAAAGAATTGGCTACAAAAGCGGATGTGAGTGAAGCGAGTGTCACACGGTTTGTGAAAAAAATCGGCGTGGGTAGTTTTAAAACGTTCAAAATCACGTTGGCAAAAGAAATGGCGGTTAAGGAAAGCTTTATAACCGACTTTTCTATTTTACAAAAAAAAGATACTCCATATGAAATGTTCCAAAAGGTCGTCCACGTGAATAAAAATGCGATTGATATGACGATGGAATCTTTAGATAAAAAAGAATTGGAGGCGGCAGTTGAAGCGATCAAAGGTGCGAAAAAACTCGTGTTTTATGGGGTTGGCGGCTCTGCAATCGCTGCACAAGATGCTGTCGTGAAATTTGCTAAGCTTGGCTTTGAAGTGGAATTCAATATGGATTTCCACTATATGTTGTCAAGAATTCCATATTTGAATGAAAATGACGTATTCATCGCTATCAGTATGTCGGGCAAGACGAAAGATGTTTTGGATATGATGCACGTTGCAAAAAGTTATGGCGCGAAAATCATTGCCATCACTAACCTGGACAAATCCCCTCTGTATAAAAAAGCGGATATCCGACTGGCGACACCTACTGTGGAAGCAGATTTCCGAATCGCTAGTATTGCTTCCCGAATGACGCAGCTGACGGTCATTGATACGTTGTATGTCAGTATCTTTAATCAGATTGGCGAAAGAATGTTGGACAAATTCCATGCTGCGCGGGATCACGTCATAAGATTGAGAAGATAGTTTTTTTATCGTTATATGAAATTTTATTTCGTGAATTTCAACAAAAACAGTGGCATAAAATTTCCTTTTCAGTTATACTAAAAATGAAAGGTTCATGAAGGAGGCGGGGACGATGCTTGAAAAGCTGACGACAGAATCAAGAAACCCGAAAACGATGAATTTGGATGAAATGTGCATCATGGATATTTTACGCACAATGAATGAAGAAGATGAAAGCGTTTTACTGGCGATAAAAAACCAGTTGCCAAACATAGAAAAAGCCGTTCACTTTGCCATTGAATCATTCAATCAGGGCGGTCGACTCCTCTATATCGGTGCAGGAACGAGCGGCCGATTGGGAGTGCTCGATGCGGTGGAATGTGTTCCTACATTCGGTACCGAACCGGACATGGTACAAGGCATAATTGCAGGAGGGACAAAGGCGCTTTACGAAGCAGCTGAAGGGGTGGAAGACGATGTCGCGTCAGGGGAACAAGATTTGAAAAAAATCGGGCTTACCAAAAATGATACGGTTGTCGGGCTTGCTGCAAGCGGACGTACTCCGTATGTCATCGGAGCGTTACAATATGCCAATTCAATTGGTGCAAAAACCGTGAGCATTTCTTGCAATAAAGATGCTGAAATGAGCAAACACAGCTCAGTAGCGATTGAATTGGAAACCGGTCCTGAAGTACTTACTGGTTCCACAAGATTGAAAGCGGGAACATCGCAAAAAATGGTTTTAAACATGATTTCAACAGCATCCATGGTAGGGATTGGCAAAGTCTACCAAAATTTCATGGTGGATTTGAAGCCAACTAATATAAAGCTAGAGGAAAGATCTAAGCGAAGCATTATGGAAATTACGGGGGTGAGTTACGAAAAGGCAAGTTCCTATTTTGAAAAGTCGAAACGTCAAGTGAAAGTCGCCATCGTCATGATTCTATTACAATGCTCTTATGATGAGGCGATCAGTAAACTGGAACAAGCAAATGGCTTTGTCCGTCGTGCATTAACGGAATAAATAGGGAGGGTTAACGATGAAAAAAGAAGAGAGAATGGCGCGGGAAATTTTGGATGAAGTAGGCGGAAAAGAGAACATTCAACGTATTGCCTTTTGTATGACGCGACTTCGTTTATCCATTAAGGATCAAGGGAAAGTCAACTTGGATGGTTTGAAAAAAGTCGATGGCGTCATGGGTGTTGTTGATGATGAAACCCTTCAAATCGTCATCGGTCCAGGAACGGTGAACAAAGTCGCGGATGAAATGAGCAAAATCACTGCCCTCGCCATTGGGGAAGAAGCGGGTCCGGCGGAAGATGATTTGACTTTTGAAGAAAGAGCCGCACTGGACCGGGAAAAAATGAAAGCGAAAAACAGGACACCATTCAAAAACTTTTTGCGTAAGTTGGCGAATATTTTCATTCCGCTCATCCCGGGTCTTGTCGCATCGGGAATCATCAACGGAACTGCGAACTTTATGGTAAACGCTGGTATGGATCCAGCAGAGCATACATGGCTGCAAATTCTTCTCTTGTTTGGAAGCGTTATCTTTGCATCCCTGAGCATTCTTGTCGGATGGAATACAGCGAAGGAATTTGGCGGCACTCCTGTATTAGGTGCAATTGCCGGGATGATTTTGTTCAGCCCGAACGTTGCGGATATTACGATTTACGGCGAAGAACTCATCGCTGGAAGGGGCGGTTTGTTCGGAGTCATTTTTGCTGCTTGGCTTATGACTTTTGTCGAGAAGCATGTGCGTAAAGTTGTTCCAAATGCAGTTGATATTATCTTTACTCCTTTAATTACATTACTGATTGTCGGATTTGCATCACTTTACGCTGTCATGCCGGTGGCTGGGGTACTGTCGGATGGGATTACGACAGGGCTCACTGCATTAATCGAAATGGGTGGAGCTATTTCTGGAGCTGTTCTTGCCGGGTTTTTCCTACCGTTGGTCATGGTCGGTCTCCATCATGGATTGACACCGATCCATCTCGAACTGATCAATACGTTCGGTGAAACGGCATTGCTTACAATCTTAGCGATGGGTGGAGCTGGACAAGTCGGAGCAGCACTTGCAATCTATGTGAAAACGAAGAATGCCCGCTTGAAAAACATCATTAAAGGGGCTGCACCCGTAGGATTTTTAGGAATTGGTGAACCGCTAATGTATGGGGTTACGTTACCACTTGGCAGACCATTCATCACTGCATGTTTAGGTGCAAGTGTCGGGGGTGCGTTCCAAGCTGTCATGGGTACGGCCTCATCCGGCATTGGTGTATCCGGTTTGTCGTTGATTCCGTTAATTACCGATGGTCAGTATTTCACGTACTTCCTAGGACTCGTCATTTCTTATACATTTGGTTTTCTATTCACTTATACATTCGGCTTTAAAGAAAGAATGGCAGATAATATATAATAGAAGACAGGAGGTTTTTGGACTTCCTGTTTTCGTTGTTCTGGAGGAATGGAATTGTTGGGAATATCTGTTTATTTAGGGAATGGACCGATTGTTGAGCAAATTCCGTATATCCGCAAAATGAAAGACCATGGATTCCAATCGATTTTCACTTCCCTCCATATTCCGGAAGATGATCATTCAGTGTACCGAAAACAGCTGAAAGAACTAGGTAAAGCAGCGAAGGAATTGGATATGGAGTTGATGGCGGACATTTCACCGGAGTCGTTGAAGTCCCTCGGTTATGATTGGGAAACAGCGGAGGAATTGCTGGACTGGGGCCTTTCCGGATTGAGGATCGATTATGGAATTGATGAGGATACGATTGTCCAATTGTCGCAAAAAATGAAAATCGCGTTGAATGCGAGCACGATTTCCAAGATGGAATTATTGCGATTGAAAGAGAAAGGATTGGACACCCGTATGGTGGAAGCGTGGCATAATTTTTATCCGCGGCCGGAAACCGGACTCGGCGCAGATTTTTTCAATGAAAAAAATAAAGAGTTGCAAGAAGCGGGAATCAGGGTGATGGCCTTTATTCCGGGGGATGCGAAATTGAGGGGACCCTTATATGAGGGGTTGCCGACTTTGGAAAAACATCGTACTTTTTCGCCGTTTGCTGCCTATTTGGATTTGTCACATGCCGGGGTTGACAAAATCATCATTGGGGATTTGGAAATAAGTGATGCGAGCTTAACACAATTTGCCGCATATAGAGACGGAGAAATCATCGTGCGTGCTGAAGCTCATGAGGATGCGGATCGTGAATGGATTCAGGTTGCTGCCAATCGATTCACGAATCGGAAAGATCCGGCGCGGGATTGCATCCGGGCAGTCGAATCGCGAAGCTATGCCCAGTACGGCACGATGGAGGTGCCACCGAAAAACACGGTGGAAAGGCCGGTAGGAACGATTACGATTGACAATGAAAATTATAAGCGGTATCGAGGGGAAATCCAAATCACGTTACGGGATTTACCAAAAGATGAACGGGTAAATGTATTGGGCCGGGTCATCGAACCCGACCTTCCGATTTTAAAATGGATTCAAGCCGATCAACGATTCAAAATAATCTGGATTGATGATTGAATTTGGGTCAAGCGAGTGGGTCGAACGGGGACAGTCCCCGCTTGACCCACTTTTTGCGCTTGGGCCAAAACGGGACAGTCCCAAATTGACCCATTTGGGACAATTTGGGACTGTCCCTGTTTGTCCCAGTATCTTGTCCAAATTTGCTATAATATCCTTGCAGATAAAATGATTTTCTAGAATGAAAATTAGAACAACGAATCCAAAAACTCAAAAAATAATCGAATTGGGCCAATCGGGGCCTGTCCCGTCTGGCCCAATTCTGTTTCATTAAAAATAAAATTATATTATAACAGAATTTCAATAAGACACTCGATTCACCACAAATAATGCAAGTTCACAAATATATAAAAAAACTGTTTCATTTCATCTTTGTTTGTGTTATAATGTATTTGGAAGTTAAATGTGAAGTATTGAACAATAAGCGTTATGCAGAACAAACAAATCACAGGTGAAACAAGCACAGATCTAGCAAAATGCAGA
>CALKWU010000164.1 GCA_938004015.1 uncultured Oceanobacillus sp.
AAGGAACGTACTGGGAATCCGCTCGCTTTTTCTGGTTTGGCGACGATATTGAAAATGCAGGCGCCTTTTGCCGGTACTTTATCGAGGTTCGTCATCAGTTCAATTTGATATGTGTCTTGGTCCAACACGTAATACTCACCGATGAGCTTGCCGTTTTTACGAAAATCAATGGACGAGTCCGTATCGAAGGTTTCATGTCCGACGGCTTTAATTTTTCTTTCTTCAAACAAAAACCTCAAAGCATCGATTCCCCATCCCGGCAGATGTTGATTCCCTTCTTCATCTCTGTTTTCAAAAGCTTCCTTATCCGGCCAGCGTTTACTCCAATCGGTTCGTAATGCGACAAAAGTTCCTGGTTCAATTGTTCCGTGTTCTGCTTCGAACTGTAAAACATCTTCTTTCGTCAAAGTGAAGTCATTGTTTTCTTCCGCTTCTTTTGATTTGTCAATGACGATAAGCGGCAACACGAGTTCTTTCAAGTCCAATTCTTCGATGTAACGCGTGTCTCTCACAAAGTGGATCGGTGCATCGATATGGGTTCCATATTGTCCCGGAAAAGTGAACTCTTGTGCTAAGAAGCCATCATCATGGGTGAATAGGGTTTTGAACTCGGCATCGTTGAATGCGGCAAAATGTGGAGAATCCGGGCCGAATGTGTGGGTCAAGTCCACCCACGTTTTTCCTTTCAAAACTTCGATGGCTTGTTGCAAGTCTGAAATAACGGTACGTTCTGTCATCAACATCTCCTCCTTGTAATAATGGAATTAAAAAACCTCTTCTTAAAAATAAGAAGAGGTTGCACACACTAAGCTACGTTCTCTTCTTATCTTCAAGCATTCTCGCTTTCTGGAATTGGCACAGTGCTGTAACAGCCTGTTGCCGAGGTTTCCTTGGGCCAGTCCCTCCACCTCTCTGGATAAGAAAATCGATATTATGAAATTGTTAATTAACATAATATACATAAATAAAAGAAAAGTCAACCGTTTTTACTGGGACAAAAAGGGACAGACAACCATGACAATTTCAATTTAACCACGACGGATGAAAATGAATGCTTATAACGACAATGATTAAAGAATGGGTCATTTATCCTTTTTTGAAAAGAGAATAATGACCCTAAATTAGTATTGCTTTATTAGATAGTAATTTTCGGCGTAGTCCCTTTTTGTCCTGAAAATAGGGCCAAACAGGACTGTCCAAGTTTGATCTGTTTCAGCGGCAGTAGACGATAATGTCATAAGGTGTGGTCATAGACGGGATGCTTTTTGTCGTGCGGCCGTAGCTGACGATCAAATTTCTGTTGGCAGGGTTTTGTGTGAAGGCTTGACCGTTCGTCAACCGGAGTGGTATGTCTGGCGTGAGATGCAATTGCAAAAGACCGTCGCTGCTGATCAACTGCTCATTAAAATATGCTACTTTCACGTTCTTGTATGGCGAATGTTTCACAATGACAAGCGCCGGATATTGCGGTGGGTAAATGAGGATCATCGGTCGGTCTGCATCATAATAACCGGTGATGAAGTCTCCAATTGAAACGAGTTTATTGTCGACAAAATACGTATCCGGACCGGCAATGAAATGGGCGACCATTCCGTCGTCGTTTTCCACTGTGATGAATTTTTGACATCCGCTATCTTCTGTTCCGTAAGCAGGATAGTCGTCAATGCTTGTCACTTGTCCGCTGAATGATTGGAAGTTGATTCGAGGCATGGCAATTCTCCTTTTCCATCGGTTTCTTACAGTTTATGAAGAGTAGGCGATTCAGTGAATCAACTAGATTCCACGGCAATGGCGTTTCAGCTATAATACAAGTAAAATGGGACAAATAGGGACTGACCCCTTTCGTCTCAAAAGTGGGACAAATAGGGACAGTCCCTGAACGACCCAAAGAGGAGGGGCATGATGGAGTTACGCCAATTGGAGTATTTCATGGCGGTTTGTGAAGAGTTGCATTTCACGAGAGCGGCTGAAAAATTGAATATCGCTCAACCGACATTAAGCCAGCAAATTAAAATTTTGGAAAATGAAATCGGCATTCCATTATTTGATCGGATTGGCAAAAGAATCGCTTTAACCGAAGCGGGAAAAATCTTATGGAAACATAGTAAGCAAGTATTTTATGAATTGGAGCAAGCCCAAGCTGCGATTGGAGAGTTGAATGGTCTGGAACGTGGAAGGCTTACGATCGGCTCGTTATTGACATGTATGAGTTATTTGCTTCCGACAGCAATCGTCAAATTTAAAGAATTTTATCCGAATATCGAGCTGTCAATCCGGGGACTTCGGGCGGAAGAAATTGAACAAGAAATATTGGAAAATGAGTTGGACCTCGGACTGACATTTTTGCCGAATGATCATGAAGATTTGAATTCAATTCCTCTATACACCGAAGAATTGGCACTTGGTGTTCCGAAACATCATCCGCTTGCAAAAGAATCGGTAGTGAACTTTAACATCATTTCCCATGTCCCAATGGTATTGATGCCCAAAAATTACCAGTTGCGGCAATTGCTTGATGCATACTGTTCGGAAGCGGAAATAACGGTCACTCCGACGTTGGAACTGACGACGCTGGAGTCCATTACACAAATGGTGGCCAAAGGTGTCGGGATGACGATTTTACCTTTGCCGTACTTGGAACATTTAAACCATAAAGAGATAAAGATTGTGAAACTGCTGGACCCAACCCCTCAACGAGAGATTGGCATCATTTACCGTAAAGACAAATTCATGTGCACGGCGACAAGGACTTTCATCGAACAGGCGCTAGACACTATACAAAACGAAGAAACGCCACATTTTGGGTCATTCAGGGTCAGACCCTGATTGACCCAAAAACCAATGTATCGGGACACGGACGAAAAAAGCGGTTCGGACAAAACATCCGGACCGCCTTCACTTTATATTAACCGTTTTTGACGTCTTCCATGCTGGCACCGTAATTGATATGGTATGTTTGACCATTCAATACGAGTGCCGGTACGGATTTCACACCGTATTCTTCCGCTTCGCTGATTCTTGAAGGATCCTCTTCGAAATGGACAATCTCTAAATCTACTTTGGAGCGGTCCAAATAATCGAGAACCATTTTCTCCGCATCTACACAAACCGGGCAGCCTGCATGATAAAAGATTGCTTTCTGCATTTGAATACCTCCTAAATATTGTCTTATCTAAAGCATATGTAAGATTAAAATGATTATCAATTAGTAATTTTCTATCGTTATGATAGGTTTTGGCTATCAACGAGAAAAATCCATAATCAAAATCTATCATGGGTCAAACGGAACTGTCCCTGATCATCCCACTTATAAGTTATAATTGATGAAAAAGATAGAAAGGGGTAGGAATTTTTTCAGTGTTTTTCAGGAAATGCAAACTATGCAAAGGACGTGCGGTACGGGCGAGAGATTATTTGGATGATTACGGGAAGAAAATCAAAGTTTGTTATAAATGCATCCCGTATGCTGAGCGGAGGGCGTTCCGTATTGTAAAATAATCATGACATGGGGGAGATGGCATTTGGTTATTAAAGGGCTTAATCATCTACTGTTTTCAGTATCCGATTTGGAAAAATCAATAGCATTTTATCAAAACGTTTTTGATGCAAAATTGTTGGTGAAAGGGAGAACGACCGCTTACTTCGATTTGAACGGTATTTGGCTTGCACTGAATGAAGAAAAGAATATTCCGCGGAATGAAATCCACGAGTCCTATACCCATATTGCATTTTCCATTGATGAAGCGGATTATGAGAAGATGTTTGCGAAATTAAACCGACTGAATGTAAACATTTTGAAAGGCCGTCCGCGTCATGAAAAAGACAAACGTTCGATTTACTTCACTGATCCGGATGGTCATAAATTTGAGTTCCATACCGGAACATTAGAAGATCGTATGCAGTATTATCGGGAAGAGAAACCGCATATGGAATTTTTTGATTAATATATTTCCTATGAAAGGCGTGCTGTCATGAAAAAAATTGCGGTTATTGGTTCTGGAGGAGCAGGAAAATCCACTTTTTCCAGGCAGTTGGGATCGATGCTGGATCTTCCTGTTTATCATTTGGATGCATTGTTATGGAAACCGGGTTGGGTTGCGACGACGAAAGCTGAGCAGAGACGAATTCAACAACAACTCGTTGCAAACGAAAAATGGATCATCGATGGAAATTACGGCGGAACACTTGATATCCGTTTGAATGCGGCGGATACGATCATTTATCTCGACCTCCCCCGTATGATCTGTTTGTATCGGGTGTTCAAGCGGATGATTCAATATCGCAATCGGACAAGGCCGGACATGGCAGCTGGCTGTCATGAAAGATTCGATCTCGGATTTTTAAAATGGGTATGGGACTATCCGAAAACGAAAAGACCGTCCATATTGGAAAACCTCGAGGAACGATCAAAGGAAAAAACGGTCATTATTTTATCCTCGAGAAAAGAAGTCGAACAATTCATCAGAAATGGGTCAAACGGGGACAGACCCTGAATGTCCCACTGGGTCAAATAGGGACTGTCCCTATTTGACCCATTTGTTACAACTTTTCAACTGAAATATTGAATTATTTGTGAAAGTTATCACAAAAGGGCAATTCTTCCAGAATGATTGGATATACTGGATTTGGAATGAAAATAATTATTCAGGAAGGTGCGGGTAATGAAAGGGACAGCATTACTAATCAATGACGATCAAATTGTGACGGTATTGGAAAATGTCAGTGCAGAGGTGTACGAAGAAATCGCCAGCCAAGAAAACCATGATGAAGTACAATGCACCATCAATGAAAAAGAAGTGGAATTCGGTCCGATTACGAAGGTCGTTTGGTTAGAAGACCAAGTTGATTGGCAGTACGGTTATTAAAGATTTAAAAATACAGATTACCCGACAACTATCCGCTTGCGTAAGGGAAACTTTTCCTGCGCAAGTTTTTTTA
>CALKWU010000165.1 GCA_938004015.1 uncultured Oceanobacillus sp.
ATGTGACAATTGAAGCTCAAATTCTATCACTGCTAAATGAACTGAAGGAAAAAATGAACATGTCCATTATATTGATCACACATGACATGGGTGTGGCTGCTGAAGTCGCAGACAGGATTGTCGTCATGTATGCGGGGAAAATCGTGGAGCAAGGCTCAGTTTATCAGATTTTTGATGAGCCTACCCATCCATATACTAAAGGATTGCTCCAATCCATTCCGCTTGATAAAGGTCCAAGGCAGAAAAGATTGTATTCCATTAAAGGTTCTATCCCCAACTTGGATCAACTTCCAAAAGGTTGCAGATTCCATCCTAGATGTGAATTTGCTACGGATAAGTGTCGGTCAGCAGAGCCGCCGCTCCAAGAAGTGAATGGAAGGGAAGTTGCGTGTTGGAACTATGAACATGTCATCACAGAAAAATTGTCTTCATTCAAGTGAAGAAAGGAGGGGATGAGTTGGAAACAGTGAAAAGTCCCGAAAAGAATGCTGACAAGACAAAGAACATATTGCTGGAAGCAAGGAATCTCAAAAAATATTTTCCGATAAAGGAGGGGATGTTTACAAGGGACAAAAGATTCATAAAAGCAGTCGATGATATTTCCCTGAAAATTTATGAAGGGGAGACATTTTCTTTGGTCGGTGAATCGGGTTCTGGCAAATCCACTTTAGGAAGAACATTATTGCGCCTGCATGAACCGACTGACGGAAGAATATTCTTCCAGGGACAAGAAATTACTAATCTGAGCCGTAAAAAAATGCGGGAAATCAGAAAAGACATGCAAGTAATCTATCAGGATCCGTTCGGTTCACTGAATCCCAGAATGAGAGTAGTGGATATTGTCGGAGAGCCACTTGAAATCAACCGTGTGAAAAGAGGAAAAGAAAAAGAAAAAAGGGTTTGTGAATTGCTTGAGTTAGTTGGGCTGGATCCGGCAAGGAGGCACCAGTTTCCTCATGAATTTTCTGGAGGTCAGCGCCAACGTATAGGAATTGCCAGGGCAATAGCTTTGAACCCGAAATTCATCTTAGCTGATGAGGCGGTTTCCGCACTGGATGTATCTGTACAAGCGCAAGTCATCAACTTGATGAAAGATTTGCAGGAACAGCTTGGTCTGACGTATTTATTCATTGCCCACGGATTGAATATTGTGAGACACATATCCGATCGTGTCGGTGTCATGTATTTGGGGCACTTGGTTGAAGTAGGAGAGGTGGAAGCGATATATGAGAGGCCTGCACACCCTTATACTTTCGCTCTAATTTCCACCAATCCCACTCCAGATCCAAGAGCTGAAAGAGATAAAGTGATCTTGAAGGGAGAAATTCCTTCCCCTTCCAATCCACCGAGTGGCTGTAAATTCCACACGCGCTGTCCATTGGCTACGGAGCGCTGTAAAGTGGAGACGCCAAAGCTTACCTCAATAGGTAAGGGAAGAAAAGTGGCATGCCATTTTCCACTCGGATAATAATAGGAAAGCGTTTTCTTGATTATTATAACATAATTTTATCATTTTAAAAGACAAAAAGGAGTAGGAATGATCGATGGTTAAACATAAAAAATATGACGGATACCAATCGTTTCAATACTTGGAAGCAGGAAAGGATTACAAGCCTTACAAGTTGTCGAAGCAGATTAATAGAGTTGAGCCTTATGTTTATCCGGTGAGTGAGGAACAAGAGGAACTCGTTGAACAAATTATGGAAGAGGATTTAATGATTTCTCTTCATGAGCACACTTTTATTGCACCGGAAGATTTAAGCAAAATAATGGAATTTCGACGCCAAGGTAGAGATTGGACCGGTTATGAAGGTTTAAGTCAATCGGGGCTGGATGTGGTCTTTGAAAATTTTATGAATGGAACAGCTTTCATCACATCAAACGCGGGTTGGAAATGGTTGGACGTCATCCATGATATAGGGATTCGTTACAGTGATTTCGCTCATCAGGACCTCGTGATTAGAGCGGAAACAATTGAAGATATCTATCGGGCTAAGAGAGAAGGCAAGATTGCATTCGTCTCTTCTTTGGAATCCGCTACACCGATAGAGAATGAAATCGATCGCGTTGATGTACTTTATGGTTTCGGTGTCCGTGTCATGGGAATCACCTATTCTGAGGCAAATGCGCTTGGAAGTGGGTTGAAGGAAAAAAATGATAGTGGTTTGACAGCTTTCGGGCATCGAGTCGTAGAACGAATGAACAAATTAGGCATGACCATTGATGTATCTCATTGCGGTGATCAGACTGCCAGAGATGTCATTGCCGCAAGCGAGAAGCCGATTTTCATGACCCATGTCGGTGCACGGGCACTTTGGAACATTAATCGGTTGATGCCGGATGACGTGTTGATTGCTTGCGCGGAAAAAGGTGCTGTCATTGGGGTTGAAGCAGCTCCACATACTACAATTACAAAAAATCATCCGAAACATTCCATTGAATCGGTGATGGAACATTTCGAGTATATTGTTGATCTTGTGGGTATTGATCACGTAGCGTTTGGTCTTGATACATTGTTTGGTGATCATGTCGGATTGCACAAGGCATTTGCAGAGGCACTTTCTATCGGTTCGGCGCATGCCGGAGTCGAATATGAAAAAGTCGAATATGTAAAAGGACTTGAGAATCCTGCCGAAGCATATCCGAATGTCGTCAGATGGTTAGTGAAGCACGGATACAGCAGAGATGAAATACGCAAGGTTATGGGTGAAAACATCATGCGCGTATTGAAAGAAACATGGGTGAAATAAGAGGAGGAATTGGAATGAAAAAACATCTCTTGATTATATTTGCACTCGTCGTGGTGTTGCTTTCCGCCTGTGTCGGTGGGACTTCTGAAGAGGCGAGTTCTGAATCCGGAACAGGCGATGACGATACTCAAGTACAAAAGGGAGGAAACGTCTCTATCCCGATTGTAGGTGATCCGATTTTCAATCCTTGGCACCCGAATGCTTATGCAGAATCAAATGTTGTGAATCGGATTCTATTTCAAGGATTGACTAAACCGGGTTTAGATAATTTACCTGCACCAAATTTGGCGGAAGAGTGGTCCGTTTCTGAGGATGGACTGACTTGGACATTCAATTTGAAAGAGGGTGTGAAGTGGCATGACGGAGAGGAATTTGATGCAGAAGATGTCGCATTCACATTCAATGATATCGTTTTGAATGAATCATTAGGTTCAAATGGCGCTTCGAATTTCAATGCTGTAGAATCCGTGGAGGTCATTGATCCATATACAGTGGAGTTCCACTTGGATCGTCCGTTTGCATCCCTTCCAGCCTATCTTGCTTTTAATGCGGAGATCCTACCGGCGCACAAATTCGAAGGGGTGGAAGATCCATGGGATTTTACGGAATTCAACAAAGAAGCACCAGTGGGAACAGGACCATTTAAACTGGATGATTATTTGTCAGGTCAGAGTTTAACATTGGCCCGTTTTGAAGATTATCATGATGGTGCAGCGAACATAGATACAGTCACATTTAAAATTCTTCCGGATGTAAATACGCAAATCGCCCAAGCATTAAGCGGTGAATTGGATATATTTGCCCTTGAGGACACTTCGTCCTTAGATCGTTTGGAGACAGCGGATCATATTGATTTGGTTTCATCTGACATAACGAGGTATTATTGGATCGCCGTCGACCTTGAAGAGCCGAAATTTCAAGATGCCAGAGTCCGTCAAGCTATGCTTCATGCGATCGACCGGGAATCCATTATCGAACATGTCCTAAATGGTTATGCAACAATAGCCAATAGTGCAATCACACCTGACCAAGAACAATTTTACAAAGAAGATGTGAAATCTTATGAATATGATCCGGAAAAGGCAATTGAATTGCTGAAAGAGGCGGGTTGGGAAGATACGGACGGAGATGGAATTTTGGACAAGGATGGAGAGGACTTCACGATTACTTTTGACGTCGCCCTTCAGGGAGACTTGGAACAGATTGCGACGTTAGTCCAACAATATCTGATTGACGTTGGCTTTGACGTGACGTTAAATACAATGGAATGGAATGCCATGATCCAGAAAAACGTGATTGAAAGAGATTTTGAAATGATGTTGAACTGGTGGTCATATCCATCCGATCCTGATGTTTTCTCGCAATATCACTCCAGTAATGCAGGTACCGGAAACAATATCCCAGGTTATCAAAATGATGAACTCGATGCATTGCTGGAAGAAGGGCAATCCGTCAGCGATTTGGAAGAGAGGACAGCTATTTATCATGAAGT
>CALKWU010000166.1 GCA_938004015.1 uncultured Oceanobacillus sp.
CATGAAGCCATTGATTTTTACCATCGTTATAAAGAAGATATTGCTTTGTTCGCTGAAATGGGATTCAAAGTGTTCCGTATGTCGATCGCTTGGTCACGGATTTTCCCTAAAGGGGATGAACTTGAGCCGAACGAAGCGGGACTTGCTTTTTACGATGATGTTTTCGATGAATTGTTGAAATATGGAATTGAACCTGTCGTAACGATTTCCCATTACGAAATGCCGCTTTATCTTGTTAAAGAATACGGCGGTTGGCGCAATCGGAAAGTCGTCGAGTTTTTCGACCGCTATGTCGAAACGATTTTCAATCGTTATAAAGACAAAGTGAAGTATTGGATGACGTTCAATGAAATCAACAGTGGATTGATGATGCCGATTATGGGCCTCGGCTTTGCAATCGAAAAAGAAGAAGACCGCTACAAACCTACATTCCAAGCATTCCATCATCAATTCGTCGCCAGTGCGAAAGCGGTGTTGCGCGCTCGGGAACTCATGCCGGAAGCGAAAATCGGCTGCATGATCATTTTTGCTCCTATATATCCGTATGACAGCAATCCGGAAAACGTCATGTATGCATTGGAACAGGAAGAACTTTTCAACTACTTCTGCACCGATGTTCAAGTACGCGGTGAATATTCTCCTTTTATGAAACGATATTTTGAAAAACATGGAATCGAGTTGGATATCGAAGAAGGAGATCTCGAACTGCTGAAAAAAGGGACGGTCGACTACATCGGCTTCAGCTATTACATGTCCCGAACGGAGAAAAAAGATAAATCCAATTTGGAAGAAGTACATGGAAATATTCTTCAAGGAGTGAAAAATCCTTATTTGAAAGCAAGTGACTGGGGTTGGGAAATCGATCCGATCGGTTTGCGGATTTCCTTGAATAAACTTTACAACCGCTACCAAGTACCGCTTTTCATCGTAGAAAACGGCTTGGGTGCATATGACGAAGTGGAAGAAGACGGCTCCATCAATGATGATTATCGCATCGACTATCTCCGTTCCCATATTGAACAAATGGCTGAAGCGCTTGAGGACGGTGTCGATTTGATGGGCTACACAAGCTGGGGCTGTATTGACCTTGTCAGTGCTTCGACCGGCGAATACTCCAAACGCTACGGGTTCATTTATGTAGACAAGCATGATGATGGTTCCGGCACATTGGAACGTAAAAAGAAAAAGTCATTTTACTGGTACAAAGATGTTATTGCATCAAACGGAGAAAAGCTATAAATCGGGATAAACAGAGCTCCCACTTGATTCAGTGGGACAAAACGGGACAGACCCTGATTGACCCACTCGAGTCAATGGGGACAGATCCCGTCAGCCCCACTCTAGAAAAAGAAAGGAGTTTTTTCATATGTCAGCATTTCCAAAAGGATTTTTATGGGGTGGAGCACTAGCCGCCAATCAGTCGGAAGGTGCCTACTTGGAAGACGGTAAAGGATTGACGACGGTCGATTTGATGCCGACAGGAGAAAAAAGGTGGGAGATTGCGACCGGACATTTGCCATCTTTCGAACCGTTGGAAGGTGAGTTTTACCCATCCCACGAAGCCATCGATTTTTACCATCGTTATAAGGAAGATATCGCACTGTTTGCGGAAATGGGCTTTAAAGCATTGCGTGTATCCATTGCTTGGGCACGGATTTTCCCGAATGGTGACGATGCGGAACCGAATGAGAAAGGTCTGGCATTTTACGATGACCTTTTCGATGAAATGAAAAAGCACGGAATCGAGCCGGTTGTGACGATGGCGCATTTTGATGTGCCGGTGAATCTCGTTGAAAAGTATGGCAGTTGGAGAAACCGTAAACTAGTTGGTTTTTTCGAACGTTATGCCCGGACGATTTTGTCCCGCTATAAAGATAAAGTGAAATATTGGATGACGTTCAATGAAATCAACATGCTGCTCCATATGCCGTATGTCGGTGCCGGGCTCGTCTTTGAAGAAGGAGAAGACGAAACGCAGATTAAGTACCAAGCAGCCCATCACCAGTTGTTGGCAAGTGCTTTGGCAGTGAAAGCGGCACGGGAATTCAGCCCGGATGCGATGGTCGGTTGTATGCTTGCTGCCGGACAAACGTATCCGTACACAAGCAATCCGGATGACGTTTGGGATGCGATGGAAAAAGATCGGGAATCGTTCTTTTTCATCGATGTGCAAGTACGTGGCGAGTATCCCGGTTATGCGAAACGTTTTTTTAAAGAAAATGATTTGACGATCGATATGGAAGATGGCGACCTCGATATTTTGCGAGAAGGAACCGTCGACTACATCGGTTTCAGTTATTACTCCAGCAGAACGACAAGTACGGATCCGGAAATTTTACAGGACAAAACGAGCGGGAATGTGTTCGGTTCTGTGAGCAATCCGTATTTGGAAACTTCCGAATGGGGCTGGACGATCGATCCAAAAGGTTTCCGGATTACGGCAAACCAGTTGTATGATCGCTATCAAAAACCATTGTTCGTTGTGGAAAATGGCTTAGGTGCAGTCGATAAGGTCGAGGAAGACGGTACGATCCAAGATGATTACCGGATTGACTATTTAAGGCAACATATCGCCCAATTGGCTGAAGCGATCAAAGATGGTGTGGAAATCATCGGTTACACAAGTTGGGGTCCAATCGACATCGTCAGTGCGTCGACCGGAGAAATGAAAAAACGTTATGGTTATATTTATGTCGATCGGGACAATGAAGGAAATGGTACGTTAAAGCGAATTAGAAAGAAGAGCTTTTATTGGTATAAAAATGTCATTGCTACGAACGGGGAAGAGTTGTAAAAATACGTTGGCGGAAGATTTTTCTCCAATGACTTCATTATATCCCAATGTCAGTTAATTGCGTGAAAAATGAAGTCACGTCATGAGGTTGTGGAAAAATAGATAGGCAGGGCAATCATGATTTTCTATGATTGCCCTGCTTTATTATAAGATAGATGCGGTGAAACGATGAAGATTAAATTTCATTTTTGTCGTTATCATTTAATTTAAAGTCGTAAATGTATGGGCGACAGATACAGAATACATTGGTGAATACATCATGAGATGGGTGTCAATCCTCAACTACCATTTTCGATATGATTTTATCGCAGTTTTATCATAAAAAATCGAGAAGTTCTCAAAAACTTCTCGATTTTCATGAATGATTCATTCCTTATGCAGCAATGCGCCGCTTGGCTCTGGAATGTCGTTCGGATCCAGTTGATTCACCTTGCAAAAATGCAGGAAAAATTCTTCTGCCAAAGCCTCTTCTTCCGTCCCTATTTTCATTGCTGCAATATCTTTTAAAATCTGCGCCGCCCAAATGTTGTTAAAATAACGGTATTTTCCGGTATTCCAAGTGATGCGGTGCGGATATTTTTCATTGATGTAATAATTCCAAAACAACAGCTTTTCCCTTTCCTCTTCGGAAAGTTTCAATTTAAATCTGGAGTGGCTCGGTACGATTCCGTCTTCCATTTGTTTGCCGACGAAGGTTTCTTCCACCATGTACAATCCAGCGATTGTCCGTTCTTCTTCATCTGCATCAGGTTCACGTTCCGTAAGCAGGACTATACTGTTTTGATGCAAGCGGACGACTTTGTTCGGTTTCCCTTTATTTTTACCACTTTTGATTTCCCCAGTGTGAATTTCCCAATTGGAAAACACTTGTTCCCGATCGGTTTCATCCAGCCAATATACGAGTTGGGAACTTTCATGGATTTTGTGGTTTTTCAACAATTTTTTCAGTTCGTCTTTCCGCTGTTTCTCCAGGAGTCTTTGCGCTTGTTCTTCCTCCCGTTTCTTTTCCAATTTTTCCTGCTTTTTCTCGAATTCCGTAATGGCTTTTTTCAACGTTTCTTGAGCAGATTTATCTTCTAGTGTCAGAAATTCACCAAAGGCATCGGGAAAAATAAATTTTTTCGTTTCGTTATCAAAATTTATTGTTATGAATTCATCGTCTTGATCAACAATACTTCCCTTCCCAAAACTCTTGTGTATCACTTCTTTATTAATGAGATTCATTTTTCCACTCCTTTGATCTTCCAACGACCTACTTTCCGAAGCGAAATCCATCTGTCCATTACTGGAACAAAAAAACGCATCACGTTTCCGTTCATGGAAGATGCGCCGGAAATAATAGTCGCAAAATTATCTCAATATTAGTATACCATTCTTTTGAAAAATACACAAATTATCCGTTGACAGTGTATATACCCTATTGTATAATATTGTTTTTATGTAAATCGAAACGGCTTACCAAGAAAGAAAAGAGCATCATGATGACAAATGTTCCCAACGATTTCCATATATTCCTTGATTGATCAAATTGTTGATAAGGATTGCCATGTCTCTTGGAGACTCTTTCATTCCATCAAGCAGCCACATTTTGATCACCTGAACACTTCCACTCACAATGAATGTGCTGATGTAGGTCGACCAATTTTCTCCTAAATGTTCCGCTTCGTTCCATCCGTGTATAATCAGATGCCGGGCCACTTCCATCACTTTTCGCTCAAACTGTGATTCCCCACGGACTTTCAATAATACTTCCAACTCTTCATGCTTCGCTTGAAAATATTCAATCAGTTTTTCCGTCATGCGGAGGGCATCTTCTTTTTTCTGTACATTAAAATTGAGGAGATACTCTTTCATATCAGTGATGATATCATTTTCAATCGTTTCCAAAAGATCGAATTGGTCACGGTAATGGGCGTAAAACGTGGACCGGTTGATGTCGGCACGTTCGCAAATCCCTTTCACTGTAATGGCGGACAACGGGTTTTCCTGCAAAAGTTCCAATAAACTTTCTTTCAACACCATACGGGTATATTTTTTCCTGCGATCCAATTTTTCAGTTGTCATTATTTTGTCACCTCTTATTTGTGTTTATCCAACATAACTGAAAAGAGTGTTGGATATCTTACGTTTTTTACTAAACTGTTTGTTGATAATCCAACACGGTGTTTTATATAATATTATCGTGATGTTTTTCAGAAGTAAAGGTTTCGCAGATAGAGAGGATGAATCACCATCGATTTCGCTGCATGGGTAGTTGAAAAAAGAAAACCGATCGTCATCACTTTTTTTGTTCTTGCTTTCATCAGTGTGATTTTGCAATTTTTCGTTTCCGTGAACTACCGGATTGTCGATTATTTGCCGGACAATGCCCAGTCGACGGAAGCGCTCCATATAATGGAGGAAGAATTCGACGGAGCAATTCCGAATACAACTGTGATGATCTACAATGTTTCCATCCAGGAAGCACTCGTCTATAAAGAAAAACTGGAAAAAATTGACGGGGTCGAAGAAGTGACGTGGCTTGATGATGTGATGGATTTGAAAACCCCGATTGAAATGGCGGATCCGGATTTAGTGGAAACGTACTATAAAAACAATCATGCACTATTTTCCTTTGTCGTGGAAGACGGGGAAGAGGTGCGCGTCACCGATGAAATCTATGAATTGATCGGGGAAGAAAATGCCATGATGGGTGAGGCGTTGGATACGGCGACGCAACAAAAAATGGCGTTCACCGAGGTCATGTACGCGACGGCTTTGCTCGTTCCCATCATCATCATTGTTCTCGTGTTATCCACGACTTCATGGGTCGAACCGTTGTTTTTCTTGACGGCGATTGGCATTTCGGTCCTCATCAACCTCGGGACGAATATTTTCATTGGGGAAATCTCGTTCGTCACCCAGTCGGTCGCACCCGTCTTGCAACTTGCTGTATCGCTCGATTATGCGATTTTTCTCTTACATAGTTTTGCAGACTATAGAGAAAAAGTTAGTGATCCGGAAAAAGCGATGCAATCGGCGATGAAACGATCCCTTCCAGCCATTGCGACTAGTGCGTTGACGACGTTTTTCGGTTTCATCGCATTGAGTTTCATGAACTTTGAAATCGGCTCTGACCTCGGCTTCAACTTGACGAAAGGGATTGTGTTCAGCTTCATCAGTGTCGTCGTCTTTTTGCCGGCATTTACAATCATGTTCTACAAATGGATCGATAAAACGCAACATCGTCCATTATTGCCTAAGTTGAACCGGATTGGTGATGGTGTCGTTAAGATGAGAGTACCGGTTTTGCTTATCGTTTTCCTGATGATTGTCCCGGCATTCATGGCACAAAGTGAGACGGACTTTATTTATGGAATCGGTGAACAGCCGGAAGATACCCGATCCGGGGCGGATATCGTGAAAATTGAGGAAGAATTTGGAAAGAACACCCAAGTCGTGTTACTCGTTCCTCGGGATGATCTTGGAAAAGAAGAAATGCTCGCCCAGGATTTATTGGAAAAAAATGAAGTGAAAAGCATCGTCAGTTATGTGACAAGTGTCGGTTCCGGTGTGCCGCCGGATTACTTGGACGAAGAAGTGACGAAGCCATTTTACTCGGAAAACTACAGCCGCTTCATATTAAATACGACGACGGAAGAAGAGGGAGAGGAAGCTTTTCTTTTTGTTGAGGAAGTCGCTGATCTTGTCAGCGAGTACTACGATGATTTTTATATGCTTGGTGAAAGTGTGACGTTGTATGATATGAAAAATGTCGTCGAAAAGGACAACATTTTTGTGAACACGATGACGGTGGTGACGATTGCCATTGCCTTGGTGTTCACCTTCAAGTCGCTTTCGTTTCCAATTGTGCTTCTTCTGACGATCTTAGCGTCAGTATGGATCAATCTTGCTATTCCGTACTTGACGAATGCATCCCTCGTCTATGTCGGCTATCTTATCGTCAGTACCGTGCAGCTTGCGGCGACAATCGACTATGCGATCTTACTTACAGAAGACTATAGAAGAAAACGGAAAGTAATGCCGAAGTTCGAAGCGGTGAAGCAGGCATTGAATGATAAATTTTTCTCCATCATCGTGTCAGCATCGATTCTATCCATCGTCGGATTTGTCTTATGGCTCACGTCATCGAATCCGATCGTCTCTTCCATCGGGTTGTTGCTAGGAAGAGGAGCGCTGTTGGCATTCATTCTCGTCATCGTTTTCTTGCCGGCGCTGCTTGTCTTGTTTGATCGATCCATTGAAAAAACAACGTGGAAAGCGGAATTTTATAAGGGGGAGTGAGATGATGACATTGAAAAAAATAGTGACTGTTCTCCTTTGCTTGCTGCTCGTTCTCGTACCTGTTTTCCCTGCCACTGCCTCTGAGGAAGGCGGAGAAGAAGCGGATACTGATAAGGTGGGGAAAATTTCCGGAAAAGATGAAGTTGTATACGGAAGTCTCAGCGCGAACGGTGAAGGAATCGAATTTTACGTCGTCAATCGTTTGGAAGTCGCCGAGGAAGGACGGATCGTCGATTACGGAAATTACAGCGCGTTGAAGAATTTGACGGATTTGTCGGAAATCACCCAATCCGGTGATCAGATCGAGATGACGGCAGAGGAAGGGAAATTCTTTTATCAAGGGAATATGGAAGATGTGGAATTGCCTTGGGAATTTTCCATCACTTATCTATTGGACGGGAAAATGATGAATCCGAAGAACTTGGCTGGTCAAAACGGAAACTTGGAAATCCGGATTGAGACTGCCGCCAATGAAAAAGCGGATCCGACTTTTTTCGAAAACTATATGTTGCAAATATCTCTCGTCTTTGACGGGGAAAAGACGAAAAACATAGAAACGGAAGATGGGATGCTCGCCAATGCCGGAAAAGATGAACAGGTGACCTTTACGGTTTTGCCGGAAGAAGAAGCGGAATTGGCTGTCACTGCCGATGTGGAAGATTTTGAACTGGCAGGAATCGATATCGTCGCCGTTCCACAAAACATGCCGCTTGATGCGCCGGATACGGATGAATTTTCCGATGACATCACGACGCTGAGTGATGCCCTTCAACAGTTGGATGAAGGTGTTTTGGAACTGGAAA
>CALKWU010000167.1 GCA_938004015.1 uncultured Oceanobacillus sp.
AGAGAAAAATATGGTCGTTATTGTCACTGGTGCTGGCGGGGGCATGGGGAAAGCAGTCGTAAAAAAACTTCTGGAAAGTGGAGTGACCGTGATCGGATTGGATCTCAAAAAGGAGAGTATGGAAGAGATCGAGCATGATGATTTCTATAAAGTGGAAGTGAACTTACTTGATGAAAAACGAATTCAAGACATATTCGCCAAGACTTATCGGCGATTCGGAAAAATAGACGGACTAGTCAATATTGCCGGCATTGCCCAATCTGCCAAGCCGATTACGGAAGTTTCCACGGAAGAATGGGAACAGCTCTTAAGTGTCAATGCGACCGGTGTCTTTCTCACTTGTCGAGAGGCAGTAAAATATATGAAAAAACAGCAAAAAGGTTCCATTGTGAATATCGGTTCCGTCTCCGTGACCCGACCAAGACCTGGTCTGCAATCATACATTGCATCAAAAGGCGCTTGGGAGGCATTTTCCAGAGCATTGGCTTTGGAACCAGCTCCAGAACGGATCCGCGTAAATGTACTGCATCCGGGGCCGGCACAGACGAACATGCTCGGGCAATTCACCTCGGCTGAAGCACAAAAAGACGGATTGGATATGGATGCATTTAAACAAAGTGTCCCGTTAGGCGAATTGATTCAACCTGATGATATAGCTGAAGCAGTCCGCTTTTTGCTTTCCGATGCAACCAAAATGGTGACCGGAGTGACCCTTCATGTAGATGGCGGAAGAGCGTTATAGTCGCAGGGGTGTTTTAGAGGAAAGGAGGATCTTATGGAACGGGTAAACATGTTGATTGATGGGGAGTGGGTCGGGGATTCAACTGCGGAATGGCTACCAATCTTTAATCCATCGAATGGTGAGAAAATCGGTGAACTAGTGCAAGCAAAAAAAAGAGACGTGGAGCGTGCTGTCAAGGCGGCAAGGTCTGCTTTTGAAAGCAAAGAATGGAAAAAAATAAAACCTTACGAACGTGGGCAAATCTTACTCGATCTTGCCGCCTATGTACGGAAGCATGCGGATGAACTCAGTGAAATGGAATGTCTGGATGTTGGCAAACCCATTTCTCAGGCGAGAAATGGTGTGGAAGCAGCGGCGAGATATTTTGAATTTTATGGTGGAGCGGCGGATAAAGTAATGGGCGACAGCATCCCAATCGAAGACGGTTTGCTCGATGTGACTGTCCTGGAACCGATGGGAGTGACGGTTCATATCGTTCCTTGGAATTACCCGTTGCAAATTACAGCAAGAAGTGTCGGAGCCGCCATTGCGACTGGAAATGCTGTCATCGTGAAAAGCGCAGAAGATACGCCACTTTCTACAAACTTTTTGGCAAAGTGGTTCCATTCCTCCGATCTTCCCAAAGGGATTTTCCAACATGTGACAGGAATTGGACCTCAAACCGGGAAGTATTTGGTTTCCCATTCGGAAGTCGATCATATCACCTTTACGGGTTCTGTCGAAACTGGGACGTTCATCATGCAAAAAGCCGCGGAAAATATCATTCCCGTCACCTTGGAGTTGGGAGGGAAATCGCCCAACATCGTATTCAAAGATG
>CALKWU010000168.1 GCA_938004015.1 uncultured Oceanobacillus sp.
TTGATGACTGCTTTCTTTTCATTTTCCGTTCTAGGTGTTGTTGGATGTTTCCGCAATGATTGTTTCAACCTCATCACTCCTTTCTTTATTTATACTATACCCCTCTACAGTATATTTGTCAATATGAAAAAGGGACAAAACGGATCTGTCCCTTTCTGTCCCAATCAGGCACTTGCTTTTTTTGCACTGGCTTTTTTGCCGTGGAGGATGTAATAAAGTGGTACACCGATAAACGCGATGATACTCATGGCGAGGTATAGACCGCGGAATCCGGTGATTTGCATGACATACCCCAATAAGAAAGGACCAATCCCCATCCCGAAATCATAAAAGACGAAAGAGGTCGATGTGGCGAGTCCGACACGATGGTGAGGCACTTGGCTGACCGCAATCGTTTGGGCGCTCGATTGCAACGTTCCAAAGCCGACACCGATAATCGCTCCTGCTACCAGGAGCATGAATCCGTTGCTTGCTTGGCTTAGTGCAACCAAACCGATAGCAAATAATAGGATGGAAGGGTACATGACACTGTTTTCCCCTCTCATATCATAGGATCTGCCTGTGAACGGCCGGGACATGAGTAAGAAAACAGCATACATGACAAAGAAAAAACTTGCCGCATCGACAAGATCGATCTCTACCGCATACGCACTGATGAACGATAGAATACTGGAATTCGCAATGCCGAGAACCAGCATAAAAAGAGAGATAGGAAAGACGGCACGTTCAAAGTAGTCGCTCCATTGGAATTTTTCCCTTTGTTCCGATTGAACTGGTTTGGCTGCCGGTTCTTTCACTTTAATGAGAAGGGCTGACAAAATCGCAAATATCGAAATGAAAGTAGCCACGATAAAAATCGTGTCATCACTGAAATACTGCATCGTAATCAGTCCAAGAAAAGGGCCGATTGCCATTGCCAAGTTGTTGCTTGTGGCAAAATACCCCATCCCCTCTCCTCTTCTTGACGCCGGAATGACATCGACGACGATTGTACCTGTTGCCGTCGTGGATATTCCAAAGGCAAACCCATGGATGAACCTGGTCACCAGCATCCAACCGATACGATCGATTGGAAAATAGAGCAATGTGAAAAAAAGAAAAAGAGCGAGTCCAAAAAGAAGCAGCTTTTTTCTCCCAACTTTCGCAAGCAAATTCCCCGCAATCGGTCTGACAATGACAGCTCCCAGCACAAAAATACTGGATGCGAGTCCAGCAATACTTCCCGACACTTGAAATTGTTTAATGGAATACATGGCAAGGGTTACCATTAAAGTATAGAAGGAAACGAAGAGAAGAAAATTCGAGGTACAAACCATCAAAAAATCTTTCGTCCATAATCTTTCTCTTTTACTCAATCAATCTCCCCCATTTAGTTTTTTTCTTAAAAATTGAAGTGTATTTGCTGTTGTTTCTATATCTGAATCGGATAGTCCTTCCAACAGTTCCGTTTCAAAACGGGTTATGATTTGCTTTCCACGTTCAAAGTTTTCTTCGCCTGTAACCGTCAAGCGAAGTCGTTTTTCCCGTTTATCTCGGCTAGGGGCCTCTTCAACGAGTTCCTCTTCCCGCAAACGTTTCACCGTCCGGGTGATCGTCGGTTTTTCGACGTCCAAATAGTTGCTGATATCCACAAGTGTCACTGGTTGTTGTTTTTTGATGCAATATAAAACGAGCCATTGCGAATGGAACAAGCCGACTTCAGCAAGTTCTCCATTCAATTTTTTCTTGAATGACCGGGTGAACTGGAGCTGTTGGTGAAAAAAGCCGTCTCTCATAGAATCCCTCATTCCGCATTTAGTTACCTAGATAACTATATAAGTTTGTTCTCATTTTGTCAAAAAAAGAGACCAATCGTAGTCAGTCTGTCCCCGATTGGCCCATTTTCACGTCTTGGTAAATTTTCCATGTGTAATAAACAGCTGGTGCGAAGATTAAAACGAGAAACAAATTAAAACTTGAAGTCAATCCGCTTTGGTTTCCCAACCCGTTTTGAATCATGCTGTAATATATCGAAGCAAAGGTCAAGCTGATGAAAAGATTCGTGAAAGCAAGCAATCTCGCTGTATGTCGTTTGACGAGATAGATTTGTGCTTCCGTCAATTTCTCTTTTTTCACAAACGGGATATTCACCAATTGCAGACTATCTGTCGTGTTTTCCGTTTTGATGACTAAAAAATAATTGATGACAAAACAGAGGAAAA
>CALKWU010000169.1 GCA_938004015.1 uncultured Oceanobacillus sp.
TGGGCCAAACGGGGACAGACCCCGTTTGGCCACTACAAAAATTTTTTCCGCACTTCTTCTCCGTAACAGCTGAAGCGGACCGTCCGTTCTTCCACGATCGTTTCGATATGGACCGGGCGTCCCCACAAGTCATAAATGTATGGGAGGACATGTTCCAAATATGGCAAATCCAGTTCCACCTCTTCGTAATGGTGCATGAGGTAAAGTTCCCCGTTCCGATTGTAATCTCCATCCACGACGGTAATATAAGGAAAACCGCCATTAACTCGCATCATGATCAACTGATCTCTGATTTCTTCAAAATCTTTCGTGGAGATGCGGTAATCCCTGCCCTTTTTTTCGAACAAATATAAATCTTCCTGTTGGACGAGGTCTTTCGTCAAATAGTTGCGGATAAATGAAGTGTCTGAATCGATCTCCCTGATTTCAAAGATTTTTTCCCGTCCGCTGTTCGGCTTCACACCACGGGCGAGCATCTCTTCACTTGGCTTGTCGTAACTTTTTTCCACCGCTTCGAAAATCTTCAAACCCAAGTAATACGGATTCACCGACGTCCTTGACGGTTGGAGCACATTCGCATTCAACGCCGCATACTCGATCGTTTCCTTACTCGACAAATCCATCTCCCGCATAATCCGCTGATGCCAATAAGTCGCCCAGCCTTCGTTCATGATTTTCGTTTCCAATTGCGGCCAAAAATAGAGCATTTCTTCCCGCAACATCGTCAAAATATCCCTTTGCCATTCATCCAACTCCCGACTATGCTGTTCTAGAAAATACAGTAAATCCTTTTCCGGCTTTGGCGGAATTTTTTTCCGTGCTGTACGCTGCGGACGCTTTTCCACTTCCCGATCATCCAGTGCCCAAAGGTCGTCGTATGGTGTTTTCTTTCGTTCGACCACTCCATCATCGTCTTCATCATCCACCGCTTCCGTACGTGTCAACGAAGGGTCGACATGCTCCTGAATGGAAAGGACGCGATCCAAAAAATCCTCGACGACTTGTTTTCCATACCGCCTTTCATATGCGTGGATCCGCTCCGCAGTCGTCGACATGCTTTCCACCATATCCCGGCGTGTATTGGAAAACCAAATATTATTTTTGAAAAAATCACTATGGGCAAGGACGTGGGCGATGATCATTTTGTTTTGGATGAGGCTGTTCGTATCGAGCAAAAATGCATAACACGGGTCGGAATTGATGACAAGTTCATAAATTTTGTTTAACCCTAAATCATATTGCAACTTCATTTTGTGGAACTGTTTACCGAAACTCCAATGGCTGAAACGGGTCGGCATCCCGTAAGCGCCGAACGTGTAAATGATGTCAGCGGGGCAAATTTCATAACGCATCGGATAAAAATCAAGACCGAACCCTTCCGCAATTTCCGTAATCTCGGCGATCGCGTATTCCAATTCCTTTTCTACGGTCACCGGACTCCCTCCCCCGTCTCCATCCGGGAAAAAATCGCCTTCAATGCCGGATAAACGTCTTGTTTTTCCCGCAATTGATAGTGGCGGAAGTTCGGATGTTTAATCGATTGATACGTGTTCATCAATGTGGAGTAGCGGTTATAACTGTTGACTTCTGCGTAACCGAACATTTGCGACACACCCAGCAATTCTTCTACAAGTTTCAAACATTTCACATTATCGGACGTAATGTTTTCCCCATCGGAAAAATGGATCGGATAAATGTTGTAGCGTGCTGGCGGATATTTTTCTTCAATGAGTTCCAACGCTTTGAGATAGGCGGAGGAACAAATCGTCCCCCCGCTTTGCCCTTTGGAGAAAAACTCTTCCTTCGTCACGACATTCGCCGCCGTATGATGGGCAATGAACTCAAATTCCACCGACTCATATTTTTTGATCAAAAACCGATTCATCCAGAAGAAGAAACTACGGGCGACGTATTTTTCAAATGTCCCCATCGATGCACTCGTGTCCATCATCGCAAGGACAACCGCTTTCGATTCATACCGTACTGACTCATTCCACGTTTTGAAACGCAAATCGTCCGGTAAAATCGGTGTGATGCTCGGCTTCCCTTTTGTCGCATTGCGCTTCAATGCTGAAAGTATCGTTCGTTTTTTATCGATATTCCCCATCAATCCTTTTTTGCGAACATCGTTGAATTCGATGCTTTCCGTCACCATTTCCCCGGTTTCTTTTTCCGCAATGTTCGGCAGTTCCAATTCCTTCAATAGCGCTTCTTCGATATCCGCTAAAGAAACTTCCATCTCAAAATAATCTTCTCCCGGCTCTTCCCCCGGTTCCATGCCACCTCCATCACCATCACCCCCTGGCGATCTGGCAATCATATCGCCGACTTCACTATCCCCATCCCCTTGGCCGACGTGTTTTGTTTTATCGTAATTGTAGCGGATTTTATATTCATCAAGGGAGCGGATCGGAATTTTCACGACCCGTTTCCCGTCCGATAAAATGATATTTTCTTCACTGACCAAATCCGGAAGATTGTTTTTGATCGCTTCCCGGACCTTCTCCAGATGACGCTGTTGATCTTGATTGCCTTTCCTGTGGAGGGACCAATTTTCCTTAGAGACGAAAAATTGCTGTTCGCTCGTTTTTTTTCCCATCCTTCTCCTCCTTCACATCGTTTTTGAAAAACAGTGGTTGCTTATCATAGCTTATTCATTTCTTCTCTATGTGCTTCTAAGCTATACACTGTTTCAAAACGACTCAGCGATTCAGCAAACTTCCGACATAACGGAGCAACTCATTGGCGGAGGTGGAATTATAACCATATTCATCGATCAGGCGGGCAATCACTTCATTCACTTTTTTCAATTGGTTTTCATCCGGTGTTTGCGAGGTCGTCGTTATTTTCACGACATCTTTCAAATCGGCGAACAATTTCTTCTGGATCGCTTCCCGGAGCCGTTCGTGGGAATGGTAGTCGAACTGTTTCCCTTTCCTCGCGTAGGCGGAAAGCCGGATCAATATTTCTTCCCGGAACGCTTTTTTCGCATTTTCCGAAATGCCGATTTGTTCTTCAATCGAGCGCATCAATTTTTCATCCGGATTCATTTCTTCCCCTGTCAACGGATCGCGGAGTTTATTGTTGTTGCAATAGGCCTCCACGTTATCCAAATAATTGTCCATGAGTGACTTGGCCGACTCTTCATAAGAATAGACGAACGCTTTTTGCACCTCGTTTTTCGCAATTTCGTCATATTCTTTCCGGGCGACGGCAATGAAATTCATATACTTTTCCGCATCTTCCCGGGCAATCGATGGATGTTGATCGAGTCCGTCTTTCAAGGAACGCAACACGTCCAGGGCATTGATCGACGGCACTTTTTTTCGGATGATCGCCGAGGAAATCCGATTGATGACATAACGGGGATCAATCCCACTCATCCCTTCATCTTGATGTTCCCGCCGCAATTCTTCGACATCGACCTGATTGAAACCCTCGACACTTTCCCCGTCATACAGACGCATTTTTTTCACTAAATCGATGCCATGCTTTTTCGATTCTTTCAAACGGGTCAGGACAGAAAAAATGGCAGCTACCCGAAGCGCATGTGGTGCAATGTGGACATCTGCCATATCACTTTCCCGAATCATTTTCTCATAAATTTTTTCCTCTTCACTTACCCGGAGATTGTATGGAATCGGCATGACGATGATCCGTGAATGGAGTGCTTCGTTCTTTTTATTGGCGATGAACGAACGGTATTCCGTCTCATTTGAATGTGCAATAATGAGCTCGTCGGCCGAAATGAGAGCGAACCTTCCTGCTTTGAAGTTTCCTTCTTGAGTCAACGAGAGGAGATGCCATAAAAATTTTTCATCGGACTTTAAAATTTCCTGGAACTCCATCATGCCGCGGTTCGCTTTGTTCAACTCTCCATCGAAGCGGTAAGCTCGTGGGTCGGATTCCGAACCGTATTCGGCGATCGTGGAAAAATCAATGCTGCCGGTGAGGTCTGCGATGTCTTGAGACTTCGGATCCGACGGGCTGAACGTGCCAATGCCGACCCGTTTATCTTCTGAAAAAAATATCCGTTCGACGAGGACATCTTCAATTTTTCCGTTGTACTCTTGTTCAAGACGCATGGTATTTAACGGTGATAAACTTCCTTCAATGCGGATGCCATACTCTTTTTGAAAATCATCGCGGAGATGGGGCGGAATCAAATGCAACGGATCTTCGTGCATCGGACAGCCTTTAATGGCGTAAACGGCACCTGCATCCGTCCGGGAATAATCTTCCAACCCTCGCTTCAATAGATTGACGATCGTCGACTTACCGCCACTGACCGGTCCCATGAGCAGTAAAATCCTTTTTCTCACATCCAGCCTTTTCGCTGCCGGATGAAAATACTCCTCGACCAGTCTCTCAATCGCATCTTCCAAGCCGAAAATGTCATTGCTGAAAAAATGGTACGTTTTCCGTCCATTATCCTCCGTGATTCCTTTATCCTTGATCATATTATATACACGGGAATGAGCAGACTGAGCGACATACGGTCTTTCCTTTAAAATTTCGAGATACTCACCGAACGTGCCTTCCCATCGTAAACGATTTTCTTCTTCACGATACGCTCGAACCTTATCTAAAATGTCCATAGAACTCCCTCCATGCTTAGAGCGATTTATATATCCTATGCAGGACAGGAGACTAACATTACCGCTTAAAAAAACGCAAAAACCGTGTGGATGAAAGGACGAGGGTGGTGGGAGCAGTCGAATGGTAGTATTTGAGAGGAAAGTGAAATAGGATGATAAGTGGGATAGCTTTTAGACAAATCGTGAGGGCTACTATTGGCTGCACGAGCACTTAGTCATGGTTCATGAGCTTTTTTCTATTGGTCATGAGCGCTTTGATGTCGTCATGAGCGAATGGCATGCCTCCATGAACATTTTTGCGAAAAACCTGAACGCGTTTTTGACCATAAGTGTTTTTGCGGAGCGGCGCGCTTTTTCAGAAATTTCCGGAAAAGGCGATACCACCCCGCAAAACAAACAGTAAAAGGACGTATTGCTACCGCTTATTTTTTAATATGTTCCTGATATTCCTCGATAGACACTTTTTCCCCTTCAACAATCAAGTATTGGGTTGGCGTTTTGAGAAGCACCCAAGTCATCACTTCGCCTTCTGTCGCATCATTGACGACGAAGTGCCATTCCTCATCATACTTTTCGTCCAACTCTTCGACAATATCCGGCTGGAGACGATTTCTCGTCAACTGGGCCGCATTCAAAAGTGAGATCCCCCCCACTGCCCGAGGATGGCTTGCCAACTCTTGCGTCAATTCTTCGATCGGGTGCTCCTCCAATATGTCATCACTGAAATACGTCGCCACTGCTTCCTCCTCTTCCATCAATGCCTGGGTATACATATCCTCTATCACTCTTACGGAAGCGGGATTTAAACAACCGGTCAATATCACTACAATACTAAGCAGAAGGACGACCAACTTTTTCATCAAACGTTCTCCTTAAAAATCATCCGGATTGGAGCCGGTCCGTTCATTTCTGTTCAAATCTGTTATTTGTTCCACTTCGTCATCAGTCAATGTAAAATCGAAAATATCCGCATTTTCAATCATCCGCTCTTTATTGACCGTCTTCGGAATCGTAGCGACGCCTTGTTCGATATCCCAGCGCAAAATGACTTGCGGTACCGTTTTTCCATATTTTTCCGCAATGTCCACCAAGAGAGGTTCATCAAAAATCCGCCCCTTTTTAAGCGGTGACCATGCTTGCATTTGAATATCGTGTTCCCGGCAGAAAGCGAGCACTTCCCGCTGGGTCAAATGCGGGTGGAATTCGATTTGGTTCACTACCGGTTTGATTTCGGCATCTTTCAACAATTCTTCCAAATGATGCACATGGAAATTACTCACACCGATGGCCCGCACTCTGCCTTCTTTATACAGCTTTTCCATCGCACGCCATGTATCTTTGAATTTTCCAGAAACCGGCCAATGGATGAGATAAAGGTCGAGATAATCAAATCCAAGTTTTTCCAAAGATTCGTCAAATGCTTCCAATGTAGATTCATAGCCTTGGCGATCATTCCAAACTTTCGATGTGACGAAAATTTCTTCCCGGGGAATGCCCGACTCTCTGACCGCTTGCCCGACTCCTCTTTCATTATCGTAAAATCCTGCCGTATCGATGAGACGGTATCCGACGGACAAAGCGGTCGAGACGGCATCGACCACGGTTTTTCCTTCTTCCATTTTATACACTCCAAGTCCGAAACCCGGCATGTTCACGCCATTATTCAATGTGATGGTGTCTTGTAAATGCTTGATCATTCGGAACCCTCCATTCTTTCTTTATTTTATCATTTCCCCTTGTAGCCTAACAAATAATTATGCGATAAAGGAGAGGGCATGAAAATCTGTGCACAATGACGCAGCAGGTAAGGACTCAATGACTGCAACCTGTGCCTAAAATCCGGCGATGCATAATGGAAGACACTTCAAGTGCCAGGCTTGGCTTCCTAAAAACTAACCACTCATTCTTCCAAGAAAATTCCTTGAAGGTAGGATAAACGCTTTCCTCCTGTCTAAATTCCATAAAAAGAAATAGCGCTGATTTTACGCTGCTTTATACACATAAACGTTATCCACCAGTTCCCGCTCAAGCTCTCCATTCAACCGTAAATATTCCAGATGGGCAAGGGTTTCGCCGATGGCAAAGCGGGTTTCATGAATGGTCAACGGTTTGTTGAAAAGTCCTTCACATGCTTCATATACCGTGCATCCATCACGGATAATGTCGTACAATGCCTCCAACCGTTCATAATGATGTTGTTTCAGTTCCAATACCCGCTCATGGCCATTGTAAAACGGTTTGCCATGAGATGGGATGACGAGATCCACTTCGAGCGTTTCAATTTTCGCGAGTGAATCGAAATAGCTGCCGAGCGGATTCGGATCGCCATGGAACCAGTGGGAAATGTTCGGCGTGATTTTCGGTAAAATATGATCGGTGCCCAACAATACATTCTTTTCTTTATTGTAAAAAGTGACGAGCCCCTCCGAATGGCCTGGTGTGAAAATGACTTCATATTCATATTTTCCGAGGATGATTTTTTCTCCTTCTTCCAAGTAATGGTTGATCGTCGGATAAGGATTCACCCGGGGGATGAACTCCTTCGTGTTTTCAACCATTTCTCTACCGATGTCCTCTGGGATACCGGACAAAGTATAATAGGAATCAAGTTTCGAAAGCAATTCATGTTCCCAAGCATTGATGCCATTTTCCGCATCGACCTTCGTCATGGATACGTCAACACCATATTTTTGTTGAAACCCTCCTGCATAACCGAAATGATCCGGGTGATAATGGGTAACGATGAGATTTGTCACTTCTTTCCCTTCCAGCTCCCGCTCCCATCGTTCGACTGTTTCTTTGTTGTGAAGACCCGTGTCGATGACCGTATAGCCGTCCGTCCCTTCAGCAAGGAAACAATTGACATGGTTCAAGCGGAACGGCAAATCAAGACGGATCAATTGCAAGCCAAATTCTTCCAGCACTTTCTCCCACCCCCTGTCTTATTTCCCTTGAAAATTCGGTTTTCTCTTTTCAAAAAAGGCCCGAATTCCTTCTTTGTTATCCTCGGACTGGAGGAGCAACGCTTGAACTGCAGTTTCCTGCATATCGCTCGTTTCGTAGTTCAAGTCTTCAGCATGGTTCACAAAATGTTTGACGAACCGGTTTGCAAGCGGCGGGCCCTCCACGATGAATTGAGCAAATTCCTTCGCTTCTTCCAATACATCCTCTTCGGCAACACGGTTCACGAGCCCCCATTTTACCAACTCCTCCGCTGTGAGTGGTTTTGCTAAAGAAATCCATTCTTTCACTAATGGACGTGGGACGTTATCTGTCAGAGCTTTGATCATACCAAGATCCGGAATCAAACTGATATTGGAGAAACTGGAAATGAATGTCGTTTGTTTCTCTGCCACAATGAAATCTGCACTGAGTGCGATGCTGAAACCGGCTCCTGCCGCAAATCCGTGGACCGCCGCAATGACATACGTATCCATTTTTCGGATCGTCTGGACGATTTCCAATGCTTTTTTCATGTAATGAATGATGGAAGCGGATTCATTTAAACCGTTGATCGTTTCCAAATCACCGCCTGCTGAAAATCCCTTTCCGGCCCCAGTAAGGATGACGGCCCGGATTTCCCGATTTTCATCCGCCTCTTTTAATGCTTCGATCAAGTCACGGACTAAATCATAGGATAATGCATTCCTTTTTTCCGGACGATTCATCGTGATGAGCGCCACCTTATTTTCCTTTTTCACTTCAACAAGACTCATAGCAATCCCCTTTCATTTTGATTTTTGCATTTCTTTTTCATATTGCTTGGCGATTTTTTCTTGCGTTTGCAAATATTCCCGCCGTAACGCTTTCACCATTTCTTTTAGGGTTTCTCGTTTTTTGATGGCTCCGACACCTTGTCCCGCACCCCAAATATCCTTCCACGCTTTCGCATCCGGATTTCCGTATTTGGAAAAATCGATCTTCCCTTTTTCCGGAAGCGCCTGCGGGTCGAACCCCGCGTTGACAATGCTTGGGATAAGGTAATTTGCGTGGATTCCACTGAAAGCCGGAGAATAAATGATATCCGAAATGGTGGAATCGATGATCATTTGCTTGTACTCTTCTTGGGCGCTACTTTCTTCCGTCACGATGAATTTTGTGCCGATATAAGCGAAGTCAGCCCCTAATGTTTCCGCAACGACAATATCTTCACCCTTGGAAAGCGTTCCGGCGAGCGCAACCGGTCCATCGAAAAATTCCCTCACTTCATGCATGAAAGCGATCGGATTGAGTCTTCCTCCATGGCCGCCTGCCCCAGCGGCGACAAGGACAAGTCCATCACTCCCTTTTTCCAGCGCTTTTTTCGCAAACCTCATATCGATCACATCGCTTAAAACAACGCCGCCATAAGGTTTGACGACTTCGACGACCGGACTCGGATCGCCTAATGACGTGATGACAAGCGGTGGCTTATGTTTTGCGATGAGGGACAAATCTTCTTGAAATCGTTTGTTAGAACGATGGCTGATGAAGTTGACGCCCCAAGGAGCGGGTTCTTTGCCGTTTTTTGCTTTGATCGCTTGAAGCCCTTCTCTAATCTCCCTCATCCATTCATCGAGTTTTCCCGTCGTCCGGGCATTTAAAGCCGGAAAAGTCCCGATGATTCCCGCTTCACATGCTTCCAACACCATTTTCGGGTTGGAGATGAGAAACATCGGAGCCATGATGACCGGCAGTTCGACGCCCTTTTTCAATTTTTCAATTGCTTCGTTCGTCATTGATCCATTCCCCCTTTGACTTTGGTCGTTGAGCATGGCCGTTTGAGTGAATGCTCATTCACTCGCCCGCAAAAAAATAAGCAGTTTACCGAATATTGTATAAATCTGATTCTAAATTTTCATACATTTAAAGTCAAGGATAACGTTTCAGTTCAGGGTCAAACAGGATTTGTCTTGTTCCACTAAAATTTGGGTCAATAAGGGACAGTCCCTGATCGTCCCAGTTGAAAAATGGGTCATTTGGGGTCTGTCCCTTTTGGCCCATTGTTATGCTAATCCAAAAAGTAGGTCAAACGGGACAGTCCCTGTTTGACCCACATCGATTTTATTCTTTCAGTTCGAGCAGTTTTTGTTTCATTTCTTCTTCCATCAAGAGCATTTCTTTCTCGGCGTGTTTCCGTTTTTCCCGCCCCTCCGCTTGAATCGTAAGGGTTTCTTCGATCGTGGAAATGAGGTCTTCCTGTGTTTTTTTCAATGTTTCGATATCGACTAACCCTCGTTCATTCTCTTTAGCCGTCTCAATCGTGTTTGTCCGCAACAACTCCGAGTTTTTCAACAGGAGATCATTCGTCGTTTGCGACACGAGTTTTTGCGCTTCCACAGCATTGCGTTGCCGCAACAACGTCAACGCAATGGCGATTTGATTTTTCCACAGTGGAATGGCCGTCAAGATGGAGGACTGGATTTTTTCGACAAGCGCTTGGTTCGTGTTTTGGATGAGACGGATTTGCGGCGCACTTTGAATCGTGATTTGCCTGCTCAATTTCAAGTCATGCACCCGCTTTTCCAACCGGTCGACGAATTGAATGAGGTCGTTCACTTCCTGCACCTTCATTTGATTCCGGCTTTCTTCGGCTTCTTTCTGTAATGCCGGAATCTCTTTCGTGCGCAATTCCTCGATTTTCACTTCACCGGCCGCAATGAAAATATTCAACGCATCAAAATATTCTTTGTTCTTCAAAAAGAGCTGTTCCAACAATTTATTGTCTTTCATCAGTTCGTCCTTGCTGCGGTCGAGCTTCACACTGATGCGGTCGATTTGCGCGCCGGTCTTTTGATATTTGGAAAGGATTTGGTTGACGGATTTGGATACCCGATTGAAAATCCGGGAAAAAATACCCCGGTTTTCCGGCATCAATTCATCCGGATCGACTTGTTCCAATTTTTTCATCAAGTCAGATAAAATGTTGCCGATTTCACCGACATCATTGTTTTTCACATGATCGAGCATATGGTGGGAAAAATCCATGAGCTTCGCCTGTGCTTCCGTACCGTATTGGGAGACGCTCTGCAAATTGCTCGGATCGATTTGTTTCGCAAGTTCCAACGCTTTTTCTTTTTTATCTTCGGGAAGCACATCGACCAATTTTTCCGGTTTTTCTTCCGTTTCGACGATTTCCGCATCGATGGAATCACTACCGAAAGGATTGGCGAGCAGTTCATCCAGATCCAAATCATGCTTTTTTTCTTCATTCATTTACATCTTCCTCCCATTCAATTCGGTTTTTGAATTGTTTTTTTCGCTACATCCAGTTCGAAATGCAACGTATCCACATCATCGCTCAACATGACCTTCAAATCTTTATTCACCGTCTGTCCGAGAACGAGAATCATATGACGGGAATCCCGCAACATCTCGTGGATTTCCTTCGACTTCACCTGCTGTTGGGAAAGATAGGCATATCTCTCGGCAATTTCGACTAAAGAATCGAGATGTTTATAATAAAACGATTCCGCTTGAAAAAATCGCCGCGGTTGTCGTTTCGTATTTCCATAAATCTTCTTCACTGTACGCAAAATTTCAAAGTTTTCTTTGGCATACCCTAACTGACGGACTTGGAAAAGCGCCCGTTGCAGACGGACAATTTTCGTTTTCGCTTCTTTCAAGTTATCCATGACGAACAAATATTCTTTCCTTGTAAGCCCATTCTCTTTCGCATTGCGATAGATTTGCAGTTGTTTCACCGAATAAAACGTCCCTGCCCCTCCTAAGAGGCCTACACCGATCGACAAAGCCAAACCTTGGTTGAAAGTGAAAAAAGCTATAAGCCAAACGATTGCTGAAGCAGAAAGTGCGGAGGTGTGACGTATGATCAATTGGAGAAATGCTTTCATCGAATCACTCCTATATAAAAGCATGCAACGCAGAAAAGCATAGAGGAAAACTTCCTTACACTTCATATTACGACAGCATGTCCAATTTAGTTTCATTTATATTCATTTTACATGAGTTGACCGGAAATAACTACATTAAATTGACCCAAGTGAGGCAGGTGGGCCGAACAGGGACAGACCCTGATTGACCCGTTCTTCGATGGGTCAATCAGGGTCTGTCCCATTTTGTCCCAGTTTGTTTTTGGCGGAGATTTTCAAGCAGTTTTGTCGATTTGTTTATTTCGTTGTTTCCCAATTCATCGAGGGTGATGAAAACGACAGGGTCTGCTTCCGTCATGAAGACGAGTAGCCAACTGTCTTTTCGGACTGGCGTGGCAAGTTTTTCTTTCGTAACAGTGATTTCTTCCTGTCGTTCTTCCAGCAAAACCACTGCTTTTTCTCCTTCTATCCGATCGACTACCCCAATCGCCATATGTTCCTCCAGCCATTCCGAAATGGACAAAAGGAAAATGATAAGTGCGAACAGGAAGTGCAATTGGCTTTCCTCCTTTTTTTCGATAGAGTGACACGAGAAAAATAAAACACTGCGAACTTCTGTGGAACATTCCATTTTTCCACGGCAGTATCGGGAAAATTCATCCTTCACTACAGCAACCTGAGATAAAACTCAATTTTTGCTTCTTGCAATCTGGCATTCTCCTGTTCATTTTGGTACGCTTAAACTGGCAAATTGACATATAGGGGGAACTTTTGTGAAACGGTTGACCATAGTATTTTCATTTTTAGCGCTATTGTTTATGGGCGCTTGTGGGGAGACGGCATTAGAGGAAACGTATGACCATGAGGAAAAAGCTGTCTCCTTCATAGAGAAAGAAGCAACAGCCACGACCGCATCTGCGGAAGAATCGGAAGAAGAACCGGAAGACGAAGAGGACGTGGAGACAGATGAAACAGAAAAAAACAAGGAAGAAGTTGCTCCACAAAATCTCGATGAACTCCGTGTCCATTACATCGATGTTGGACAAGCCGACGCCACGCTCATCCAATTCCGGGATGGGGATGAACAGTATGCCATCTTGTACGATACGGGGGATTGGCGCGGGAACGAGGTTGTCCCATATTTGCAATCCCAAGGCGTCGAATCACTCGACCTCGTCATCGTCAGCCATCCTGATGCGGATCATATCGGCCAGTTGGATCAAGTGATGAACCACTTTCCCGTTGATGAAGTTTGGATGTCAGGAAATGAAAGTTCTTCCCAAACATTCCAGCGAGGAGTCGAGGCGGTTTTGGCAAGTGACGCCAATTATCATGAACCGCGGGCTGGAGAAAGTTTTTCCATTGGGCCGATGGATATCGACATTTTGTATCCAGAAAGCATCTCAGGAAAATCCAATGAAGAGTCGATATCCGCTCTTTTCACTTATGGCCATGTGAAATTTGTTTTCACCGGTGATGCCGGACGTAATGAAGAAACGTATATGCGAAATCATTTCAACGTTGATGCGGATGTGCTCCATTTAGGGCATCACGGTTCGAAAACATCGAGTGACCCGGCATTCATCGATGTGGTGGCACCGACGATTGCCATTTACAGTGCAGGAGCAGGAAACAGCTATGGACATCCAAGTCCGGAGGTGGTTGCAACGGTTGAAGATCGGGGAATCGAGCTTTACGGAACCGATATCCACGGTACCGTTATCGTCACGACGAATGGTGATGCAATCATCAATGTGGAAACGGTGAAAACCGCCGAAACGGCAAAAGCAAATCCAAGTGGTGGCGGGACAGGTACGGCCAAGTCAGAAAAAAATGACGTGGCGGATTCGGGTAGTAAAGATGAAACTGCAGCGGCCGGGTCTGATTGCATTGACATCAATACGGCATCTCTTGATGATTTGCAACAAATCATCCATATCGGACCGGCACGTGCCAATGATTTGATCGAACTCCGACCGTTCCAATCCGTCGATGACTTGCAGAGAATCAGCGGCATCGGTCCAGCGCGTATTGCAGATATTAAAAATGAAGGGAAAGCGTGTGTACAATGAAAGGTATTTTAGATCGGTTTGAAGGTGAATGGGCTGTCATTTTGATTGAAGAAAAAAATGAAGAACTGCTTGTAAAAAAATCGGTATTGCCTGCAGGAAGTGAGAAAAACACGATTTTCAACTTGGTGGAGAAAAATGGGACATATGAAATTGCAGGAATAGATGTCCTCGCCACCAAACAAGCGAAAGAAAAATCCGCTTCATTGATGGATCGATTGCGGGCAAAAGGTAAAGGGAGCAAATTCAAACGGTGATGAGGTTAAGCTCCAAGATGTTCAATCGGGACGGACGATACGGCTCTTTCAAGCCGGCATCGTCCGTTTTTCATTGAATTTGGTTGCCGATGATTTTGCATGTAAGTTGCAACAGCACTTCCTTTTGTTGCCTTGAGACTTTCGAAAGTTATTCCCAATGATATGGCGTTTCTTGATAAACGTAGTAGTTCAGCCAATTGGAAAACAATAGATGTGTATGGGAGCGCCAAGTATTCGGCGGTGATTTTTCCGGGTCGTCATCCGGAAAATAGTTGACTGGAATGTCGATTTCTTTCCCTTTCTTCAAATCGCGGAAATATTCATCACGAAGCGTCGTCGCATCATATTCGAGATGGCCGGTGATCATGATGTTTTTCCGATCGTTTGACAAGATGATGAATGGCGAATCGTCATGCGTCTTAGAAAGAATCGTCAACTCCGGATGGTTTTCGATATCCGCAGTACGGACAGTCGTATGTCTGGAATGGGGTGCCAAAAATTCGTCATTGAAACCTTGGACGAGTTTTTCGGTCGGGTCGGCTATGTCATGCGGGAATACACCAAAATATTTTTTCGGAAGCAAAATTTTCTCGATTCCGTAAAAATGATACAGTGCCGCTTGGGCCCCCCAACATATGTAAAGATTCGACGTCACGTTTTTTTCCGCCCAATTCATGATTTCCTGAAGCTCTTCCCAATAATCGACTTTTTCGAATTCCATATGTTCAACCGGTGCCCCGGTGATGATCAAACCGTCGAATTTGCGTGATTTTATCTTTTCAAACGTCGTATAAAACGTATCCAAATGGTAATTGCTGACGTTTTTCGATTCGTATGTCGCTGTCCGCATGAATGTGATATTCACTTGCAATGGTGTGTTTCCAAGCAAGCGTAACAACTGGAGTTCCGTTTTTTCTTTTTCCGGCATGAGGTTCAGAATCAAGATGTTGAGCGGACGGATGTCTTGCGTACGTGCCCGTTCTTCATCCATGACGAATATCTTTTCCTTTTTCAATGTTTCAATGGCAGGCAAATCTTTCGGTACATTGATCGGCAAAGCCCTTCTCTCCCCTCTGTATATTTATAATAAAATCATTATAAATAGTAATGGGTGAAACAGCAACCCCTGTTTTGGGTCAAATGGGGTTTGTCTATTTTGTCCGCTTCTACTAGTCGGGGGCTTGGGACAAATTGGATCTGTCCCTGTTTGTCCCATTTGGGTCAAACGGGGTCTGTCCCCGTTCTGACCCATTTCTGAGACTTGGAAACTATTTTCCCGAATCTGGGGAATAGTATATAATAGAGATTACTACCAAATGTTGAGGGGGAGTAACCCATGAAGAAAAGAACAATACTTTTTCTGACGATTCTTTTTTCACTTTTTGTGATTCTCAGTGCATGCGGCTCCAATGGAAATGATGCCGAGGATGAAGCTGCACAAGACGATACGGAAGAAACACCGGTAACGGAAGAAGAAACCGACGAAGAGCCTGAAGAAGACGAATCTGCTGAAGAGGAAGAAGCTGATGATAATGGAGGTAACGAAGAAGATGCCTCGGAAGAAAACGAAGATTCTGCAGAAGAAGGTTCTGAAGTCGTAGATGAAAATGTAGCGTTTAGAATATTTGAACCTGTTCCTGACACTGTCGTCGAAAATGAATTTACCGTCCGTGGTGAAGCCAATGTCAACGAAGGAATCGTCCACTATGAGTTTGAGGACGGCCATAACATTCTCGATGAAGGAACGGTCACAGCATCAGCAGCTGCACCGGATTGGGGTACTTTTGAGTTCACCATTTCTTTTGATGAAGTCGCCTTTAATACAGGATTGATCATCTTGTATACAGAAGATCCGGAAGACGGCTCAAGACAACATGAATTGATCATACCGGTATCCGTACAATAAATGGATTGGGTCAAACGGGGACTGTCCCTGTTTGACCCAAAATTATGAAAACAAGTGGGACAACGTAAACATCTTTTTTGATTGGCAATCTTTCATATCAAGCACGCTGGATAACGCTTCTGGAAATGCCGGTTATCCTTGAAAGTTGGCGAATCGAGACGCCATCCATTTGTTTTATTTCCCTTAGAATCGCATCACGTCTCTTTTTATCCATCAGTTGCAATTCGGTCGGACGGGTGATGCCGTATTCTCGAAAAATCGGGAACAACTCCTCGTCTTTATAGCGCCGATTATCCCGATCAAGATAATCCTCATCGTTATTTTCTTTGATTTCATTCATAAATTCCTTATATTTTTCCACCGCATCATCAGCCATTTGTGAAAACAATTGAAGTCCATATTCCGTATCGACGAGACCAGGTTCTTTCAAATAACGCTCGGCACTTGACCATTTATAGTTGAAAACGTGTTTTGAAATTCCAGCACGTATTGGATTTTGGTGGATATAACGGAGCACTCGGAGAAAAATCGCATCGGATTCCACAACACCGCTGCGAAATCTTCCTTGATAAAGATGGCCGGATCGATCATATTTAGCATTGAACCAATTCGCATAACTCGTCGAAATTTTTTGTACGATGTTTGAAATGTTTCCGGCATTTTCATTCAACAGAAGATGAACATGGTTGTCCATGAGGCAATAAGCATAAAGCGAGTATGCGCATTCATCTTTAAACCTCGCCAATGTTTGCAAGAAGCGGTGGCGATCCTGATCTTCTTCAAAAATGATTTGCTGATTGACTCCTCGAAGCATGACATGATAGATACCACTTGAACTCTTTCTCCGTGTTCCTCTCGGCATATGTTCACCTCCAAAAAAGAGATGGTCAAAGCTGTGTAAGTGGCTTAGTGGCTTCGGAATCGGCCTATAAAGGTTGGGGAAAGGAGAAAATGATTCAGGAACTGATGCCAACGGAATTAGCTTTGAACTGTTCCTTGTGACCGCTATGAAAGCCGGGAGGGGGCGCTGTTGACCATCTCTTACTGGAAAGGATAATCAATTCATTATGAATAGTCAAAAAGTCGTTTTTCAATTTTGAAAGCATTTTTTGTCGAAACATGTCGAAAAAGGCAAGTTTTACGTCGTTTTTATGTCAGGTTTTGTCGAAAAGAGTCGAAATTTGCAGCGAAAATTCAAAAACGGTATATTTTTTCACCGTTTTTGGGTCAAAAAGGGACAGTCCCTGTTTGACCCACTTTACCAATCTTTTCCAGTTTCTGATTCGCCTTTATTGAGCTAATCAGAGATGGTATCTTTCGTTCACTTCTCAACTGGGACGAACGGGGACAGTCCCGTTTTGACCCATTTCCATTAATCATAGCTCGATGCTCATGCCGACTTTTGCCAATTCCACTTCCCGTTTACTTACTTTTTCTGCAGTTTCCGCTAATTCCCGTACGTTTCCATAATGGGGCAAGTGGGTCAATAGAGTGCGCTTCGCCTTCGCTTTTTTCACCAACAAACCCGCGTCTTTTGCGTTCATATGCCCTGACGTTTCCCCATCCATCCCTTCATACAAACTGCATTCCGCAATGAGCAAATCCGCTTCCTTGGAGAATTCGGCAAGTTCGTTGAAATAAATCGTATCAGCTGTGTAGACGATCGTTTTGTCATCACACTCGATTTTTATCGAGTATGTCTCGACCGGATGGATATTTTTAAGAAACGAAAGGTGGAACGGGCCGATCGTCAACGTTATATGTTCACCAATACCTTGGAATGTTGTGTGAGGGACAGCAGAAAATTCCTCTCTTTTCGCCGGGTCGTCCGGGCCGTAAATCGTTAAAGGACGCTTTACTCGGCCGAGCTGATGATTGACAAGCCGGGAAAACATGAAAGCACCGACATCGCTGTAATGATCATAGTGGTAATGGGATAGGACAACATCGTGAATTTCATTTAAATCGACATAATCTTGGAGCTTGACGAGCACGCCGCTACCGCAATCGACAAGCATTTTGGCATTTTCATGTTCAATGAGGTAACCGGAACAAGGGCCATCTTTTTTCGGGAAACCTCCCCACACGCCAATAACCGTAAGCTTCACTACATCATCTCCTTATACTGGGACAATCGGGGACTGTCCCTTTCTGTCCCACTGAGGCAAACAGGGACAGCCTTCATTTGACCCACCGCCGTTCGAATGCAGCTGGGCCAAACAGGGACAGACCCGTTTTGTCCCATTCTACCGTCCATTTTATATGGATTCATTGGAATTGGAAAGGTGCATAGAGGAATCCGACATGTTATTTACAAACGGATTTTTCCTACTAGCGAATTACACCAAGTATCAACTTCTTTCGCAAGTTAGTGATTTTTCACTTGTTATCAGCTATAATGAAAGTGAATGTTTTCTCAAACGAGTATTTCTAGGAGGTTCTTTCATGAAAATAACCGTTGCGGGGACGGGTTATGTCGGATTGGCGAATGCCGTTCTCCTTGCCCAACACAATGAAGTGACCGCTCTCGACATCATTCAAGAAAAAGTAGACATGATCAACGCGCGAAAATCACCGATTGGAGACACCTTGATCGATGAATTTTTTACAACAAAAGAGCTGAATTTTGCAGCGACTACCGATCCGGAACAAGCACATAAAGATGCGGATTATGTCATCATTTCCACACCGACGAACTATGATCCAGACAAAAACTATTTTGACACAAGTTCTGTTGAATCCGTCATCGAAGACGTATTACGGATCAATCCGAATGCTGCAATGATCATCAAATCGACGGTACCAGTCGGCTACACGGAAGAAATGAAACAAAAATATGAAACAGACAATATCATTTTTTCACCGGAATTTTTACGGGAAGGAAAAGCGCTTTATGACAACTTGTATCCGTCCCGAATCATCATCGGGGAGAAATCAAAGCGAGCTGAAACATTTGCCGACCTTTTAGTGGAAGGTGCTTTGAAAGAGGATATTCCTGTTCTATTTACAAATTCAACAGAGGCTGAAGCCATCAAACTGTTTGCCAATACATATTTAGCGATGCGCGTATCATTCTTCAACGAGTTGGACAGCTATGCGGAAATCCACGGATTGGACACAAAACAAATCATTGAAGGTGTCGGATTGGACCCGCGGATCGGCACGCATTACAACAACCCATCTTTCGGTTATGGCGGCTATTGCTTGCCGAAAGATACGAAACAGTTGTTGTCCCATTTTGACGGGGTGCCTAATGAACTGATTAAGGCAATTGTCACAGCCAACGAAACGAGAAAAGATCATATTTCCAAAATGATCATGAAACGGAATCCGGAAACCATTGGAATATACCGCTTGACGATGAAATCCGGATCCGACAATTTCCGAGAGTCGGCAATCCAAGGGATCATTGAGCGTATCAAGGAGAAAGACGTTCGTATCGTCATTTATGAGCCGACGTTGGAAAGCAAGGAATTTGAAGGGTTAGAAGTGGAAAATAATTTGGAAACTTTCAAAGAAATGGCTGATATCATCGTTGCAAACCGGTTGGACGATGAAATAAAGGACCGGAAAGAAATTGTGTACACAAGGGATATATATAGCAGAGACTAAACAAAAATGAGGATTGCAGTGGATGCTGTAACCCTCATTTTTGTTTAGATTGGTTCATGGCAGCAGGGTTGTGCAAATTCTGAGTCAAATCGGGACTGTCCCGTTTCGTCCCATTTGGGTCATTTAGGGACTGTCCCCGTTTGTCCCATTTCGCCTATCAATCACTTCATTTTCTTCAATGATTTCAAAGCCTTCGATGACGGTATTTTCTTCCAGTTCGATGACGAGGCATAGTTTTCCGTTCAAGCGGATTTGCCGAAGATAGCGGAGTTCGCTCGGGCTCACCTTTAAATCGGCGACTTTCGTTTGGATTTTGATCGATTTCGAATCATATTTCGGCACGACATTATTCGCCTTCAGTTCAAATGTTTCATCATCCACGATCTTTTTAAATGCCGCCTCCACATCCTCCCGTTTCACATCCTCGACCCCGCTGTTTCTCAACACGCTTTCCACATCCCGATAATCCATTTTCGGTGTATCTTCCGGATCGGTTTCTTCAATCACTCGTTGCACCTCGTCATAAACGCTCGCCAACGTGGCAGTCGTCAACCTCTCTCCAACCACATCTTTCACAACTTCTTCAAACACCATTTTATCCTCTTCCGCCGTGAACAATTCTTCGGCATTCAACACCTCTTCAACGAAAGAAAAGTCGATCTCCTTCGATCTGCCTGTCGAATATAAAACATGATTCACATCTGATATGCCTTCCGTAAAACATGGAAACAGAAAACCACCCATCGGTTTCTGTAAATTGATGATCGGATCGACGATGAAATGATATTTAAACTCTTTTTCCACGTAGTCGAACAACAACTCTTTTTCCGGATGTTTCGTCGGATTAATCGTGCATAGGATGAACGGATTGGCATAAACTTCATCACGTTCACTCTCTTCCGTTTCCGCATTGGCCGGCTTTACTGTATGCAAATACTCCCCATTCACGAACGTCACGACGATATCTTCTTCGTATTGTTTTACTTCCAGCATTTTTTCAACGATATCCAGCATATGGTCTGTCCATGTTTCTCTATTTTCCGGAAGCAAACTTTCATGCAAAGTCAATTGCGTTTCATTTTCCCCATTATCAGCGAACTTCAATTCAAATAGTTTCCGGTCCAATTGACCAGCAAGCACTTTCTTGAAATTGTTTAAAAACAATTCCTGTTGATCTTTTTCCAATAGTTCGAAGGGAGTCGTTTCCTCATGGTAAATCTCCCTTGAATCTTTCATGATGTACACATTGAAAATCTCATGCAATTTCAAAAGATCATTATCCGGCTTCAACTGCCGGCGAAAACTCGTGATGTCTTTTTTATTCACTTGAACACTCCTCATCCATAAACTGATGGAATCTATTATACTATAAAAATGGGACGAACAGGGTCTGTCCCTTTTCGTCCCATAATTTAGATGGCGATCCATCCTAGTTGGGTCAATCAGGG
>CALKWU010000170.1 GCA_938004015.1 uncultured Oceanobacillus sp.
GGTATGGTGTACTTCCCGGCTGTGCTCGTCTTGATTGGATTTGCCGCTTTAATGATCGGCGTACTCCCTCGTTTGACGAGCCTCGTTTGGGTATATATCGTAGCTTCTTTTCTCATCAATTATTTGGGTGGCCTTTTGGATTTACCGGAATGGCTCGAAAACATCTCACCATTCGGCTATATTCCTGGTTTACCAGTGGAAGATATGACATGGACGCCAGTGATTGTCTTAAGCTTGATGGCTATTGGTTTGATGGTAATTGGATTCATCGGATATCGAAGAAGGGATATAGAAGGTTGATAGGAACAGGACAGGGTTGGATTCCTATTCTGTTTTTTATTTTCTTGAGTAGTACGTATACTATCCTTTTTTCGTATTTCATTCTCTCACAAATTTAAAATTGTGGACAAAATTTTTAATTTCGTTATAATTTAATTGACATTTGCATTACTGAATTGAAGAAGTCATTCGCTTTTCGCTTTTTTGACAATCGAATATGGAATAAATAGGTTGATTGTTTCAATCATTAAAAGGGAAGGCCGGTGAGAATCCGGCGCGGGCCCGCCACTGTGATTGCGAGTTTTCTATTATGAAGCCACTGTTGAACAACGGGAAGGCAATAGAAAACGATGACCATCAGCCAGGAGACCTGCCTATTTATTTACACCATATAAACCTACGAGGAAAGGGAGGTGTATGAAGCAGTTTATGGACCTGTCACAGGTTCCATAACTTGTGTTTCGTATATTTTCGTGTGCATCTCTAACCTATCGTAGAGATGCTTTTTTAATGCAAAAAATCACAATGGAGGTTCACATGATGAATCACAGAATCAAGCAGTTATTCGTTGTTTTCATTAGTGCCATTCTATTACTCTCGCAAGCAAGTTTAACCGGACTGCAGACGGTATATGCTGCCACGTTGGAAAATGCCGTGACGATTTCGGCATTTGAAGAAGACGGTACCGAAGTCTTGGAAATGACTGCTGTCGAAATATCTGATGGAGACACAGCCTTTGATGTATTGGAAAAAGCAGATGAACACCTCGATTATGATATTCATGAAGAGTATGGAGCAATCATTACAGGAATAAATGGGGTCCAAAAAAATGATCAAAGTTCTTGGTCATTCTTTGTAAATGGGAAGTCTCACGATGTGGGACCTAGTTCCGCTTATGTTTCTCATGGGGATAATATTCTGTTTGTCCTATTAGAAGATTTTCCCCCTGAATATTATGAAGTGACTGTTTCCGCAACAGACAGGAAAGGAAATGCAGTAATAGAAGAACGAACTGTTTCCATGCCGAAAAACACAACAGCTTATGATGCATTGCGTGCAGTTGCTGCGGAACAAAATGTAGATGTAGATGTTTCCATCGACACTCAATGGTTCACCTTCTTAAATGATTTAAACAATACATTGGAACGTGATTGTGAATACTGGGCCATTGATTTGAATGGCGATTACATGAACGTCGGTCTTCTTGGTCACTTCATTGAAGACGGAGATAGACTAGATCTTTATGTAGACAATTATTGTGAAGAAGATCCGGTGGATGAAAACGACAATGGCTCCGAAACAGAAGACCCGGTCGAAGCAGATCGAAATGAAACAGATGGTCCTGAAGAAGATGAAGATTTGAAAAAACATGTCGACTATGAACCGGCACTTGCTTCAGTCATCGATTATTTAAAAGCAAACCCAGCTGAAATTGACTGGTACGGATTTACCGCACTGATGACAGCAGGTGAGGATTTTTCAACAGAAATGGCAGCCGATCTTGCTGGTTCCATAAATGAAGAATTCTCAGGAAGAGCGACCGATTATGCAAAAACCATCCTTATCTTGACTGCTGCCGGATATGATGCGACTGATATTAATGGCGTGAATCTTATAGAAAGTTTAATGAATGAACCTATGCTAACGAGCAATTTTCTCGTTTACAGTCTGTTAGCTATCGACAGCGCTGATTACGAAGTCCCAAAGGGCACAGAATGGACGAGAGAAAGTCTGATTGATGCGATTCTTGAAATGGAACTGGATGCAGGTGGTTGGTCGTTTTACGGGGATGAACCAAGTCCGGACATCACTGGGATGGCACTGTTGGCGTTAAGCCCTTATCAAGATCGAGAAGATGTAAAAGCTGCTCTAGATCGTGCTGTCCAAGCGATGGCGGAACAACAGGGTGAAAAAGGCGGCTATAATCTCGTATTCAACGGCGGCTATTCTGCCGAGTCGGCAGCAATGGTCATCGTCGGTTTGTCGGCACTAGGCATCGATGCGACAAGCGCGGACTTCACAAAAGAAGAAGCGAATCTTTTGGAACATTTGCTAGCCTTCCAATTGGAAGATGGCAGTTTCAAACATTTGTTGGACGATGCTCAATCGAGCTCATTTGCGACGAATCAAGCTTTACTTGCCTTAGT
>CALKWU010000171.1 GCA_938004015.1 uncultured Oceanobacillus sp.
GAAACCGACGACCCAAGGGGTGCTGGTACTCACAGACGGTAAAACAGGAGAACATCTTTGTCTCATGGATGCGTCCTACTTGACGAGATTACGGACAGGTGCACTTAGCGGGATTGCCACCGATAAACTTGCAAGATCCGACGCAGAAATTCTAGCAGTCATTGGCACTGGTGCGATGGCTTTTGAGCAAGTTCTCGGTGTCGTTGCAGTGAGGAACATTAAAAAAATCAAATTGTTTAACCGAACTCCGGAAAAAGCCGAGCGTTTTAAAGAGAAGTTGATCGGGTTCGGAGTTGATGCAACTATTGAAATCGTGACGAGTAGTGGTGAAACCGTGAAGGATGCGGATATCATCAATTGTGCAACAAGATCTTCCACTCCGGTTTTTAACGGAAAGTTACTGACAAAAGGAACGCATATTAATGGAGTCGGTTCTTTTCTACCATCCATGCGTGAAGTTGACCAAGAAACGATCGAACGGGCAAACAAAATTGTCGTCGATGATTTGGCCGGCGTGAAGGATGAAGCTGGTGAACTGATATATGCGGACAAGCATTCCGACTGGAAATTTTCCGATATTTATGGAGAGTTGAGCGACATTGTCAGTGAGACCTCTGTCCGGAAGTCTGATGAAGAAATCACTTTTTTCAAGTCTGTCGGTGCTGCCTATTTCGATTTGGCGGCGGCCATCGGTGTTTATGAAAAATTACAAGGAAAAGGAATCGGTGTTGAAGTCGATTTATAAAAGATAGGCCACTTACGCATGGCCTATCTTTTTTGGTAAAAACTAACTTCATCAATTCGTTTGAGGTGCGAAAGATGGACGTGATGAAACCGATATATTCAGATGATGCGCCGATCGGTGATGATTGGCTATATGAAATAAAATATGATGGCTATCGTGCTATCCTTACAATCAGCGAAGACGGCCGCATATCACTGAAAAGCAGAAACAACCGTGAATTGACGGAAAAGTTCCCGGAAGTCGTGGAAGACTGTGCGAATTTGCTCTCGCGATTGGAAAACTATTTGCCATTGACGTTGGATGGCGAACTCGTCATATTGAATAATCGTTATCAGGGGAATTTTTCCGAAATCCAAAAACGCGGGAAATTACGGAATCAGGATAAGATCAGGCGATTTGCCAAGCGGCGGCCAGCTCATTTCCTCTTATTTGACGTATTGGAAGTGAATGGAAAAAATTACACCGGAGAAAAGCTGAGCATGCGGAAACATGTGCTGACAGATGTGTTTCGGCAAAAGTCGAACCGGAAAACTTGGTCGAGGGAAATTTCGGGGAAGGCGACGGATGATTCTGTTCGGTCGTTGGATCGTTTCGAAGCGCAGTTGGAAGAAAAAATTTGGCCGGTGGATGTTTTTGCAACATGGGAAGAAGCGGAAAAAATCGTTTTTCGGTATAAAGGGGAAGGCGTCGTCGCCAAAAGAAAGTCGAGTACGTATCACCCCGGGAAAAAACATCGGGATTGGTTCAAAGTGAAAAATTGGCGGAGGATTAACGGATTATTGACAGCCTTTGATGCGGAGAATGACTATTTTGATGTGGCGGTTTTTGATGGAGAACATGGTGAAGCTTTAAATAGCGAGAAATTGCGGTCACTCGGAAAATGTAAACATGGACTCACCGGGGAATCCTTTGTGACATTAAAGCGCTTTTTTATGGAAAATGGGAAAAAACAGGGCAATCGATATTCGGTGCCACCGGCTATTTCTGCGGCCATCCATACGTTGGATTTGTATGAAGGAGAGTTGCGTGAGCCGCAATTTGCCGCCATTTTACCGGGAATTAAACCGGAGAGTTGCACGGTCCAGCAATTGAAATTGGATTTGGCGATGTTGCCGGATGTCGTCGATTTGACGAATATGGAGAAATTATTATGGAAGGATCCGCCTTTCTCAAAAGGTGATTTGCTTGTATATGTGCGGGACATCGCCCCTTATATGCTGCCTTTTTTGGAGAGCCGATTGCTCACTGTCATTCGAGCTCCGGATGGCGTCGATCAAGAACAATTTTTCCAGAAACATTTGCCAGCTTATGCACCGGAATTTGTCACAGCTGTGAAAGGCGAGGATGAGGTGTTTTGCAGCTGCGATAATTTGGAATCCCTTGTTTGGTTCGCCAACCACGGTGCAGTCGAATATCATATTCCTTTTCAACGGGCGGGAAGCGTCATGCCGTTGGAAATTGTTTTTGACTTGGATCCCCCGGACAGGGAACATTTCCATTTGGCAGTGAAGGCGGCGCAATTAGTGAAAGTTTTGCTCGATGAACTTTCTCTTGTATCATTTGTGAAAACGTCGGGGAATAAAGGGTTGCAAATCCATATTCCGATTTTGGAGGGGAGTATGACATATGAAGAAACGGCTGTTTTCACCCAAGCGATTGCATTTACGATTGAAAACAGTTGCCCGGATTTATTTACAACAGAGCGGATGAAAGATAAACGGGGTGGAAAGTTGTATATCGATTATGTGCAACATGGGAGGGATAAAACGATCATTGCCCCCTACTCCCCACGGAAAACATCGGAAGGCACCGTGGCGACCCCACTGTTTTGGGATGAGGTGACTGAAGACTTGGATCCCGCCCAATTCACCATCGGAAACGTGCTGGAGAGAGTGAAAACAAACGGCTGTCCCTTTGCTGGATTTGGCACAGCGCGCCAAAAGCAAAACATGAACAAAATCCTCAACCTCGTGCGCAGTGGGACAAAAAGGGTCAGTCCCTAAATGTC
>CALKWU010000172.1 GCA_938004015.1 uncultured Oceanobacillus sp.
CCATTCCTTTATGTTGTTCATGCATTATTGACCGGGTTGTCCCTCTTTATCGCATCGACGTTTGGCTGGACTGCAGGTTTCGGTTTCAGTGCAGGATTCATCGACTTTTTCTTAAGTTCCCGATTGCCGCTTGCGAACCAGCCGCTCATGTTGATCGTGCAAGGGCTCGTCTTTGCGGTCATATACTATTTCTTGTTCCGTTTCTTAATCGTGAAGTTTGATATGAAAACACCAGGCCGTGAAGATGAGGATGAAACAGCAGAAACAACAACTGAACCGGCAATGGATGCGGAAAACCGATTTGCTGTGATGGCCCGTGAAATTTATGCCGGTCTTGGCGGGGATGAGAACGTCTTATCCGTCGATAACTGTGCAACGCGTCTTCGTTTGGAAGTGAAAGACGCTGAACTGGTCGATGAAGAGAAAATTAAAGCGACCGGGGTGCCAGGTGTACAAATTATCGGAAAAAATAATGTGCAAGTCATCGTCGGCACGCAAGTCCAAGCAGTAGCGGACGAGGTCAAAAAAATCCGGAAAGAATAACAATGACGCGGCTACGTTCTTTTCGAGAACGCTAGCCGCTCTTTCAGGAGGTCTTCCATGAAACGACTGATCAGTTCATTTGCTTCTGATTTTGCAAACATGAATCAAGAGGATTTGCTTCAATCGATAAAAGCTTCCGAGGGCCGGACATTGATTGCGGAAGTGATGTGTCATGCGGAACCTTTATATCCTGGCATTACGAACGCAGAATATGCGGCGGCTTTCGGAGCGGATATGATTTTGTTGAATATCCTCGATGTGGAACAACCGAAAATTGCCGGGTTGGATGATGTGAAGCCGGAAGATACGGTCCATGTATTGAAAAAGTTGCTCGGCCGGCCGGTAGGAGTGAATTTAGAGCCGGTCGATCCGAATGCGGACAATTTGGAGACGCTCGATGATTTGCCGGCGGGAAGACGGGCAACATTAAAATCGTTGCAGAAAGCGAAGGAACTTGGTGTCGATTTCGTCTGTCTCACAGGTAATCCAAAAACCGGTGTGACGAATCAAGCGATTTTAGCCTCCATCCAATTGGCGAAAGAAGCGGGATTGCTCACTGTAGCAGGAAAAATGCACGGTGCGGGTGTTGATGAAGCGCTGGCAGATACGGATACGGTAAGGGATTTTGTCCGTGCCGGAGCGGATATTGTCCTCATTCCGGGTGTCGGTACAGTTCCGGGCTCGACGTTGGAAAAAACCGCACGTCTGATCGAAGAGGTTCAGCGGGAAGGGGCCTTGACGCTCACTTCGATTGGAACGAGTCAGGAAGGTGCCGATCAAGCGACAATCCAGCAAATTGCCCTTTACAATAAAATGGCCGGTGCGGATATCCATCATATTGGGGATGCAGGTATGTACGGGATCGCCATTCCGGAGCGGATTATGGATTATTCCATCGCCATTCGCGGAAAAAGGCATACGTATTTTCGGATGGCGAGTTCGATATTGCGTTAAGGGCTACAGGCGGCAAGTGGATTTTTTAAAGAAAAAGATGAAACGGAGACTGGTCGTTTTCAGTCCCGTTTCATCTGTAAATGGAATTTGTACTTATCCGCCCGATATGTGGATTTCACAAATTCAACTGGAGTTTCCGGTTCATCCGCTAAGTAACTCGTCCGCCGCATCAACAGAACAGGATCGCCCGTTTCGATTCGCAAATGTTTGATTTCTTGTTCATTTGCCAGTGCGGCTTCAATCGTTTGCTTCCCGTAAGCTATTTTCAAGTGAAGATTGTTTTCCAAGTGTTCGTAGAAGGATTCGGCAATATCTTCTTCCGTCATTTTCCCGACAATTTTTTGCGGAGTATAGACCGTTTCCAAAGCGACAGGTTCATCATTCGCCAAACGGATTCGTTTTATTTCGTAAATCGGCTCGTTATTGCTTACCTTCAATTGTTCAATGACGCGTTTGTCACCGGAAATCAGTTTGAAACTGAGCACTTTGTTTGAAGGAGTCAAGCCTAAGTTTCTCATATCCTCATTGAAACTGGTCAATCCGGAGAGATCTTGTTCAAACTTCTTTTTTGCAACAAATGTTCCTTTGCCCTTTTGACGGTATAACAGCCCGTCATTCACCAAGTTGTTGATCGCTTGTCTCACGGTCATGCGGCTGATGTTGTATTTTTCTGTGAATTGTCGCTCGGAAGGCAGCGCATCACCTGGTTGCAATTGCTCTGACTCAATCATTTGCCGGATTTTCAATTCGAGCTGATAATATATCGGGACCGGTGAACTTTTATCGATCATGCAAACACCCCCCTGCTGTTCTATAACTATTGTAACAAAGAAAATTAAACATGTATACAAGTAGGAATGTATAGACCACTATACAAATAGTGAGATAGGTCAATCAGGGCTGTCCCAATGGGACAAAACGGGTCAGTCCCTGTTTGACCCACCGTTGAAAAGGCGCAAATTCATAGGAAAATGGCGCAAGTTGACATGAAATCAGCGCAAGTTCACCAGAAAAAAGCGCAAGTTCACAATTTAATGGCGCAAGTTTACAAAATGGGTCATAATGGGACAGTCCCAAATTGACCCACTGGGACGGAAAGGGCCAGACCCTAATCGACCCACCGTAACAGACACAATTGTCCCGCCATACTGGGCTGGTCTTGAGTGGCCCAGCGATTAATCCAACTACGAAAGGAATGAACACAATGAGCAGGAAATCAATTTTGATTCAAAATGGAACGGTTCATTTGGAAAACCGTGCACTTCCTCAAGCAGACATTTACATAAAAGACGGAAAAATCGCTGAAATTTTCCATGAAGAAGAACCGCCACAGGAAATACGAGAACAAGCAGAAATCATCGATGCGGCAGGTCAACATGTGATTCCGGGTTTTATCGACACGCACATCCACGGTGCTCACGGTGCAGATGTGATGGATGCGACCTCGGAAGCTTTGCAAAGGATGGCTGAATTTCTGCCGCAAGAAGGGACGACCGCTTTTCTCGCCACGACCATCACACAAGCTCCGGAAAATATCGAGCGAGCTTTACAAAATGTGGCAGATTACACGAGTGGTGCAGGGCAAGCTGAAGTCGTCGGCATCCATTTGGAAGGTCCGTTCGTCGAGAAGTCGAAAGCCGGTGCCCAGCCGAAAGAATTCATCATCAAGCCGGACTTGGATTTATTCAATAAATGGCAAGAAATGTCCGGGAACAATATTAAAACGATTACGATGGCACCTGAACACGATCCGGACGGTCATTTTATCCAAGCATTGAATGAAGCGGGTGTTGTCGTATCTGCCGGGCATACGAATGCCGGCTTTGCGGACATGGAACAAGCGCTCAAACAAGGGGTGCGGCAATTGACGCATCTTTGCAATGCGATGAACGGCATCCATCATCGGGATGTCGGTGCAATCGGCGCAGCATTTTTACTTGAAGGATTGGCTGGAGAGCTCATTGCAGATGGCATCCATGTCTCTAAAGAGATGCTGCAACTCATATTCGATCAAATGGGGAGCGAACGTATCATTTTGATTACCGACGCCATGCGTGCTAAGGGGCTTCCACCGGGGGACTATGAATTGGGCGGCCAACCGGTTATCGTGAACGAAGACCGGGCCGTACTGGAAGATGGAACGCTTGCTGGAAGCATACTGAAAATGCGGGATGGAGTCCGGAAAATGCTTTCCTTGGATGGTGTGGAGCTCCGGGATGTGATTCAAATGGCTGCCGTCAATCCGGCCAAACAAATCGGTCTCTTCGATCGGAAAGGCAGCATCGAAAAAGGGAAAGATGCAGACGTTTTAATTGTAGATGAACAAATCAATATCAAATATACTATATGTAGGGGTGTTATTTCCTATAAAGGAGGATTATGATGGAAGTCATTCGAGTGAAAGACTATGATGAAATGAGTGAAAAAGCTTGTGCATTTGTAACGGAGCGCCTGAAGCAGAGGAACGACCTTGTGATGGGTTTTGCGACAGGTTCCACTCCGGAAGGCTTATATCAAAGATTGATTGAAAAATACAGAAAGCAGGAAATAACGTTCAAAGATGTTGTTTCCTTCAATTTGGATGAATACATCGGTTTGGATAAAGATCATCCGAACAGCTATTACTACTTTATGCGGGAAAAATTGTTCGATCATGTCGATATTTCGTTCGACAATGTGAATATCCCAAATGGGGTAGCCTCTGATTTGGAAGCAGAATGTCAAGCATTTGAAGCAAAGATTAAACAAGCAGGCGGCATTGAACTGCAAATATTAGGGATTGGGGAAAACGGCCATATCGGCTTCAATGAGCCGGGGACACCATTTACGAGCAGAACCCAAGTGGTCGATTTGGCTTCATCGACGATCAAAGCGAATTCGAGATTTTTTGATTCGATCGAGGAAGTTCCGACCCAGGCTGTTTCCATGGGAATTGGAACGATTATGGAAAGCAAAGAAATTTTATTGCTGGCTTCCGGTGAAAACAAACGGGATGCGATGACTGCCGTATTGCGCGGCGACATTACAGAAGATGTGCCGGCGACGGTTTTGCAAAAGCATCCGAATGTGACGAT
>CALKWU010000173.1 GCA_938004015.1 uncultured Oceanobacillus sp.
CCGAAAAAACGGGTCATTGAAAAATTCGATGAAATCGTCGAGTTTTCCGGTCTTGGGAAAGCGATCGACAAACCGATCAAGGAGTATTCTTCGGGGATGAAGTCCCGCCTTGGTTTCAGCATTGCCGCAATATTGAAACCAGATATTTTTATCGTCGATGAAGCATTATCGACAGGGGATATCGCCTTCCAGCAAAAGGCGAGTGAACGGATTCAAGAAATGATGTCCCATGCAAAGGCGGTCATCATCGTTTCCCACAGTATGCGTTTCGTCGAGCGGGTCTGTACGCGGGGGATTTGGCTCGAACGCGGACAAATCCGTTTTGACGGAACAGCCGAAGAAGCGGTGAAAGCGTATCGGGAATCATTGGGCATCAATAAAAAAGGCAAAGGCAAACGGGTCGTCATCAAACGGAAAAATAAAGATAGGAACAAATCAGAAATTGCAAATAAAGCCTGACAAGTTAGCTTGGTGGTGACAAAATGAAACAGACAATCAAGAAAATCATTCTCGGGCCGATCGATTGGTTCACCTATTCCGTATTGACGGAAAGCCATCGGAAAAAAATCGGCGACCTGTTTACCGATGAACAGAAGGAAACGATACGGAAATTCCTTTTCGGAAAAAAACAGGCCCAAAGAGAAAAATTGAAACGGATCAAATATCATCTGTACAATTTAGGTTTCACAGAGAGAGCGGAAAAAGATTTGCTTGCTTATTTTCAACATGTTGAAGATCCGGGATTGAAGCGCCTCGCCGCCTGGGAACTCGTGTTATGGCATGCGAACCAGAACACGACGGAAGGGGCGCATCGGGCGCTCCACTTTATCGAAGCGGCAAAACAAGATGTCCGCGACATAGAGGAACTTCGACGGATTGCCGTACTCGAAGCGGAATGCTTGGCAAAAACCGGTGCAGTCGAAAAAGCGCGGGATGTAATCGACGCAGCCCTCCAACGAGAAAAACATGTGGACTTGTATTTAGCACTTGCCAATCTCACGGAATCTGTGGAAGAACGGTTCAAACTCGTGAATCGTGTGATGAAAGCTTATGATTTGGCTCCCATCCGTTTTAAACATATAGACTCACCGACTTATGACGATTTGGAAACCGTCCCGATCGATCGGAAAGCCGATGGGCCGAAAGTGTCCGTCATTTTACCGGCTTTTCGAGCAGAAGAAGGGATCCGTGTCGCCATCGATTCGATTTTGAACCAAACGTGGCAAAACATCGAATTGTTGGCAGTCGATGATTGCAGTCCGGATGGGACGGCTGCGGTGATCCAAGAATATGCGGAAAAAGATCCACGGGTGAAATTTTTACAAACACCGGAAAACAGCGGACCTTATATCGCGCGGAACATCGCTTTACGTGAAGCGACAGGGGAATTCGTCACTGTGAACGATGCGGACGACTGGTCCCACGCGGAAAAAATCGAACGGCAAGTGAAACATTTGCTTGAAAATCCTTCTGTAATTGCCAATACGTCTGAACATGCCCGACTTACAGAAGAGTTGACCTTTTATCGCCGCGGGACACCTGGAAAATATATATTTCCGAATATGTCGTCCATCATGTTCCGCCGCCAACCGGTTCTGGAAAAAATCGGATATTGGGATAGTGTCCGCTTTGCCGCCGACGGGGAATTCAAGCGGCGTCTTCTGATCGCATTCGGCAAAAATTGCTATGTCGATTTGAAGACCGGACCATTGTCCCTGCCAAGGCAATCGGTCGCGTCGCTTACCGCCAGCTCCGCATTCGGTTACAGCGGCTTTTTCATGGGTGTACGCAAAGAATATGTCGAAGCCTTCAGCCACTATCATCAAACCGGAGAAACGATCCGCTACCCGTATCCACAGGAGAAACGTTTGTTCCATGTTCCGGAACCGATGTGGCCAAAACGGGAAGTGAAAAATACGGAGAAGCGGAAGTTCAATCTCATCATTGCAACGGATTTCCGGACGATACCGGATGATAAAGTCGCATTCATACGGGAAAAATTGCAGACGGAAACCGAACGGATTGGTTTTGTCCAGTTGAATACATATGGTGTCGATCGAAATGCAAAAATCAGCCCGGATATCCGGAATTTGTTGGACGGCGATCGGGCGCAAATCGTCGTTTATGGTGAAAACATTGAAACGGAAAAAACGATTCTTTTCAATCTTTCTGTATTGGAAGAATACCAACGCTACGTACCTAATGTGGAAACGGAAGAGTTGGAAGTCGTTATCGACAAGCTTCCTGAAGATGCTGCAACCCTCTCGTCTTACTTGCATCACGTACGTACTTATTTCCAAAAATCAGGCAAATGGTATCCGGAAAACAGAGACGTGAAAAACACGCTGGAAAACCGAGCCGACTTGCAAGAGAAACTCCCTTACATAGATGAAGTGTGGGAAAAAGAGTAGGGATGATGATGAAGAACGAAAAATGGACAAGTCCAGTAGAGCCGAATGATCACAGCAAAAAAATCGAAGAACTGGAAGCTCTTTTCGCGGAAAAACAAGCGGAAAAAACTGCGACGCTCCGGGAACTTGAACGATATGAAGCAGATTTCCGCTCCGCAGAACGGATGATCCAGGGCTTGAAACGGGTGAAACGAAAGATATCATCCAATCTCCGTGCCATCCCTGCTTACATGCTCGGACGGAGGAACATCAAGCGGCTTTACAGTAGAGCGTACAAACAAAAAGATGCAGAAAACAAATTGAAGAGGTATAAAAAACACTTGTACGACCTCGGTTTTGAAAAACGGGCATTGCAAGATCTCATCGATATGTTTTTCACGACCGAGGATCGTTATATGCGGCTCGCCCTCGCTTGGGAATTGGGCTTATATTATGCGAATCGACTGGATAAACGTTCTGCCTCGATTGCCATTGGACTTTTGGAAGAAGCGGCACGTTTGAATAAAGAAGAGGAAAGAAAACGGCATATCACGATTTTGCTTGCGGAAAGTTACGAGCTGATCGGTAAACGTGATACGGCGAAAAACTTGCTTTTGGAATTGTTGGATGAACACTTGCATCCGGATATTTTCATCGGTTTGGCCAATACCGAAGTAACTCCAGCCGAACGTTTACACTGGATCAATCAAGCATTGGAGCATTACAACCTGCAGCCAATGAAGTTGCTGTCTAATGAAAACCTTGAAGCCTATTATCGTCTTCATACCGACCCGATCCAAGAAAAAGAGGTTGCGGACGGACCGAAAGTTTCGGTCATCATCCCTGCCTATAACGCCGGATCGGGAATTCGTGTGGCTATCGAATCGTTATTAGAGCAAACTTGGAAAAACATGGAAATACTCGTCGTTGATGATTGCAGCACCGATGATACGGTGGGAACGATCCGGGAATACGTGCAGAAAGACTCACGTGTCAAATTGCTCTCGACGGAGACGAACAGTGGCCCGTATGTGGCGAGAAACATCGGATTGCAAGCGGCGACTGGAGAGTTCATCACAATCAACGATGCGGACGACTGGTCCCATCCGGAAAAAATCGCCAAACAAGTCGAGCATCTCTTGGTTCATCCCGAAGTCGTGGCGAACACATCCGCTCACGCCAGACTGACGGAAACGTTGAAACCGTACCGAAGAAGCATGCCGGGGAAATATATTTTTTCCAATATGTCGTCACTCATGTTCCGGAAAAATCTGGTAGTGGACAAAATCGGCTATTGGGATGAAGTACGGTTTGCAGCGGACAGTGAATTCAAAAGTCGGTTGACGGCGGCATTCGGGAAAAAAGCAGTCGTTGATCTGGACTCAGGCCCGTTATCTTTTCCGATGCAATCATCTGACTCTTTAACAGCAAGCTCCACATTTGGCTATAACGGATTCCTCATGGGAGCACGGAAAGAATATCGGGAAAGCTATGGTTTTTATCATGAACGTGCGGAAACGTTGTACATGCCCTTCGCACAAGAAAATCGGTTGTTTCCAGTCCCGGAACCGATGAAGCCGGATCGTCATCCAAAAGGGAAAGTCCGCAAACTCGATGTCGTCATCTTTGCTGATTTCCGGGAAAAACTTTCATCCCAATTGCACAGGCAACTTCGTGTCTTCAAGGATATCGAGATGACAGTCGGACTTGTCCAAATGGGGACGTATGATTTGAAAAAGAAGACGGCATTACATCCAAGTATACGGGAGACCATTGACGGGACAGATATCCAAATGCTCGTTTACGGAGAAACCGTCGCTTGTGACATCCTGCTCATTTACAATCCGGCGATATTCAATGAAAAACAAAACTATGTGCCAAGCGTTTCGCCCCGGGTCGTCCGGGTGGTCATCACTGAACTTCCGGCTGTAACAGACGGAAATAAACGAAAAGAACATTATAATTTGCGGGAGTGCGCCCGTCATATCGCAGAATTCACGAAAGCAAAAGCAAAATGGTATCCGGCAAACAGTGATTTGAGGAAACATTTGAGCGAAAACCATCGCCGAGAGTTACGTTCGATTTCCTTATCCGTTTCGGACTGGGACGAATGTGCCGGCGATGAGGATTCCTTCCAAGGCTTGATTGAAGACTGGCTTGTGGAAGAAAATCCGTTCCGCATC
>CALKWU010000174.1 GCA_938004015.1 uncultured Oceanobacillus sp.
CCGTTGTAATTTCAGGTGCACGTACTGTATGCCAAGGGAGATTTTCGGCCCGGATTATGCATTTCTTCCAAAGGAGCATTTGCTCACGACGGATGAAATCGTCCGTCTTGCCACCGCTTTTGTCGATCTCGGTGTCAATAAAATCCGCCTGACCGGCGGAGAACCGCTTTTAAGAAGAGATTTGCCTGAACTCATCGAAAAATTAAGCGCTATCAAAGGATTAAAAGATATAGCCCTCACGACGAACGCATCCTTACTTCCGATCAAAGCTGAAGCATTAAAGGCGGCAGGATTGAAGCGCGTCAACATCAGCCTTGATGCCCTCGATGATGAAACCTTCCAAAAGATCAACGACAGTGGGGTCAGTGCCGAACGAGTCTTGAAAGGGATCGATAAAGCGCTGGAAGTCGGACTCCATGTGAAAGTGAATATGGTTGTCAAAAAAGGGATGAATGAACAGGAAATCATCCCGATGGCAACATATTTCAAAGAAAAAGGAATTACGCTCCGTTTTATCGAATTTATGGATGTGGGCACGACGAATGGATGGGATTACTCCTACGTCGTAACGAAAAAAGAAATTCTCCAACTCCTTGAGGGACATTTCGACTTGGAGCCGGTCGACCCGGATTATTTGGGGGAAGTCGCCAAACGGTATCGATACAAAGGAACGAATACTGAAGTCGGTTTCATCACGTCTGTTTCCGAAACGTTTTGTGCCACTTGCACAAGAGCACGCATTGCCGCAGACGGTATGCTCTATACTTGTCTATTTGCATCGAGCGGCTTCGACTTGAAGGAACTTATTCGCTCTGGAGTGGCTGACTCCGAATTGAAAGAGACGATCATTTCGATTTGGAATAAACGGACGGATCGTTATTCCGCAGAACGGACGGAAGAGACGGCGAAAAACAAAAAGAAAATCGAAATGTCGTATATCGGCGGGTGAACATAAAGATGGAAAGGGAGTTTGAGGATGAAAGACAGATATTCACGTCAAGCGCTGTTTCAGCCGATCGGAAAAGTCGGCCAAGAAAAAATCAGGAGGAAACATGTGTTGATCCTCGGTTGTGGAGCGCTCGGCACGGCCAATGCGGCGAATCTCGTCCGGGCGGGAATCGGCAAATTGACGATTATCGACCGGGATTATGTGGAATGGAGCAATCTCCAGCGTCAACAGTTGTTTACGGCTGAAGACGCTGAAAACCAAGTGCCGAAAGTGATTGCGGCGAAGGAAAAATTGACGGCGATCAACCCGGAAGTGGAGATTATTGCACATATTCTTGATGTGACCGGGGATAACATCCGCCCGCATTTAAAAGGAGTCGACCTCGTCATCGATGCGACAGACAATTTCGATATCCGTTTCATCATGAACGATTTGATCCATCAATATAAACTGCCGTGGATTTTCGGGTCTTGTGTCGGCAGTACGGGGATGAGTTTTACGATTCTACCGGGAGAAACGCCTTGCCTTGCCTGTATTTTGGATTCAACGTCGCTGACAGGGGCGACGTGCGATTCCGTCGGGATTATCGCTCCGGCTGTGCAAATGGTCGTTGCCCATCAAACGACGGAAGCGTTGAAAATCCTCGTGGAGGAAGCGGCGGCATTACGGACGGAATTGGTCATGTTCGATCTTTGGCATAATCGTTATCAACTCATCAACGTCGATCGGGCGAAGGAAGCGGATTGTCCGACCTGCGGGAAAAATCCGACCTATCCGAAACTGACCTATAATCACCGGACGAAAACCGAGGTGCTGTGTGGTCGGAACACGGTGCAGATCCGTGCGAGTCGAGAAGTCGCTTTGGATGAGTTGGCGCATCGGTTGGGAAAACTTGGTTCCGTCCGTGTCAATGAATTTTTGCTTTCACTCCATTATGATGATTACCGGGTCGTCGTCTTCCGTGATGGGCGGGCCTTCATCCACGGAACGGATTCGATTGAAACAGCGCGGAAAATTTATTATCAATTGGTTGGTTGAAGGGGGAAGGACATGGTTGGTATACGGACACCCATCGAAGTTGATGAAGCAATTCGGCGAGTAATGAAGCATGCAAAAAGAGGAGAAAAAACGTACGTCCCGCTGGAAAAATGCCATGGATATTTTCTTGCGGAAGATTTAGTGAGCGATCACGCTGTGCCTCCTTTCGATCGTTCGCGATATGATGGCTATGCCATCCGTTCCGAAGACACAAAAAAAGCTCCGGTGGAAACAGTCGAATTGGAAGTCGTCGGCGAAATCGGTGCCGGCAGCGTATTCACAAAAGAGGTTGAGAAAAATGAAGCGGTCCGGATCATGACCGGTGCGGAAATTCCTGCCGATTGCGATGCTGTCGTGATGCTGGAAGATGTTACGGAAGTCGAGCGGAACGGGAAAAAATACATTCGTTTCAACCGGGAGTGTTCACCGCTGGAAAATATTACCGAGACGGGAGAAGATGCGGAAAAAGGGGAAGTCCTCGTTAAAAGGGGGACGTCTATCAATCCCGGCGTCATGGCACTGCTTGCGACATTCGGTTATAAACAAGTGCCGGTTGCATCAAAACCGCGGGTCGGCATCCTGTCCACCGGAAGTGAACTGTTGCCTGTCGATGCCCCGTTGGAACCGGGAAAAATCAGGGACAGCAACTCTTACATGTTGATTGGGCAAATTGAACGGGCGGGAGGGATACCCGTTGTGCTTGGGCAATTTGTCGATGATTTGGACGTATGTTACCGGCAAGTCGTCGATTCTTTGGAAAAAGTCGATATTCTTCTCACAACCGGTGGCGTATCCGTCGGCGATTATGATTATATCCCAGCAATTTTGGAAAAATTGAACGCCGATGTGCTTTTCAACAAAATCAAAATGCGTCCCGGTTCGGTGACGACGGTGGCGGAAGTCGATGGAAAACTGTTTTTCGGACTTTCCGGAAATCCGTCTTCTTGCTATGTTGGTTTTGAAATCTATGCAAGGCCGGTCATCCGCTATTTTTCCTACAGTGATTCGCCTTATTCCAGAAAAGTGAACGTGACGCTCGGCAAAGCTTTTCCCAAGGCGAATCCGTTCCATCGGTTTGTCCGAGGGAAAATCCGCTATGAAAATGGCGGGGCTGTCGGGTATCCCGTCGGTTTGGATAAACCAAATATCGTCACCTCCCTCGCTGGTGCGGATGCATTGCTCTTGCTTCCTGGAGGCGACACAGGTTACCAAAAGGGAACCGTTGTCCCGGCAGTGCTATTGGAAGACGAAACAGGTTGCGATTGGGAAAATTGGCTGGAAAGTACAACATAGGGAGGCGAACCAATGGGAGAAAAAATGTTTGAAATCGTGGAAGAACCGATCGATGTCGATGCAGTCATCGAAAAAGTCGTCCGGCGAGAAGCAGGGGCTGTTACAACGTTCCTCGGCATCGTCCGCGAATGGACACGGGGAAGGAAAACGATTTATTTGGAATATCAAGCTTACGTGTCGATGGCGGAAAAAATGCTTGCTGCAATCGGAGACGAAGTGAAGGAAAAATGGCCGGATACGGAAGTAGCGGTCACTCATCGGATTGGGCGGTTGGACATTTCTGAAGTCGCCGTCTGCATCGCTGTTTCCGCCCCACATCGGAAAGCGGCTTATGCGGCGAATGAGTACGTCATCGACCGGATCAAACAAATCGTCCCTATATGGAAAAAGGAACATTGGGAAGACGGAGAAACATGGATCGGCAATCAACAAGGGACGGAAGCTTATCCGAGCGGAGAACCGTACGGAAACTGATAAGGGTACCAGTATTGGATGGATCTTTTTTCCGGGATTCCGGTATTACAGTGCCCGAATTCCGGAAAATTTATAGATTAATTTTTACGAAAAGGAGTGGATGAGACATGCCAAGCACTATCAGCGTCAAGAATCCGGCAACAGGGGAACTTGTCGATGAAGTGAACGTCGATACGAAAGAAGAAGTGGAGGCGAAAATCGCCAAGACAGCGGAAGGGTTCAAGACGTGGAAAAAAGTGAATGCCCATGAGCGTGCACGCTTGTTGGAAAAATGGGCGGAAAAAGTAAGGGAAGAAAAAGAGTCGATTGCCCGGGTGATGACTCAGGAAAGCGGAAAACCAATCACCGAATCCCTTGGAGAAGTGGAGTATGCAGCGAGTTTTATCGACTGGTTTGCTGAAGAGGCGAAGCGGATTTACGGTAGAACAATCCCGTCACATACGGAATCGAAGCGGCTGCTTGTCGTCCGTCATCCCGTCGGTGTCGTCGCAGCGATTACGCCGTGGAATTTTCCGGCGGCGATGATGACCCGTAAAGCTGCTCCGGCGCTTGCTGCTGGCTGCACATTCATTGTGAAACCTGCGAGTGAGACACCGCTCACGACGATCAAGCTCATTGAACTCGCTTATGAAGCCGGCATTCCGGAAAATGTGTTGCAATGTGTGAACGGCTCCGGCAGTACAATTGGAAAAATTTTCACGGAAAACCCGCTCGTCCGCAAAATCACGTTCACCGGCTCGACTCCAGTAGGGAAGCAGTTGATCCGACAAAGTGCCGATTCCGTGAAACTCGTGTCGATGGAATTGGGCGGTCATGCACCGCTCATCATTGCGGAAGATGCGAATTTGGATTTGGCCGTATCGCAAACGATCGCTTCGAAATTCAGGAATTCCGGCCAAACATGCATTTGCGCAAACCGTGTTCTTGTCGCTGAAACGATTGTTGATGAATTTGCGGAAAAACTTGTACAGGAAGTTTCAAAGCTGAAAGTCGGTAATGGTTTGGAGGAAGATACGCAAATCGGGCCGGTCATCAATGGAGACAGTTTCCGGAAAGTCGTCAGCCATATTGACGATGCAGTGGAAAAAGGAGCGGAAGTGCTCGCTGGGAATAAATTCAATGCGGATGATGAAAAGGGCTATTATTTCGTTTATCCGACCGTATTGAAAAATGTGACGAATGAAATGGTGATCATGCAAGAAGAAACATTCGGTCCTGTTCTCCCAATCACCGTTTTCGAATCTTTGGAAGAAGCGGTCGAGTTGGCGAATGATACGAACTATGGTTTGGCTGCTTACTTCTTTACGAATGACTACCGCAAAGGGACATATTTATATGAAAACTTGGACTTTGGGGTCATCGGGTGGAACGACGGTGTACCGTCTGCGGCCCATGCACCGTTTGGCGGTATGAAAGAGAGCGGAATTGGCAGAGAAGGCGGATTGGAAGGAATGGATCCGTTCCTCGAAACCAAATATATCTCCATCGGTGGCTTAGAATAGTGGGACAGAGCGGGACAGACCCTATTTGACCCAAATGGGCCAAATAGGGTCTGTCCCTCTTTGGCCCAGTAGAGTTCTATCACTTTACCTCAAAAGTTTGATTATTCTTTTTAGCATTTTGCTATAATAGATGCATCCAAATGGAATGGTACACTGTTGAACGGATGGGCGATTTTCCATGGATTGAAGCAAGAACGACACGACGCCTCTTCCGTTTTAGAACCGTTTGTGGAGTGTGGCAATTATACAATAAGCGGGATGAGCGCATTAAAGATATGTCGCGGGGGATGCGGCAGCTCCTCGGCTTTTTATTGACGATGTTGCATCAATCGGAAATCATTTTGCAGGATGAGCCTTTCACAGGGCTGGATCCCGCCAATATGCAAATGATGAAGAAAAAGTTGCGCAGTTTGAAGGAAGAAGGCAAGCTGCTGATGATTTCCACCCACATCCTTTCCTTCGCATCCGACATTTGTGATCGTGTATTGTTTTTGGACAATGGAAATATCACGTATGAGACAGAAAAAGGAACATCTTTCACCGAAAAAGAATTGGAACAACTATTCAACGTCCACATTGGGTCAAACAGGGACAGTCCCTGATTGACCCAA
>CALKWU010000175.1 GCA_938004015.1 uncultured Oceanobacillus sp.
CGTTCCATTTTTTATCGCTGCAATTCCGTAAGAAATCCAGTGATATCAAAGTTTCCCCTACTGTTGTAGAAAAATTGTTCTTGTGATAGAATGATTTTACCTTATTCATATTCCCTTTTATGAGTCTTAAATCATATATTTCCAGAATAAAATGGATTAATTGCACACTTGAAATGAAAACGCATTCATCGGATGAAACATGACATCACTAACTTTGACCATCAATAGATTCACATAAATGAAAAAATTATGGATAGGAGAGGGTAAAAAGTTATGATGAAGAGAAAGTTTTATCTATTGATCGTAGCAATTGTGGGTTTGTTGTTACTTGCTGCTTGTGGTGGGGGAGGAAAAGCAAATATTGCGATCGGTCCACCAGCCAGTGAAACGAACTCGGCATCGAAATTGATTCTTGAAGCTTACGGATTGACGGATGACGATTATACTGCATTCCAGGAATCGTTTGGAAACGCAGCGGATGGATTACAAGACGGTAACATCGATATCAACATCGGTATACTTGGATTACCTGCAGGTAGTATCGAAAACGTCCAAGCGTCCACTGGTGATGTGAAAATGTTGGAATTGTCGGATGAAGCGGTTGAATACATTGAAGAGAACAGCGGCTATCGCCAATACATGATTCCGGCAGACACGTATGACTTTTTGGATTCCGATGTGCAAACTGTGACTGCATTTGCGATTATGATGGCTAACACCGATACGGTTTCCGAAGAGTTGGGTTATGAGCTTGCAAGAATTATGGTGGAACATGCTGAGGAAAACACACACGCACAATCGGTCCACATGACTTTGGAAAATGCGTTGAGTGGAGCGGAAGGCTTGCCGATCCACCCGGGGGCAAAACGTTATTATGAAGAGCAAGGTTTGACGGTCGATAATCCAGTGGCAGAATTGAATGTGACTGATCAACCATCTGAACTTATTTTAGGAACAGGAAGCCAAGGCGGTACGTACTATCCGCTCGGTGGTGAAATCGCCAACATTTGGAACAATCATATACCTGAAGTGAATGTGACGAATACAGAAACAGGTGCTTCCTTGGAAAACTTGGTCGGAATCCGTGATGGAAACATGGATTTAGGTATGACCGTCCATGTGCCTGCACTGGATGCGATTAACGGCGAAGGGGAATTTTCAGACGGTGCGGTGGAGAATGCGGCCTTCATCGGACATATTTATCCGGAAGTCGTTCAAATCGTAACTCGTGAAAGCACAGGCATTGAAAGCTTGGACGACTTAAAATAACAGGGAATTTCGTAAAGGGATCTTGACCGACAAGAGATCCCTTTACTATTTATTGCACGGTCTAACAGCGACATTACAAATAATTAGACAATAAAGAGAAAAAGGGAGTGTTAAAATGAATGAACAAAAGGAGAAGGATATCAATACTACGGAAATATTAGAGAAATACAGCAAAGAAGAGAACTATCGGAAAAATATCGGACGTTGGGCATGGGTCGTCACCTTTTTAGGAGCATCCTTGACCATCTTCCATTTATACACTGGATTCGCCGGGACACTTCCTTCCCAATTACAAGGTGCTGTTCATTTAGGCACGGCTTTGGGCATCATTTTTTTATTGTTCCCAGCCAAAAAAGGGTTGCAGCGGAAGCAAAAAACAGTACCTTGGTATGATGTCGTCCTTGCTTTTACGGCGATGTATGTCACGTATCATAAAATTTTCTTTTTTGATGCGATTTTGCAAAGCAGGGTCGGCGGTTACGGTATGTTCGATATCATCGTTTCGATATTGGGTATCCTCTTATTGTTGGAAGCGACACGACGGACAGTCGGTGTTCCAATCGTGGTCGTTGCATTGATTATGATCCTTTATGCGCTATTCGGAAATTACATTCCAACGCAAATTTTATCCCATCCGGGTTTTGCCTTCGAACGTTTGACGACGGATTTATGGTTTAAAGAAGGCGGTGTTTTCGGTACACCTCTGCAAATATCAGCGAAATTCATTTTCCTCTTTTTATTCTTTGGAGTCATCCTGGTGAATACCCGAATTGGGGAATTTTTCAACAATCTCGCTTTTGCGGTTACTGGAAGGTACACAGGTGGTACGGCAAAAGCAGCGGTGGCCGCAAGTGCGTTGCAGGGAACGATTTCCGGAAGTTCGGTAGGGAATACGGTTGCATCCGGTTCGTTCACGATTCCGATGATGAAGAGAGCAGGATTCAAACCGGAATTTGCGGGTGCGACAGAGGCCTCCGCATCGACAGGTGGTCAAATTATGCCGCCTTTGATGGGGGCGGCGGCGTTCATCATGATGGAATATATCGGTGTGTCCTATGCGACCATCATGTTGGCTGCATTGATTCCGGCCATTTTATATTTCACAGGGATTTTCATGGGAGTCCATTTTGAAGCGAAACGGTTGAAAATTTTAGGATTGCCGAAAGATCAGTTGCCTAGTTTCCGGAAACTCATGGCGAAGAACTGGTATATGCTTGCACCGATTTTCATCATCATCGGTACAATCATGATTGGGTTTACACCACAGCGTGCCGCGATTATGGGGATTGCTGCAGCATTTATCGTCGCATTCATTGACAAGGAATCACGGATGAACTTACGGAAACTCATTTATGTCCTTGAACAAGGGGCGCGTGTTGCACTTCCGGTTATTGCGGCAGTAGGTACAGCGGGAATCATCGCTGGTGTTGTCGGTATTACCGGACTTGGTTCCAAATTCGCATCGGGAATTATCACGCTTTCCGGCGGGTATTTGCTCCTTGCCCTCTTGTTCACGATGCTTGCGTGTCTCGTCCTTGGAATGGGACTACCAACGACAGCAAACTATGTCGTTACAGCGACAATAGCTGCACCGGTGCTTATCAATGATTTCGGCGTATCTCCAATTGCAGCCCATATGTTCGTATTCTATTTCGGACTAGCGGCTGACATTACGCCACCGGTTTGTCTTGCGGCATTTGCAGCTTCCGGAATCGCCAGGTCGAATCCTTTCATGACCGGTGTGACATCTGTGAAACTGGCGATTTCAGCGTTCATCGTTCCGTATATTTTCGTGTATAATGATATCCTCGTTATGGTGGATGTCACGGCATTCCCTCTCATATTGGGGATCATCACAGCATTATTTGGAATGATGGCTGTCAGCAGTTCGGTTATCGGTCATTACATGCGGGATTGTTACATCTGGGAACGTTTGGTACTGTTCGTTGCGGGGATCATTTTGATCATTCCGGACCTTGTAAGCAGTACAATTGGAGCGCTCCTCGTACTAGCGATTTACTTCATCCAGAAGAGAAGGAAAGACGATTCTGGCGGTATGGATTTAAAAGCCACGGTCTAATCCATAAAGAAAACCCCATCGGAACATGCCGGTGGGGTTTTCGTATGTGTATTGAAGGGAAGTGCTTATTCGCCTTCCCACAAAGATTCACTTTACAAACTTCAACACGCTTCCTTCCTGTTCATCCAACCTTGTTTCATAATATTCGCCGTCCACCCAATCTTCAAATTTTCCGTGGTAGAAATTGCTTTTGAAGTGGCCGCTTTGTCCTGGCCCATTGATATGGTAGGCGGATTCTGGATCGGCAAGATCGAACGTATATCTCCACGGTGCTCCATGGTTGACGATGCCGGTGTCACGGTCAAAAGCGGCCGCCATCGGAGTCACATTGCTTCCTCCCATCGGAAGTGGCCCTATCCGGTTGAAGAAAAATTCCAAAACAGGATGGATTCCTGATAAAGGATGATGAAAGGCGACTTGGTGGAAGTCCCCCCATTTCCAAGCAGTCACATCTTCACCGAAGTCTTCTACCAATTTCACCATGGTATTTGTGAACGCTTCTTTTAGTACATGTTCTAGTCCGCCATTTTCTTCGAGCCAAACCGAATGCTCTCCATTGATGCCTTTCCGTAAAATAGCATCCAAATTTTGTCCCCGATAGGTGAACATGTGCATCATGCTCTCTGGAATTTCAGCGAATAGTATTTTTTCAATTTCATAGAGCCATTGGTGGAAAATTAAAGGTGCCGCTTCCTCAGCATCATCGATATAATCCCAGTCGGCAAGAACGGCCAAAGCTTCTTGACCTTTCCCTGAAATTCCGGTTGCTTCCAATACAGATAAAAAGTGCGGTAAAAATTCTCTGGCTTGCAGATTCGTCTTGTCCAACTGCAGCTCGCGCATGTCTTCTAGCGTCAATTGATCTTTACTTTCAAGCACTTCAGCAATCCGGTCATAACGATAGGGCTGTGCCCAAATGTGGCTGAGGTGATATGGATAAGATTCGCCGGCAATTTTGTTGTTCGCCGTTGCGATATACCCTTTTTCCGGATTGATGACTTTCGGCAGTTCCGCAAACGGAATATAATCGTTCAATTCATTTTCTTTTTTCCAACCTTCCATCGGGAGGAGGGCGTCTTCCGGATTTTCATAAATCGGTATTTTTCCGTTCGCTTTGTAAGCAATCGTTCCGTCTTTTGCGGCAAAAACGAAATTTTGGGCAGGAACGTGGAATTTTTCCAAGCCTTTTTCAAATTCTTCCCAATTGGATGCTTTGTTGATTTCCAAAATCGCTTCAAGTTCGGTCGTCGGCTCAAGTGCCGTCCATTTCAATGATAAGACCGTATGACCACCGCTTTTCCCGGCAAATTCAGAAACGATCGGCCCGTGACGGGTGATGACGACTTCATAATCGATCGTTTCGCCATCTTTCACGTGGATCGGTTCTTCAACGACTTCCGCTTCTTCCCACTCCTCTTCAAACAAAAATTCATATCGGTTATCGGGATTCCGTTTTTCGATGTATAACTGCTGGACGTCGGGACCGACGTTGGTGACTCCCCAGGCGATATGTTCATTATGGCCTAAAATGATCCCCGGAACGCCGGCAAAAATGACGCCGCTCACATTGATGTCTTCCGCTTCGAGATGCATTTGCAACCAAATTGAAGGCGTGGCAAGCCCTAAGTGCGGGTCATTGGCGAGAAGCGGTTTCCCTGATGCGGACTTTTCTCCGCTGACGACCCAATTGTTGCTGCCGTTGAATTCATTTGGGATGACGGCATGTTCAAAGCTTTTTGCGATATCGATTTCATCATCTTGGATGATTTGCGAACCGTTTTCCGGATAGATCGGAAACAGTTCATATGCTTTTTCTTCTTCATGGCCATAACGGTCGAGCAAATAATAATGGAATGCTTGCCGCTCCCAATGTCCGCCAAGATCGAAAGCCATGAACTTCCCGATTGTGAGGGAGTCGATCGGCGTCCATTCTTCCGGCTCCGCTCCCATCAAGCGGAATTCGATCGGTAATCGTCCCATTTCTTTTGCGTCTTCAATGAATGCGTTCACCCCGTCACTGAACCAACCAAGGACTTCTCTCGCTTCTTCCGAGTAAATGTCGTAAGAAGCTTCTGCGGCTCGCCGCAAACCTAATGTCCGGAAATATTTATCCTGTTCCACTGCGGAAATTCCGACGACTTCACTCAATGTCCCCGACGCTTGCCTCCGTGCCAATTCCATTTGGAACAACCGGTGCTGTGCTTGTACATAGCCTTGTGCGATGAAAAGGTCGCGTTCGTTTTCCGCATAAATATGGGGAATGCCATTATCGTCTGTAATCACTGTCACTTCTTCTTGCAAAATCGGAAGTTCAATCGTCCCTTCCAATTGCTCCACGGAGCGGTTTATGTATGCATTGGCAATGAACGTTGCCACTCCAAGCAGAAGAACGAGGATGCCAATGATAAACAAGAACAAGTTGCCCTTGGACAACCGTTTTTTCTTTTTCTTCAATGGTATGCTTTGTTGTTCCATGAATAGTCCCCCTTTTGATTTGTTTAAGTTTTTATTCGCTTTAACCGCTGAAAATCCTTTTATTACTTTTTCCTTTACTCCCCATAATCACATTTCATAATATTTTCACAGTGCTATGGTATAATGATGTGAAAACTCTGAAATAGTTGATTATACCTAATTTGAATCTGGAAGATGCGGATGAGCTTTTGATGATGCGTCTAGCCATCAGACTTATCCATTTGGAAAGAGCGGGAAAATGATGTCCCGCTCTTTTTTCCCTTTCAATATAAATCCAAAGCCATCCATTCTTTATATAAAAACGGTTTCCGGTCTTTCAGGAAGCCGATTTCAATACGGCGTCGATACAGCTCATCCAAATCGATCGTCGTATTGGAAACACATTCCTCGTTCGACGGCAGTTCCATGACAATGTCTCCACCAGGTCCGCAAATTTTACTTTTCCGAAAAATTTCAACTCCTCGTGTACGTGGTTCACGCCGATGGTGAATAAAATATTTTCCAAGGCACGTTGCCGCAAGTTCAAATCCCAGATCCCCATATTTTCAGTATTCCAAGCAGCCGGGACAAAAATCATTTCCGCCCCTTTCAAGTTGAGGATTCTCGTCACCTCGGGAAAGCCTGCATCGTAACTGAGTGCGATGCCGATTTTCCCGTACTTTGTATCAAAAACGGGAAGACTGTGACCTTCCCGAAAATATAATTCTTCTTCCTCGAACAAATGGGTTTTCGCATAGGACTGGAGGGAAGTGACATGTTGGAATGGATTGTGGAAAGCCGGAAGGACGCCATCACGGCGGAAAAACTTGGTGCGAGGCGTTTGGAGCTTGTCTCGGCAAACGAGGTGGGTGGGTTGACTCCATCTCCAGGTCTGATTGGCGATGTATTGGGATATGTGGCTATCGACGTCCAAGTCATGGTTCGGCCCCATCCGTATGGGTTTGTATATGATGATTACGACAAGGAAGTGATGATTTCCGATATCGCTTTTCTTTCTGATTTGGGCCATGAGCGGATTGTCATCGGTGCACTCCAACCCGCTGGAATGATCGATACCGCTTTTCTCGACCGTTTATTTGAGGAGTTTCCCGATTTGGACGTGACGTTCCACCGTGCTTTTGATCGGGCGAATGACCAACTCAAAGCTTATGAGACGCTCTTGGACTATCGGAAAAACATCAAACGGGTTCTCACTTCCGGTGGTGCTGAAAATTGCGCTGACGGCATTGACACACTCGAACGGCTTGTTGAACTGCAAAAAGTGACAGACGGCCCAATCATTATGCCCGGAAGCGGATTAAGTGCAAAAAACATCAAGGAAATCCATGAACGAATCGGTGCAGACGAATACCATTTCGGAAGTGGTGTGAGGGAAAACCGCTCCTTCGAAAATGGTTTTGATGAAGAAGCCGTGAAACAAATCATAGATGTATTGGAATGAGAAAAGTTGTCCGGTAAAAGCATACCGGACAACTTTCAAGTCACATCTTGGGTTTGGCTGGAAAGCGGCTCGCTATGTTTCCGTTTAAGTTGGCTGAATAACACCAAAACGACCAACAAGGCTCCGGTTCCAGCTACCAACATATTCGGATAAACGAACAATAAACCACTCCCGATAAGCAATAGTCGCTCCACCACCGTCGTCTCTGTCAAAAACCAGCCGACCATCCCGCTTGCGAGAACACCAATGCTAATTAAAGCAATCAAACTCGCCAAAATAATTTCCCCGATCGAACCATCCATCAACAGGACGGGATCCAATACGAACATAAAAGGAATGATGAAGCCGCCAATACCCAGTCGGACGGCTTCCAATCCGACCCGGTTCGGATCTTCTCCGGCAATTCCCGCTGCTGCATAGGATGCAACGGCAACAGGTGGGGTAATGGCGGAAAAGATGGAAAAATAGACGATGAACAAATGGGCAGCCAGTGGCGAAATCCCGAGCTCAATCAATGCCGGCGCAGCCAACATGGCGGTCAGTATATAAGCGGCGGCAACCGGCATCCCTAATCCTAACACGATGCAAATAAGCATGACGACGAGTAATGTCGGGATGAGCATGCCGTCGGTAAGACCGAGAACGATACTCGTCAATTTTCCGCCGAGACCGGTTGTCATGATTCCGGCGATGATCAAGCCTGCCGCAGCACATGCGGCCGTCACCGGAATGGCAGATTTCGCCCCATCGACCATAGCGGAAAAAGCGGTTTTCAAGCCGATTCTCGTTTCTTTTTTGAACCAACTGACCACAATGATGGAAAGGATTCCGTAAAACCCCGTCCGTGAAGGGCTGTATCCCTTCACAAGAAAAAAGACGAGAATGATGAATGGGATGAAATAGTACCAACCTTCTTTCAACACGTCTTTCGCTTTCGGAATGGATTCTTCCTTAGGGCGCGGCAAGTCGTTTTTCACAGCTTCCAAATGGACGATAAGGAGCAGTGAAAGGTAATAAAGAATCGCCGGAATGAAGGCGGCTATGGCGATTTGTCCATAGGGAATTTGCGTGATCGCTGCCATCAGGAATGCGGAAGAACCCATGATCGGCGGCAATATGCTTCCCCCGGTGGAAGCGGCCGCTTCAATTCCTGCGGCAACAGCAGGTTTATAGCCGCTTTTTATGCTCACCGGAATCGTGAACGGTCCGGTCGTGACGACATTTGCCGTAGGGCTTCCTGATATGGAACCGAAAAACGCACTGGCTAATACGGCGACTTTCGCAGAACCGCCTTTTGTTCTCCCGGCCATCGCTACGGAAAGATTGAAGAAAAACTCTCCTGCCCCTGCTTTTTTCATGAATGCCCCAAATAATAGAAACATGAAGACAAACGTTGCGGCGACCGTCATTGGAGAACCCCAAAGTCCGTTATAGCTGAAAGCCAGTTCGTCAATCAGCTCAGTGACGGAAAACTTCCGGTGATGCCACAAGCCGCTCAACTGATGTCCCCACAACGTATAAGCAAAACCGATGAACACAACCAATAATATCGGAAAACCGATTGTCCGCCGTGCTGCTTCAATGGTCAGTGCGACAAAAACAAGCCCGAAAAAAAGATCAAGCAGATTCAATGGATCGGTGATTGGAATTCTTGTCGCAATCCATTCTGTTTTTATCGAAAAATAAACACCTGCGGCTATCGCCAACAATGCTAATGTATAATCGGGCAATGTCGGAGCTGATTTGGATTTTCCCGTATCCGTTTTTTCCGAATAACCATATAAAAGAAATGTGAGTGCGAGAATCGCCGAT
>CALKWU010000176.1 GCA_938004015.1 uncultured Oceanobacillus sp.
TTTTTTGTTATAATAAAAAAACGGAGAACCATAATGGAGGATAGGACGTTGACGAATGTAACGAAGCAATTGAAAGAGTGGAAACATATTTTCAAGTTGGACCCAGCAAAAGACATATCCGATGAAGACTTGGATGCCGTCTGTGAATCAGGGACGGATGCAGTCATCATTGGTGGTACGGATGATGTGACCTTGGACGGGGTTCTCGACCTGTTATCAAGGATCAGACGTAATCATTTAGTGCCTGTTATTTTGGAAGTTTCTGAGGAAGAGGCGATTACGCCGGGTTTTGATTATTACTTCATCCCGATGGTCCTCAATTCTAAAGAAAAAAAATATATGATGGACATGCAACATCAAGCAATCAAACAATATCGGGAAATGATGGCATTCACGGATATTTTCTTTGAAGGCTATTGTATTTTGAATGAAGATTCCAAAGCTTTTACATATACGAATTGTCATTTGCCGGATCGGGAAGATGTGCTGGCATATGCTTATATGGCGGAACGGGCTTTTCGTTTGCCGATTTTTTATATGGAATACAGCGGTACGTATGGTGACCCTGATCTCGTGCGGGAAGTCAGTGATATGCTGGAAGACACCTTGCTTTTTTATGGTGGCGGCATTGAAACGAAGGAGCAGGCGAAAGAAATGAAACGACACGCCGACGTCATCATTGTCGGAAACAGCATATACACGAACTTGCAAGAAGCGTTGAAAACAGTGGAAGCCGTGAAAAATGAAGATGGGCGGTGAAAATATGAGTCGGACAACAGAAGAATTGTTGGCAGGCTTGAATGAAAAACAGCAAGAAGCAGTAAAACATACGGAAGGTCCTTTGCTCATCATGGCGGGAGCCGGTAGTGGAAAAACAAGGGTTCTTACCCACCGGATTGCATATTTATTGGAAGAAAAAGGAGTTCCGCCAAGGAATATCCTCGCCATCACCTTTACAAATAAAGCTGCCCGGGAAATGCGGGACCGGGTCATCGATTTAGTCGGAAAAGATGCGGAGAACATGTGGGTTTCGACATTCCACTCCATGTGTGTCCGCATTTTGCGCAGGGATATCGATCGGATCGGTTATGACCGGAACTTCACAATCCTCGACAGTGCGGATCAAGTTTCCGTCGTGAAGCAAGTGTTGAAAAACTTGAACTTGGATCCGAAACAATATGACCCGCGGGCGATGCTCGCTGCAATCAGTTCGGCGAAAAATGAACTCATTTCCGACCAGGACTATGAAAAAAAAGCAGGGAATTTTTTTGAACGTCAAGTGGCAAGGGTTTATTCCGGTTACCAGCAAACGTTAAGGAAAAACCAATCCCTCGACTTTGATGATTTGATCATGCAGACGATCGTCCTCTTTCAACGTGTTCCGGAGACGCTCGAATATTACCAGCGGAGATTCCAATACATCCATGTCGACGAGTACCAAGATACGAACCACGCCCAATACATGCTCGTGAAACAATTGGCCAACCGTTTTCATAATATTTGTGTCGTCGGTGATTCGGATCAGTCGATTTACCGTTGGCGTGGTGCGGACATTACGAATATCCTTGATTTTGAAAAGGATTATCCGAATGCGCAGACGATTTTTCTCGAACAAAACTACCGCTCGACGAAATATATTTTACAAGCAGCGAACCATGTCATCGAAAACAATCGAAGCAGAAAGCCGAAAAAATTGTGGACGGAAAACGAAAAGGGCGAAAAAATCACTTACTATCAAGGAGCGACCGAACGGGAAGAAGCATTGTTCGTTGTCGATGAAATCCGCTCGTTGCTACAGGAAGGCTATCGTCCGGAGGAGATCGCTGTTTTATATCGGACGAACGCCCAATCGCGAATAATGGAAGATGTTTTGTTGAAGTCGAACATCACTTACCAAATCGTTGGCGGCATGCGATTTTACGATAGGAAAGAAATCAAAGATATGCTTGCGTACTTGCGTTTGATTACGAATCCGAACGATGACATCAGTTTTGAACGGATCGTTAATGAACCAAAACGAGGCATCGGGAGAACGACATTGGAACGCTTGCAAAATTACGCCGCATTACATGACATTTCCTTATTCGAAACGGTAAAAGAAGTCGATTTCACCGGTGTATCGAAACGAGCGGCCAATGCCTTGGTGGAATTCGGTGAGTTGATCGAAAGCCTTGCCCAACAACAGGAATATTTGACCGCCACCGATATGGTGGAACAGGTGTTGGAACGGACAGGTTATGAAGAAATGCTGAAAAGGGAAGGGACGTTGGAAGCGCAAAGCCGTCTGGAAAACTTGGAAGAATTCAAAACAGTGACCCAGGAATTCGAAAAAACTGCCGAAGACAAAACCCTCGTCTCTTTTCTGACGGACTTGGCGTTAATAGCGGATATCGATCAAATGGATGAAGAAGAAAGTGCCGATGGAAAAGTGACGTTGATGACATTGCATTCCGCAAAAGGTTTGGAATTTCCCGTCGTGTTTCTCATCGGTATGGAAGAAAATGTATTTCCTCACAGCCGCTCGATGTTCGATGACGAAGAGATGGAGGAAGAACGCCGTCTTGCTTATGTCGGCATTACGCGGGCGGAGAAAAAGCTTTATCTCACCCATGCGAAAATGCGGAGCCTTTATGGTCGGACGAACATGAATCCGATCAGCCGTTTCATCCAGGAAATCCCTGAAGAATTGTTGATAGGCTATGAACAAGCGCGAAAATCAATGTTCGGCAGTGCGTTTGACAACAGAACAGGAGACTCTCGACCGAAACGGAAGGCCCGCAGAGTGCACCAACCTCCGAGTGCGGCCGACGAAACTTGGACGCCTGGTGATAAAGTCAATCATAAAAAGTGGGGGCAAGGAACGATCGTCCGTGTCCAAGGTGAAGGCGATGACATGGAATTGGATATCGCATTTCCGGCACCGACAGGAATTAAACGGCTCCTTGCCAAATTTGCTCCAATAACGAAAGAATAGAGGTGCTTTCTTCAGTGGATAAACAACAGGCGAAAGAAAAAATCGACGCATTAAAGGAAGTACTGAACCAATATAGCTATGAATATCACGTTTTGGATAAACCGAGCGTGCCTGATGCGGAATATGATGCGAAACTTCGAGAACTGGAAGAGTTGGAAAAGATGTTCCCCGAATTCATCACGTCTGATTCCCCTACGCAGCGTGTCGGCGGGGAACCGTTGGAAAGTTTCGAAAAAGTACGCCATTCAGTGCCGATGCTCAGTCTATCCAACGCATTCAATGAAGATGATGTCCGGAGTTTTGCAAGACGGGCGACGAATGCGCTTGGAACCGATATTACGTTCATTTGTGAGTTGAAAATCGATGGACTGGCGGTTTCGTTGACGTATGAAGACGGCAAATTCGTCCGTGGCGCAACCCGAGGCGATGGAACGGTCGGGGAAGACATTACGGTGAATTTGCGTACAGTCCGTACGATTCCGCTTGTGCTGAAAGAAAAGGAAACATTAGAAGTCCGCGGGGAAGTTTTCATGCCGAAAGCTTCCTTTGAAAAATTGAATCAAAAGCGGGCGGAAAAAGGCGAGGAACTGTTCGCCAACCCTCGGAATGCTGCAGCCGGTTCTTTACGGCAACTCGATCCGAAAATAGCGGCAAGCCGGAATCTCGATATTTTCATCCATGCCGTCGGAGTATGGGAAAACAACGAATTGGAAACACAAAGCGCCCAACTTGAAAAGTTGCGGGAATTAGGTTTCAAGACGAACCCGGAGTGGAGAACATGCAAAACAATTGAAGAAGTGATGGAGTTCGTCAACTATTGGACGGAACAACGTCCGAATTTGCCATACGAAATCGATGGCATCGTCATTAAAGTGGATGATCTCAATCAACAGGAACAACTTGGATATACGGCGAAAAGTCCGCGCTGGGCGATCGCTTATAAATTCCCGGCGGAAGAGGTGCTGACGAAACTGTTGGATATCGAACTCAGCATCGGCCGAACCGGGGTCGTGACACCAACGGCAATCCTTGAACCAGTCCGGATCGACGGATCTACGGTCGGACGGGCCTCGCTCCATAATGAAGACCTCATCAAGGAACAAGATATCCGCTTAGGCGATATGGTCGTCGTGAAAAAAGCCGGAGACATCATTCCGAAAGTCGTCCGCTCCGTGAAAGAAATGCGGACAGGTGAGGAAAAGGAATTTTCGATGCCGTCCCATTGTCCGGCATGTCAAACGGAATTGGTGCGTTTGGAAGGTGAAGTCGCTCTCCGCTGTATCAATCCGAACTGCCCGGCACAGCTTGTTGAAGGGCTGATCCACTTCGTTTCGAGAAATGCGATGAACATTGATGGACTTGGGGAAAAAGTCGTCAAGCAGCTTTTCGATGCAAAACTCGTCCATACGATTGCGGACCTGTATCGTTTGGAAAGGGAGGAATTGCTGCAGCTTGAACGGATGGGGGAAAAGTCGGTCTCCAATTTGCTCCAAGCGATTGAAGCCTCCAAAGAAAATTCGTTGGAAAAGTTGATTTTCGGTTTAGGGATCCGATTCATCGGTGAAAAAGCGGCCCGGATACTCGCGCAAACATTTGAAACGATGGAACGACTCCAACAGGCGACGTATGACGAACTTGTCTCCATTGATGAAATCGGGGAAAAAATGGCGGAATCCATTGTCAAATATTTCTCCGAGGAAAAAGTATCCGTGTTATTGGAAGAATTGAAAGAACTCGGAGTGAATATGGAATATAAAGGGCCATCCAGAACGAGCCAGACGGAAACGGCGATTTTTTCTGATAAAACCGTCGTCCTGACCGGAAAGTTGGAAAATATGACAAGGTCTGAAGCGAAAGAAAAAATCGAGGCGCTCGGCGGAAAGGTGACCGGTAGTGTCAGTAAAAACACCGACCTCGTCATCGCCGGTGAAGCCGCCGGTTCCAAATATAGACGGGCTCAAGAACTGGGTATTCCAATTTGGAATGAAGAGCAGTTGTTGGAAGCTTTAGGAGAGGAGTGATGGACGTGAAAAAAATTTCATTGATATTTTTATCGCTCGCTATTTTTCTGGCTAGTTGTGCGCCATCACTCAATGATGACGATGGAGTTCTGCAACAAAATGAAGAAGATGCTCCTGTGGAAACATCGATTGTCCCCGGCAGCCGTTTGGAAGAAGACACGTACCGGATGGTATTGCCCTACCGTACGAGTGCGGCGCGGGGTGTCATCGACCGCCAGATTTTCAACCGGATGGACATCGATGAAATGGAAGAGGGATTGCGTCGCCATTCGTTGGATGTCTTTGACCCGGATGATCATTATTTTCAAGAAGGAAGATTTCTTGATGAGGCGACAGTATTGGAGTGGATTGATGAATTGAATCCGCCGCGTCCGGACAACCCAGAGGATTGGGATCGTGAGCGTTATGAAAATAATCCACGGATTTTTTCCCATATTCTAGAGCAGAACTATCTCGTTCCGGGTGAAGGTCAAACGGTACAGGTTGGGGGAATTTCTATAGGCATCGCTTTGAAATCTGTTTTCCGTTATCAATTGGAAAGAGGCGGCGAATATTTCACTTATGACATTTCGATGAATGAAATGTTGGCAAAAGGGTATGAAGTGGCGGAAATGGTCGTCCAGCGCCTCCGGGAAGAGGAAGAAGTCCCCGATGTGCCGATTATGGTTGCTCTATACCGTGAAGCACCGCAATACTCACCTGTTCCCGGAAATTATGTGGCGAAAACGGTTGTACCAAGTGGAGAGAGTACAATCGGTGATTGGGAGACAATCGATGAAGAATATATTCTATTCCCTTCCAATGAAGCTGATGATAAGTATCCGGCGGACTTCGAAAATTTCAATGATTTTGCGAATGAGATTGCCGAGTTCTTCCCGAATTATGTCGGTGCAATCGGTGAGGGTTTCTATGTGGAAGGAGAGTTGCAACGGTTGACGATTGAACTCCCGATCGAATTTTACGGGAAAGCGGAAGTCATTGGTTTCACCCAGTACGCCCATGATAGAATCCAAGAGATTTTCCCTGCGTACTTCGATTTGGAATTGAACGTCACTTCGAGCGAAAAAGTGGAAAGTCTCATTTACCGCAACGCCGGAGAAGAAGAATTGACGGTCCACATATACCATTAGAACAGGAAAAGCCGGGGCTTTGCTCTAAACCAAGAGCCCCGGCTTTTTTATTTCCGAAGACGATGCAGATATATTTGAAGCGGCACTTTTTTTTCGTTACAATGAGGCTGATAGCAGTTTAGCCTAGCTATCTTTTAATTATATGAAGGGGGTTTTAACATGGTGGTACCTTACACGCATGAACCGTTTACGGATTTCAGTTTGGAAGAAAACCGCAAGAAAATGGAAGAAGCGTTGCAGAAGATTGAAGACGAGTTCGGTAAAGAATATCCTCTCGTAATCGGTGGGGAACGGATTACAACGGAAGAAAAGATCAAGGTCGTTAACCCCGCAAAAAAAGACGAAATTCTTGGATACGTTTCCAAAGCGGATAAAGAGTTGGCGGATAAAGCAATGGCTGTGGCCGATGAGACATTCGAGACTTGGAGGAAATCCGATCCGAAATTCCGTGCAGGCATTTTGTTCCGTGCTGCGGCCATCATCCGTCGCCGTAAATTCGAATTCAATGCCCAGCTCGTGAAAGAGGGCGGAAAACCGTGGAAAGAAGCGGATGCGGACACGGCAGAGGCGATCGACTTCCTGGAATACTACGGACGTCAAATGTTGAAATTGAAAGATGGCGTCGAAGTGAACAGCCGTCCGATTGAACATAACCAGTTCCATTATATTCCACTTGGAGTGGGGCTTGTCATTTCCCCTTGGAACTTCTTATTCGCGATCATGGCGGGAACGACGGCAGCATCCATGGTGACAGGGAATACGGTTTTATTGAAGCCGGCAAGTGCAACGCCGATTGTCGCTTATAAGTTCTTGGAAGTGCTGGAAGAAGCTGGATTGCCTAAAGGCGTCATCAACTACATTCCTGGTCCGGGAAGTGAAGTCGGGGACTATCTCGTGGAACACCCACGTACGCGATTCATCAGCTTCACAGGTTCCCGCGAAGTCGGAACACGTATCTTTGAAAAAGCTGCCAAGGTTCAAGAAGGTCAAATTTGGCTCAAGCGAACCATTTTGGAAATGGGAGGTAAAGATACGATCGTAGTCGACAACGAAGCGGACCTTGAATTGGCGGCTCAATCCATCGTCCAATCCGCATTCGGCTTCTCCGGACAAAAATGTTCCGCTTGTTCCCGTGCGGTCATCCATGAAGATGTTTATGATGAAGTGAGAGATCGCATCGTTGAACTGACAAAAGAGTTGACCATCGGCGACCCGGCTGATTATGAAAACTTTATGGGCCCGGTCATCGATCAGGCTGCTTACGATAAGATCATGAAGTATATCGAAATCGGCAAAGAAGAAGGTAAACTCCTCATTGGTGGTGAAGGGGACGACAGTAAAGGATGGTACGTCAAACCTACTGTATTCGCCGATGTCGATCCGGAAGCCCGCATTATGCAGGAGGAAATTTTCGGCCCGGTCGTTGCTTTGACGAAAGCAAAAGATTTTGATGAAGCGATCGATATTGCGAACAATACAGAATACGGCTTGACCGGATCTGTCATCACGAACAACCGTGAACATTTGGAGCAAGCCCGTGAAGATTTCCATGTCGGAAACTTGTACTTCAACCGTGGTTGTACCGGTGCCATTGTCGGCTACCAACCATTCGGCGGCTTTAACATGTCCGGTACTGATTCAAAAGCAGGTGGCCCGGATTATCTCATCCA
>CALKWU010000177.1 GCA_938004015.1 uncultured Oceanobacillus sp.
TCTCCAAGTGATTGCCGTTTACTGCTCCTGAATCGCTACCGCCATGACCCGGATCTAATACAATTTTCGGCATAATAAATACCTCCTTCACTTGTACAATATGTACACAAGCAAAGAAGGACGCTTTTATACAACTAGCTAAACAGAAAATGGTGAAATAGCATAAAAAATGACTCGTTCAAACAGAGTCAGAAAATCGTAACGATATTCAAAAAGAACAAAGGGGATGCTATCGCCTTTTTCCCTTGATATGATAGAATCGATTTAAGATACGATAGGAGAGTGGGTATGAGTGTCACGTTTAAATGAAGGGCAAATGGAAAACATCAAAAAAGAACGTAAGGAACAAATCATGCGGGCTGCCATTAAAGTATTTGCTGCAAATGGCTTCAAACAAACAAAAGTCAGTCTAATTGCCAAAGAGGCCGGGATCAGCCACGGCTTGGTTTATCACTACTTCAATTCAAAGGAAGAAGTGCTGTATGAAAGCCTCGAATGGGCGGTAAGATTAGATGAAACTCGAAAATACCTTAACGAACTTTCTGAAAGTCCATTATCTCCGTTGGAAAAAATACGCAAATTTACAAAGTTCGCGTTATTATCGAGTGACTCTTTGAGTAATGACTTGTTCCGTTTGCTTCAGCACTTAAAAGAAATGGAAGAAATCCCCGATCAAATACTCGAATTTACAAAAAGTCTTGAAACTTTCTATATTGAATTTTTCATTCCTATTTTCATCGAAGGACAAAAAACTGGAGAAATTATCGAAGAAGAACCTGAATTACTTGTCGGAATATTTTTGACGATTATTTCAGGCGTGATGGCGGATGACGTTGAATTCTGGCATGAAGATATTGACCGTAAAGTTGCCATATTCTTACGGATGATCGCCGTACATTAATCATTGACATAATTTTTTCCGTATATATAAATTTCAATCTTCCCCTGTTTCGTGAAATTTTTTGTTGACAAACAAGGGGATTCATAATAAACTTTTATTGACTGATTTAATCAATCAAAAGATCAGTCAATTTTTTCGGTCATATATTGACTGAATGAGTCAATCAATAAGGAGTGAGAATATGAAGGAAACTATTATTTCCGTTAACAATCTTAAGAAATCCTATGGCAACCACAGCGTGCTAGATGGTTTAACTTTTGAAGTTGAGCGGGGGACGATTTTTGCATTACTTGGGGAAAATGGTGCCGGTAAAACGACGACCGTAAGAACTTTGTCAACTTTAATCAGCGCTGACAGTGGAACCGCAACAATTGCTGGTTTCGATACACAAAAAGAAGCAGAAGCTGTAAAGGAAAGGATCAGTTTAACCGGACAATATGCCACAGTCGATGAACTTTTAACCGGTGAAGAAAACTTGATGATGATGGGACGATTGAATCACTTGGATCGACATCTGGTAGAAAAACGAACCCAAGAACTACTGGAACAATTTGATTTGCTGGATGCTGCAAAGAAACCAGTTAAAACGTATTCCGGTGGGATGCGGCGAAAATTGGATATTGCCATCAGTTTGCTCGCATCACCTGAAGTCATCTTTTTGGATGAACCAACGACGGGACTGGATCCACGCAGTCGCAGAAATATGTGGAACATGATTCAAAGTCTGACCGATGACGGAATAACGATTTTTTTAACGACCCAGTATTTGGAAGAAGCAGACCAATTGGCAGACAAAATCGCTGTCCTTGATAGCGGGAAAATAGTGGAAGAAGGAACAGCGGAAGAATTGAAACAGATAGTTGGAGATGAAAAACTCGAATTAACCTTCGACAATCACAACGATTTCCAACGAGCTATTAAAATCGTAAAAGGACAAATCGATGAGAAAGAACGAAGGATATCTGTTACTACTGGTTCAACTGAAACGTTACGTGTACTTCTCAACTCATTGAATGACGAGGGAATAGAACCGAGCAATGTTCAGTTCCGTAAACCTACTCTTGATGATGTATTTATGACAATCACCAGCCGTAAAAGAAAGGAAGAATTCCACCATGCGTAAATCAAAGTTATATTGGGCGTTATCTGATGGATGGACCATGTCACAACGAAGCTTTAGACACATTGTGCGTGAACCAGAGTCCTTGCTGATGGCAATTGGACTACCAATCATAATCATGATTATGTTTGTTTACATTTTTGGTGGTGCCATTCAAACTGGCACAGAATATGTGAATTATGTTGTTCCAGGAGTGATCATCACCTGTGCAGGATTTGGCAGCTCATTAATTGCAGTGAGTGTGACCCAGGACATGGTTGGTGGTATATTTGATCGATTTCGCAGTATGCCGCTCCGTCCGTTTTCTTTGTTAGTTGGTCATGTGAGTGGAGGATATATTCGTAATGTCATGGCAACTACGATCATTTTTATCGTGGCAATGCTCATTGGCTTTGAACCAGATGCCGGTTTGCTAGAATGGCTTGGTGTGATTGGGATATTGACTCTATTTATGCTTTCGCTCAATTGGTTGTTTGTCGCTATCGGATTACTTGCAAAGAGCGTGGAAACATCCAACGCTGCGACATTCCCGATGCTATTCCTGCCGTATATCAGCAGTGCGTTTGTACCAACTGAGACGATGCCGAGTTGGTTACATGCTTTTGCAGAAAATCAGCCAATGACACCATTGATTGAAACATTACGGGCACTCCTTATCGGAACCCCGATAGACAATAATGGCTGGCTCACCATCCTTTGGTTCGGTGCACTACTAATGGCAAGCTTCTTCCTTTCAGTCGCCATCTTTAAACGAAAGAAAAAAGAATAACAAAAATGGGACAGAAGATCAGAGAAAACGCCCAATCCAGCTCTTGTGCATCAAGGCTTAGATTGGGACAAATGCTCTGACCCTCTGTCCCACTTTTTATGAGATTTTTTCTTTT